>JAFTVD010000009.1 GCA_017465945.1 Alphaproteobacteria bacterium | reverse complement strand
GACTTAAACGACCCGTTTACGGGTAAATAGTAACAATTTGCGTCTGTCAGACGCTTATAAGCCCCGTTCAGGGGCTGCCAGTGGTAAAGGCTTATAGCCGTTAAAGAAGAACCGCCGGCTAGGCCGGCGGGTTTCTTTTTAGTCTACAATTTTGTATTGTGCTAAAAGTGCTTGATAATAATGGGTTGTTAGTTGTCGTATTATGACAGTATTACCAATTTTTAGAGATTTGGGAATTTTCTTTAGTGTAAGTATGCCCATGATGGGGTGTTCGAAAATTCCTTCGTTTTCTGATGTGATTTCTTTTAATACCCAAGTATCAGTAAAGGAATCGCTTGGGGCAAAATGTATTTCAAAAGGTCCATCAAAAGAAGCATCTCGTTTAATAAATTCTATTTCAACTCTAATTGCTTTGGTTGGTGTTATACTTTGGGAAGATAATCTTTTTAAAACGAATTTTGCATTTTCTTCATTAGGAATAGAAAATAATTCATTATTTTCATCAACAATTTCAAAAGAGTTATTTTTACAATACAACTTGGTTCGTTCTTCATCAACGTCAACTTGGTAAGAAAGAGCTTTGTTCATTCTTTTTTTGAAACGTTTTTTTTGTTTTTCAAAAAGAACAAGTCTAAAAATTTGTAAAGAAAATAATATAATAAACAAAGCTACTAGTATTTTGAATACTAGAAAAGAGTTTAATAATAAAAAACAGAACATAAGATTAATAATTTAAGTTTGACAATAATTTTTTAATTAATTGGATATTAGACTATAGTATTATAAAAATCAATGTTTTTTGTATGTGATGATTATGATTTGAAATAAATTGTGTATTTGGAGACTTTATGACTGTTTTTCAATTCTTTGTAGGGATAGTAATTTTATTTTTAGGTATATTTAAGCCATTATTATATAAACCTGTGGCAGAGAAATATTTACCCAAATTTTCTCCTATTTTTGTTAGCTTTTGGATGGTTGCAGGAATAATTATGACATTTCCGATTGTATGTAATAAGTTTGGTTTTTCAATAGATGTTATGAAAAATAATGTATTTGCTTTTGGGGCGGCGATATTAAAAGGATGGTTTGTATGGGGAGCAGTGTGGTCTTTTCAGATTATAAATAAGAAAAGTACATCTACATCAGTGTTTTTTCCTTTTATATCATTAAGTTTTGCATCTTTAGTTATGAATTTGTTTTTTGATGAAAATTTAAAGTTAATTCATTTAATGTCTATCGTTTTGCTTGGAATTTTGGGCGGAGTATTTTATTTTTGTGGTGATGCAAAAAGAATGAATGCTATTGAGAAAAGAATGTTTGTTATTGCTATTTTGTTTGCAGGGGGATGTTCTGTTACAGATCATGTAGGAATAAAAGGTATTGGTTGGTATCCGTATTTGGTGGTATCTAATGTAGCAATGTTTTTATTGGTTTTAATTAAAGGTTGTTCTTTTGAGAGTATAAAAAATATATTTACAGAGAAACAAATTGTAATTGCTGGGATATTTACTATTTGCTATGAAGTTATTATTTTAGCAAGTATGATTGCGGTTATGCCTGTTTCGTTTGTTAGCTTTTTTATGCGATTATCTGCACCTATTGTGATGATATTTTCGGCAATTAAATTCAAGGAACAAACTATAACAAATCAGATTGTTTTTGGGTGTTTGGCGATATTGTTTGCTATTCCTATGATGTTTGTTGCTAGGTGATTATAAATCTTTTACCATACGAACAAAAGATATGCCTTTTTCTTCAAATAAGTCACTATCTTGTTTGAAACCTAGTTTTTCATAAAACCCAACAACTGAAAGCATTGCGTGCATAACAAGTTTTTCATAACCAATTTCTCTTGCGATATTTTCAGCATGTTCTACTAGTTTTTTGCCAATACCTTCTCCTTGGTGAATGGTGTCTATTGCTACCTGCATTACTCTTATTTCTTCGTTATCTACGGGAACTAAAATTAAACCACCAATAAGTTCGTCAGTTGAATTTTCAACACAGCCAACATGTAAGAAAGATGCTTCTTCTTCACGATATGAATCTAAAAACTTTAATCCTAATGGTTGTAGAAGGATTTTATAACGTAAATCTAATAGTTCTTTATATCTTGAAGAACCAAACTCTATATCAATAAATCTAATCATAAAAACCTCCGTTTATATATCAAAATAATTTTATTTACCTATTAAAGCATAAAATATGATGATATGCAATAAGAAAATACAAAATCTGTTGCGTTATTCTAAAATATAGGTTATTAGAGGCATATGTTTATAAAAAGGATAAGGAAAAAATACATGTATGATTTGGAAAAAATCAGAAATTTTGCGATAGTTGCTCATATTGACCATGGTAAATCGACGATTGCAGATAGAATTATTGAAACTTGTGGGGGATTGGAACGTCGAGAAATGACGGAGCAAGTGCTTGATTCTATGGATATTGAAAAAGAGCGAGGTATTACGATTAAGGCACAAACCGTTAGGTTGAAATATAAAGCAAATGATGGTGATGAATATTTGCTTAATCTTATTGATACTCCAGGACATGTTGACTTTTCTTATGAGGTATCTAGGTCTTTGGCTGCTTGTGAAGGGTCTGTTTTGGTGGTAGATGCTACACAAGGTGTTGAAGCGCAAACGTTGGCTAATGTATATTTGGCGATAGATAATAATCATGAAATTGTGCCAGCATTAAATAAAGTTGATTTGCCATCATCTGATGTTGAAAAAGTTAAAAGTCAGATTGAAGATGTTATTGGTATTGATGCAAGCGAAGCTGTTGAAACATCTGGTAAGACAGGTTTTGGTATTGATAATCTTCTTGAGGCGATTGTTCAAAAATTGCCTGCACCTGAAGGTGATGTTGATGCACCCTTGAAAGCTCTTTTGATTGATAGCTGGTATGATGCTTATTTAGGGGTTATCATCTTAGTTAGAATTAAAGATGGAGTTTTAAAGAAAAAGCAAGTAATTCGCATGATGAGTAATAATGCGACATATTCGGTTGATAAAATTGGTGTATTTACTCCAAAAATGCAGGATGTTGAGGAATTAAGAGCAGGTGAAGTTGGTTTTATTACAGCATCTATTAAGAGTGTGGGAGATTGTAGTGTTGGTGATACAATTACAGATAATAAGCGCCCATGTGAAGAAGCTTTGTCAGGGTTTAAACCTTCTATTCCTGTGGTGTTTTGCTCTATTTTTCCTGTAGACAGTAGTCAATATGAGGCATTAAAAGATGCTCTTGGTAAATTAAAACTTAATGATGCTAGTATTGAATATCAAAATGAAAATTCGGCAGCTTTAGGTTTGGGTTTTAGATGTGGATTTTTAGGTCTTTTACATATGGAGATTATTCAAGAAAGAATCGGACGTGAGTTTGATTTGGATATTATTACAACAGCTCCATCTGTGGCATATAAAATTAATCTGACAAAGGGTGAAAGTATAATGTTGCACAATCCTGCGGATATGCCCGATTTATCTACTGTATCATCTATTGAAGAACCAATGGTTAGAGCTACAATCATGGTGCCAGATAATTATTTGGGAGCTGTGTTAAAGCTTTGTACAGAGCGTAGAGGTGTTCAACATGAATTAACATATGTTGGCTCTCGAGCTATGGTTGTTTATGAAATTCCATTAAATGAAATTGTTTTTGATTTTTATGATAGGTTGAAATCAATAACTAGTGGATATGCTAGTTTTGACTATGAGTTAACAACGTATCAACAATCAGATTTGGTGAAAGTTCAAATTTTAATTAATGAAGAACCTGTTGATGCTCTTGCATTTATGTGTCATAGAACACAAGCAGAATCTAGAGGACGTCAAATTTGTGAAAGATTAAAAGATTTGATTCCAAGGCATTTATTTAAAATTCCTATTCAAGCGGCGATTGGTGGTAGAGTTGTTGCAAGGGAAACAATTTCTGCAATGAGAAAAGATGTTACTGCTAAATGTTATGGTGGTGATGTTACGAGAAAAAGAAAGCTTCTTGATAAACAGAAAAAAGGTAAACAACGTATGAGACAATTTGGTAAGGTTGAAGTTCCTCAATCTGCGTTTATCGAAGCCTTGAGAATTGGTGATGATTAGAAAAAAAGGCTCTATTTTAGAGCCTTTTTTAATCGGGTATTTCGAATCTTCGTATTGAGTTTACTTTTTCTAGAGTTTCTTTTAGTTTTGTGTTATAAGGCATAGAGCCCCTTCTGTTTAATGTTCGTAAATCCATAACGTATAGCGAGTATAGTTGCTTGAATGTTGGGTCTTTAAGGTTGGGATGAGGAATGTTATATAAGAGATCATCTGTATCTGTTTGGTATAATTGTTCTATATATGATAGTTGTTTTTCTTCTTTAGGAGTGGGTTGAGGTTCTATTGTTTTTTGTTGTTGAATAGGGGTAATTTCTCCTAAAATATATTTATTTTTTTGTACTTTTTCTGGAGTGGTGGTTTGAGCTTCTTTTGTAGGTAGAGTTTCTGTTATTTGTTTTAATTTACTTTTTACTACAGGAAAAGTACGTTTTCTATTGATAATGGGGGACGTTGATTTTTTCTTCTTTTTTATTTTTCTTTTAATTACTTTTTTTACTTTTTTTGAGGTGGAATTTTGTTTTTTTATGGTATTATTGGTTTGTGGTGTGAAGTCTTTTATTGTGGTATTTTCTTGTAGTGAATTTTGTGGCATGAAAAAAGCATATTGAGTAAAACTTTCTTCTGCATGTATGGATTTATATGCAAAAAAACTAGACATTATACATAAAAGAATATACATATATCTCATAAAAGACTCCGTTTGTGTATTATAATTTGTGAGTAGTATAGATGAGAAAAGTTTTTTTTACATTAATTTTAAATTTATTTTTAATAAATAATTGTTGGGCAGATGTAGATTTGGCTCGTTATGAAGAAGAATGTTTAAGTATAATAGAGAAACCTGTTGTAAAACTTAGGTCTTCATATGGTAGGCTCCGTTATAATTTTGAAAAAAATAATGATTTTTTATATGCGGAAACGGCAAAAAAATTTAATGAATATGGAATTGATATGTTTAAAGAGTTTAAACCTATGGGTTTAACTAAGATAAAGGATGCTTTGGAAGTTAATATGGATGTTGCTAAAATTAGCGTTAGTCATGGGTATCAATGTATCTACCCTGAAACTATAAATATTTTTTTAGGTTATTATTTGCCAACAATTTATGTTTCTAATGAGCTTAAAAAAGGAACATGTTTGTATGATTTGACTCTAAGGCACGAACAAACTCATATGCAGATATATATAGAAGCGTTAGATTATTTTTTACCTAAACTAAAGGAAATGAGTAAAACATTGTTAGATAAAAAAGGTGTTAGAATTATTGATGCAGACAGTGATGCGGAGTTGCAGGCTAAAATGTTGAATAATGATTATATTTTGCTTATAGAAGACTATGTTAATAAATGGCGTAAAGAAGTTGAAAAAGAACAATTAAAATTGGATTCGATAGAAAATTATATTATAGAATCTAAAATTTGTGAAGATATAATATATGAGAATGAGGAATAAAAAAGGTTGGAAAATCCAACCTTTTTTAACAGTTATAATCTTTTTTTAAGCCGGAAACGACACCTTCTATTCCCTTATATGCAGAATCGATAAAACTCATGTCTTTGGCTGAGTTATTTTTATAGTATATGCGAATGGTTGTCATTCCTGTTTCTTTAGCATATTGAAGATTTGAGTAGCTATCATCAACGAATATGCAATTTTGGGGTTGTACGCCAATCGTTTCGCATACTTTTTGATAAACGTCTGAATTTTCATTCTTTTTATATACATCAAAGTCTTCAACAGAATAGATCCGTCCTTTGAAGAAATCATATAATCCGATATGTTTTAAGATTTTTTCGCATATATCTTTGGTTGATGTTGAGAATATGTATTGTGGACAGTTTAGTGATTTTAACTGTTTGAGGAGTCCTTCGTAAGGAGTTATCATATTTATGTATGCACTTTTATATTTGTGGTAGGCGATATATAAATCTTTATGTGAAATTTTGTATGTTCTTGCAAAATGCTCTATGCCATCTCTATATGTAGAGTATGATTCTTTAACAAGATCGGTTGCTGTTTGAAAATCAAGAGGCAAATTGAACTCATTTATTGCGGCTAAAGCAGTTGCTTCGTTGAGTTTGTTTTTATATTCATCTGTTTCAAAATACAAAGTATTATCTAAATCCCAAATAATGGTTTTTTCCACTTTTTGTCTCCATCAAAAATTATATAATCCGGCAAATATGATATATGTAAAAGATGAATTGGTCAATAATTATGTTTGATAATAAAAAAATAAAAAAAAGTTTAAAAAGCTGTTAGTAAAATATTTAAAGATATTGGAGGGGGGGTTGTGGACGTTTAAAAAAAAAAAAATCGTTTTATTATTAGTATGATATGTGAAAATTTAAAAAAAAATAGTGGGTTCTCTTGTAATTTAAACTCTTTTTTTTCATTATGTAATCAGTTCGATGCGATAGGGGTTAAAAAAAGGTAAAACACAATATATTGTATCTGTTTACTATTTTTTAATACTATATATAGTAGATTGCCTTTGAACAACATTGAAAGAAAATTTATAAAATTTAAGAGAAGGGAAGAATAAAAAATGGCTAACAATGAGTTGCAAATGCCGATGGCAAAAAAATATAAAATGCCGTTCAAAAGTATAACAAAAAGAGATGGTACCTTGGCTGATTTTGACAGCGACAAGATTTATAATGCCATTTTGCGTGCTGGTGAAAATACTACTGAATTTGGAGTAGATGATGCGTGGTTGTTGAGTGCGCAAGTTATGAAGATTTTATCTCATAAATTTGACGCGTCTCTTCCTTCTGTTGAAGATATACAAGATATTGTAGAAGAAGTTTTGATTTCTAATAACTATTTTAAGACAGCAAAAGCTTATATTTTGTATCGTGATAAAAGAAATAGAATGCGCGGTGATGGTAAAACAGTTGTAGATGTTGAAAGTTCTATTAATGAATATTTAGAGAATCTAGACTGGCGTATTAAAGAAAATGCTAATCAGGGTTATTCTAATGGTGGTTTAATTTTGAATGTTGCTGGTAAAGTTACAGCAAACTATTGGTTATCACACGTTTATCCTCATGAAGTAGGTGAAGCTCATAGAAATGGTGATATTCATATTCACGATTTGAGTATGTTGGCTGCTTATTGTGCGGGTTGGTCTTTGAAGAATCTATTAAGAGAAGGCTTTAATGGTGTTCCTGGTAAAGTTGAAGCTGGTGCACCAAAACATTTAAGTTCTGCTGTTGGACAAATGGTTAACTTTATGGGTACACTTCAAAATGAATGGGCAGGTGCTCAAGCTTTTTCTTCTGTTGATACATATTTGGCACCATATGTTAGAAAAGATAAACTTACATATGATCAAGTTGAACAATGTATGCAGGAGCTTATTTATAACTTGAATGTTCCTTCTCGTTGGGGTTCTCAAACACCATTTACAAACTTTACTTTTGATTGGGTTTGCCCTGAAGATTTAAGAGAACAAAAGCCATATATTGGTGGAGTTGAACAAGACTTTACATATGGTGATTTGGGTGAAGAAATGGCAATGATTAACAAAGCTTACATCAATGTTATGATGAGAGGTGATGTTATGGGACGTCCATTTACATTCCCAATTCCAACATATAATATGACTTGGGATTTTCCTTGGGAAAATGAAAATACTGAATTATTGTTTGAAATGACAGCTAAGTATGGTTTGCCTTATTTCCAAAATTTCTTGAATTCTTCATTAAAACCTGGTCATATTCGTTCTATGTGTTGTCGTTTGCAACTAGATTTGAGAGAATTACTAGCACGTGGTAATGGTTTGTTTGGTAGTGCTGAACAAACAGGTAGCGTAGGCGTTGTTACAATTAACTGTGCTAGACTTGGATATGTATATAAAGGTAATGAACAAGCATTATTCCAACGTACAGAAGAATTAATGAATATTGCTAGAACATCTTTGGAAATTAAGAGAAAAGTTATTCAACGTTTGATTGATAATGGTTTATTCCCATTCACAAAGAGATATTTGGGAACATTAAGAAACCACTTCTCTACCATTGGTGTTAATGGTATGAATGAAATGATTAGAAACTTTACTGATGGTAAGCATGATATTACAGATGCGTATGGGCAAGAATTTGCTGAAAAGTACTTAAATTTTGTTCGTGATAGATTAGTAAAGATTCAAGAAGAAACAGGTCATATGTATAATTTGGAAGCAACACCTGCTGAAGGAGCTGCAACTAGATTTGCAAGAGAAGATAAAAAGCGCTTTGTTGGAATTATTCAAGCAGGGACTCCAGATGCGCCATTTTACACAAACTCTTCTCAATTACCTGTGGGATATACAGATGATCCATTTGAGGCATTGGATTTGCAAGCAAAATTGCAATCTAAATATACAGGTGGAACAGTGTTACACTTGTTTATGAATCAAAGAATTTCATCTGCAAAAGTTTGTCGTGATTTTGTGAAGAAAGTATTAGCAAACTACAGACTTCCATATATTACGATTACACCGACATTCTCTGTTTGTCCTAAACATGGATATATTGCCGGTGAACACGAATTCTGTCCGATTTGCGATAAAGAAAAAAAGGCAGAAAAGCTAAAAAAGCTTGCAAATATGCAAAAAGTAGTGTAGAATATTAAGTTAGTGAAAGGGAGAAAAATGAGTAATATTATTAATATCGAAGATGTGATTTTGGATGATTCTGAAAGACAGCGTTGCGAAATCTATAGCAGAGTTATGGGATATATTCGTCCTACAACTGAATACAATGTTGGTAAGTTAGGTGAGTTTAAATCAAGATTGTGTTTCTGCGAAGAAAGAGCAGTTGCTGGTTGCGAAACTCGCGAATGTGTTTGCGGTGAAGCTTTAGCTATGGCTGCAGAATAATAAGGAAAAAGCTTTAGTTTAAGCTTTGTGAGTGAAGACTATGAGTCCTATCAGAATCGGCGGTATTGAGAAATTCAGTATCGTCGATTTTCCAAATAAGATGGCTTCTGTTGTATTTATGCAGGGTTGTCCGTGGAAATGTCCGTTTTGCCATAATGTGCAGTTACAAGATGTGAATGCGGAAACTAATATTGTTTGGCATAAGTTTATTGATTTTTTAAACACAAGAAAAGGAATCCTTGATGCAGTTGTATTTTCTGGTGGTGAGCCGTTAGTACAAAAAGGATTAATTGATGCGATTAAAGATGTAAAAGCTTTAAGATTTGAAGTTGGACTCCATACTGGTGGATATAGGCCTGAATTTTTTAGTGAAGTTATTGAATTTGTAGATTGGGTTGGTTTTGATATAAAAGCACCATTAGAAGAAGATAGATATAAAATTGTAACAGGTGGTGTGGGTGATGTTGAAAAGGTAAAGGAAAGCCTTAATATTTTAATAGAATCGGGGAAAAGTTTTGAATGTAGAACAACGTGTGATCCTAGATTTTTGGATATTGAAGATTTATATAAAATAGCAGATACATTAAAAGGACTCGGAGTTAAAGAATATTATTTGCAAAAATATCGAAAAGTTGAAAGTGATGTTAATGCAAGTGAAGAAAAGAGTTTATCTTTGGTTGAAAATGATGAATTGAATCAATATTTGAGTGATTGTTTTGAGGTATTTGATGTCAGAAAATAAGTCTAGTTATATCAAAATTAAAAATGATAGATTTATTGTAGATATGATGTATGCAAAAAAGACAAATATGGTTGGAAGGGCTGTTTATAAAGAGATAAATTGGGGAAATATTGCGGTTGTTCATGTGGATTTATGGGAAAGACTCGAGGAATTAACCAAAGTTTTAGAAAAAGAAAAATTAAAATTAAAAATTTGTGATGCTTATAGACCTAAAATTGCTCATGAAATAATGAAAAAGATAATTCCAATAGAAGGATTTTTTGCAAAGACTCCGGAGCGTTCGCAACATTGTTTAGCTACGGCTGTTGATGTTTGCTTGTGTGATGATGATGGACGGGAATTTTTGTTTCCAACAAAAGTTGACGCATATAAAAAGAAGTATTGTGAGCAAGTTTTACAAGGTGAGGTTGATGAATTTTTAAGTTATCTTAAAAAAGCAAGACATGACTATTTTGATGAAAAAATGAAAAATGCGATAAGTAATAGAAAAATGTTAAAAGATATAATGGAGAGTGTGGGGTTAGAAAGCATTAATCATGAATGGTGGCATTATAATCTGCCAAATGGTAAAATTGATAGATATCCGCTTATACAATTAGATGTTAAAGAACTTGGTTGATAAAAAAGCACCCACTTTTGAGTGGGTGCTTTTTTTAGAGAGAAGTCAAACAGAGTTTAATTGCTTCTTCTTTACTTTCTAGAATTCCAGTAAAGCCAGCCTTGTGAGTGAATGTGCCTCTGTAGCCTTTTTGAGCCAGTGTTTCGGGAGTTAGACCTCGGAATTCAGGGTTAAGTAATTGACCGTTCATTCCAAGGAATCCCCATCCGCCTGTCGGATCTGGTGATATAACAAACTTCCAGTCAGGGTGAAGGAATTGCTGAATGATAATTCGCTTTTTCATCACGATAACTTTGCCGTCTGCTAATACTTCAGAGATGGCTTTTTCTACATCTTTCTCAGACTTAATGAGACCAAGTGTTGTAGAGATGCAACGCTCTAAGATGGTGCTTGCAACAGCGAGAGCTTCGTTAAACATTTCATCAAACGATACTTCTTCTTCATATGATGGAAGGAATGCATGTATGAAGTGTCCGATAGAAGCATATTTCTCGTGAGTTTTTCCTGAGTTGTCCTGATGTTCAAGTCCAAGTATGTACTTTGGTTTGAATATCTTAAGGAACTCTTCGGTTAAACACCATTGGCAGAGAAGACCAAAGGCTGCGTGCTTGATGCCTCCCTCTTGAATGAGGTTGGTATCATTTTGATGATGGTCAAAGTCAAGAGTTTCTTCTGAATACTTCATGCCTACATCAACACGCATATCAGCATTAGCAATCACTTGTTCGTCGCGTGTGCGAATTACCTTTAAGGTGAAGTTGCACACTTTAGCAAGCACTTCTAAGAGGGCAATGCTGTACACGTCATCAGCGTGAAATACGCCGTTGTGTACTGCGACTGTGAGTTCGCTATTGCTATAAGCTGACATTCTCTCGATTACGTTTTTTTTGAAAATCTTTTTCATTGTTCTTGTGGTTTTTAGTTAGTAATTACTTTGTCTATCATAGATACTTTATAAATCACAACTAATGTCTAAAGAATTACTTCCCAAACAAAAACTATGAAAAAACACCTAATTATACAAAGCAGATAAAAATTATATATCAGCTGATAAAATAACATATTTTGGGCTTTTTGTCAATTTTAATTTGTTTTGAAAACTTGACAATAACAAGAAAAGGGGGTAGAGTTTCGGGAGTTTTGTTAAAGAGGAATTAGATAGATGAAAAATGTGATTTTGACAGGTGATAGACCAACAGGTAAACTACATCTTGGACATTATGTTGGTTCTCTTAAGAGAAGAGTTATTTTGCAAAATAGTGGTGAATTTGATGATATATATATCATGGTGGCAGATGCTCAAGCTTTAACCGATAATGCAGATGATGTTAATAAGGTTAGAAACAATATTTCTGAAGTTGCACTTGATTATTTAGCATGTGGTTTGGATCCTAAAAAATCAGTTATTTTTATACAATCACAAATTCCTGAACTTTGTGAACTTTCTTTTTATTATATGAATTTGGTTACTGTTTCTAGATTGCAAAGGAATCCAACAGTTAAGAATGAAATTCAATTAAGAGGATTTAAGCAAAGTATTCCAACAGGATTCTTTACTTATCCAATTAGTCAGGCGGCAGATATTACTGCATTTAAGGCAAATGTGGTGCCTGTTGGAGAAGATCAGCTTCCTATGATTGAGCAAACAAGAGAAATTGTACGTTCTTTTAATACAATGTATAAAGAAGTATTGGTTGAACCACAAGCGGTGTTACCAGAAAATGAGCTATGCGCAAGACTTCCAGGTCTTGATGGAGCTGCAAAAATGAGTAAATCTCTTGGTAATTGCATTTATTTATCAGATAGTGAAAAAGATATTAAGAAAAAAGTTCAAAGTATGTTTACTGATCCTCTTCATTTAAGAGTTGAAGACCCTGGTCATTTAGAGGGAAATACGGTATTTACATATTTAGATGCTTTTTCTCATGATGAACATTTTGAAGAATTTTTACCAGCATATAAAAATCTTGATGAATTAAAGGCGCATTATTGTCGTGGTGGTCTTGGTGATGGTACTGTTAAGAAATTTTTGAATGAAATTATGCAAGCAGAGCTTCGTCCAATTAGAGAAAGAAGAGAAGAATTTCAAAAAGATTTGGGTGAAGTATTTAATATGCTTCAAAAGGGTAGTGAAAAAGCAAGAGATGTTGCAGCACAAACTCTTGATGAAGTAAAAACAGCTATGGGAATTAACTACTTTAAGAGCAATTTTCTAAATAAATAATTTTATGAGGTTTGGTATGGCTGATGAATTAAATGGTGAAATTAGTTTTTCTCCTGTTTTGATTATGGAATATATTCGCCAAACTACGGTTGCAAGGTTTTTAAATAGCGAATCACTTGATATAGTGGTTAGGTTTAAGATTAAAAAAGAATATTATGATGAAATGAAAGCTTATCATCAACAAGTACAGTTTATTCGTTTGTATGATGAATATGATGAAGAAAATGAGATTTTGAGTGTGAAAACAGATGAAGTTTTACTCAATCGTTTTAGGGAGCAAAAATCTTTAGTTGAAATTGCAAATAAATATGAGAATCAATATAAAGAAAGATATAAGAAATATATAGAAGTTATGGAGTAAGGAATGGTTGAGAAGTTTTCTTTTGAAGGTGGTGAAAAAGGAATATCGTTGCTTGTTTTGGGAGCTATTCACGGAAATGAAGTTGCTGGAATAGGTGCATTAAATAAATTATTAAAAAAGATAAATAGTGGTGAGATTGTTATAAAAAAAGGAAAGCTTGTAGTTATTCCAATTTGTAATGTTGAAGCAAATATTAAAGATGTTCGTCAAATTGATGAAAATTTGAATAGAGTAATGAAAGTTCATGAGAATCCTATAACTTATGAGCAAAAATTAGCAAATGAAATTATGCCTTTTATTAAAGATTGTGATGTTATGCTTGATTTACATTCGACACATTGTAAAGGTGATGAGCCATTTGTTTTTTGTGATTACCCAAAAGAATTAAATCTAAAACTTATTGATGTAATTGATGTTGATTATGTATTAGAAGGGTGGCCTGATATTTATGCCGGACAATCAGAAATAGAAGATTACTCTACGGAAAGGGCTTGTTTTGAATGTGGTAAAAGCGGAACAACTTTAGAGTGTGGTTATCACAAAGAAGATAAGGCAATAGATGTTGCATATAATGCAATAATTAATGCGTTAAAAGTTTTTGAATTAATAGAGAGTGATAAACCTATAAAAAAAGAAAAGACACATATTTTAATGAAAAATTTTGTGGTTAAGAAAAAAGAAGGTAGGCTTTTGAAGCAGTATAAACATTTGGATAAAGTTTATAAAGGGGAGGGAATTGCAAGGTATGATGATGGGGAAATTTTGAGAGCCCAAAATGATGGATACATTCTGCTACCCAATTTAGAATGTAAAATTGGGGCAGAATGGTATTACTTTGGGATAGATAAACTATAGAGTTCCTGTTTTTTGAAAATTGTTTGTATATAGTTTATTGAAATCAAAGAAAGTAGTTTTAGGTTCTTCTGATTTATGCCAAATTAAGCTTTTGGTTTCTTTATCTAGGGTTACACCTTTATAACCTTTTTGTATGAGGTGTTGCATCTTTAAGAATAAGCTTGGTATTTTTTTATGAATGTTGTCACCAAGATACATATTATAAGTTTTAATGTTATCTTGAATTAGTGTTGTGTTTTGAGTTGTTTTACTAATTTTTTTTTCTAGATAAATAACTTTTACACCATCAGTTGGGTCACGGTCTACTTTGGTAATTTTCATACCATGATGAAGAGCGTTAATCCAACTAGCAGGATTATCGATGGCAATTTGAATGATTGAATGTGTTCTATTATCATCAATAGCATTTTGTTCGATGTGTTCTAACATTCTTTTCATTAAACTTGAACCACGATATGCTGGGTCTACTAAAATTGCTTCAAATATAACAAGTTCATTGTTAGGGATGTTGGATTTAAATTCTGGCATATCTCTTGTTTCGCCATTTTTAGGTAATCCATAAATTATTTGTGCGATTAATTCGCTACCATCAAAAACGCCAAGCATATTGGAGCTTGTACCATTTAGTGATTTCATATAATCTTTTTCGGTTCTGTGTAAGATGAAGTGTTGTTCATCATCTGATAGATTTGCGATAATTCTATCTTGTAAATTCATTACATCTTGTAAGTTTGTTCCGTCTAATTTTTTTACGATTAAATGCTTTTTACTCATATTTCTCTTTACTCTTAAATTTAGGTTATAAAAAAAGATTTGAGTTTAGCTCAAACCTTGCGACTGCTTATCGGTAGGGTGATAAGTCATCGTCGCATATGAAGTCTTCTTAAGCGAAGAAAAATATGTTTAATAAATGTAGTCATTTTTTCTCTTAAATTTAATAATCTTGACATATTTTTATCACATAGTGGGGTTTTTGTCAATATGTTTTTTGAAAATATTTTTTTTAAGAAAAAATAGTGTTTTTTTGTTGATAAAATGGGGGAAATTGTAAATTTTACTTGGTTCTAAAAGTGTTTGTGCTATATTAGGTAAAGCTTAAGATTAAAATAATTAGAGGTTTAAAATGACTGATTTAACAGAAGATGAAATTGTTAAAGGTGAACAAGAGTATAATGCAGACTCTATTAAGGTTTTGAAAGGTTTGGATGCTGTTCGCAAGCGTCCTGGTATGTATATTGGTGATACAGATGATGGGTCTGGTCTTCATCATATGATTTATGAAGTATTAGATAATGCTATTGATGAAGCTTTAGCTGGTTATTGTGATAAAACTGAGGTTATTTTAAATCCTGATGGTAGCGCAACAATTCGTGATAATGGTCGTGGTATGCCTGTTGATACGCACAAAGAAGAGGGTGTTAGTGCTGCAGAAGTGATTATGACAGAATTACACAGTGGCGGTAAATTTGATAATAACTCATATAAAGTATCAGGTGGTTTGCATGGCGTGGGTGTTTCTGTTGTGAATGCTCTTTCTACATGGCTTAGATTAAAAATATGGCGTAATGACCAACAATATGAAGCAGAATTTAACAATGGTAATGTTGTTGAACATATTCATGTTACAGAGCAAACCCCTGGTAAACATGGTACGGAAGTTTCTTTTTTACCATCTCCTGAAACATTTACTCAAACAGAATTTAGCTATGAAGTTTTGGAGCGTGCTATTAGAGAAAAGGCATTTTTAAATAGCGGTGTTTATTTAAAATTGATTGATAATCGTGGTGCTGAACCTAGAGAAACAGTGTTTCATTATGAAGGTGGTTTGAATGCTTTTGTTACTCATTTGAATAAAGCAAAAGCACCATTGCATGAAAATATTATTAGCTTTTCTGGACAAGATAATGATATTCAAGTTGATGTTGCTATGCAATGGACTGAAGCTTATAATGAAAGTATGTTGTGCTTTACTAATAATATTCCTCAAAAAGATGGTGGTACACACTTGGCAGGTTTTAGAGGAGCATTAACTCGTACTATTAATAACTATATCCAAGAAAATGGGTTACTTAAAAAAGATAAAACAGTTATTACTGGTGATGATATGCGTGAGGGGTTGACTTGTGTATTATCTGTTAAAGTGCCAGATCCTAAATTTTCATCTCAAACAAAAGATAAACTTGTTTCTTCTGAAGTAAGACCTGTTGTTGAAGGTGTTATGGGTGAAAAACTAAAAGAATGGTTAGATGAACATCCAACAGAGGCAAAAGTTATTGTTGGTAAAATCGTTGAGGCTGCAACAGCTCGTGAAGCAGCGAGAAAAGCAAGAGAGCTTACTCGTCGTAAAGGAGTGTTAGATATTTCATCACTTCCTGGTAAACTTGCTGATTGCCAAGAAAAAGATCCTGCTTTATCTGAAGTGTTTATTGTGGAGGGAGATTCTGCTGGTGGTTCTGCTAAGCAAGGTAGAGATAGAAAAAACCAAGCAATTATGCCTCTTCGTGGTAAGATTTTGAATGTGGAAAGAGCTCGTTTTGATAAAATGCTTAACTCTGCAGAAATTGGTACTATTATCACAGCTCTTGGTACAGGTATTGGTAGAGATGATTTTAATGCTGATAAATGTCGTTATCATAAGATTGTAATTATGACCGATGCTGATGTGGATGGTGCACACATTAGAACACTGTTACTCACATTCTTCTATCGTCAAATGCCTGAACTTATCGAAAGAGGTTATGTTTATATTGCTCAACCTCCTCTTTATAAGGCAAAACGTGGTAATTCTATTATTTATCTTAAAGATGATAGAGAAATGGAGGATTATCTTATCAATGGTGGATGTGAAGAAGCGTATTTGGAAACAGCTGATGGCGAAAGAATTATGGGGCAAGATTTGGTAAATTATGTAGAAAGTACTAAAAAGGCTCGTAATCTTATTTCGTTGTTAAGTATTAAAGCTCCGGAACACATAGTTGAACAAATGGCTATTTCAGGGTTGTTTGATAAAGATGTATTAAATGATGCGAATCGTTTAAATCCTGAACTTCAAAAATTAGTTGTTCGTCTTGATGATTTGGAAGCTGAATATGATAAAGGATGGATGTTTGAAATATTAGAAAATGGCAATATTTCATTCTATCGTACTTTGAGGGGGGTTAAAGAAGAGCATATTGTTGGGGCATCTGTTTTGGATAGTGCTGAAGCTAGGATGCTTAACTCTATGAAAGAATTTTTAGCTAATAACTTTACAAGAACGTTGAAACTTGTTGCTAAAGGTGGTGTTGAAATTGTTGTTGCTGGTCCTGTTACTTTGGTTGATGCTATTATGGCACAAGGTAAGAAAGGTATTTCTCTTCAACGCTATAAAGGATTGGGTGAGATGAATCCTGAACAACTTTGGGAAACAACTCTTGACCCAGAAGCTCGTTCACTCTTGCAAGTAAAAATTGATCAGTTAGAAGAAGCTGATGAAGTATTCTCTACATTGATGGGAGATGTGGTTGAACCTAGAAAAGAATTTATTCAAGAAAATGCACTTAATGTTGTGAACTTGGATATTTAGTTTTTAGTCTTGAAATTAAAAGCTCCGTATATCTGTAAGGTGGTATGCGGAGCTTTTTGTATTTAGAAAGCCACTATTTTAATTGTAATTAATTTAATCTAAATATAATGAACTTAATTTGTAGCGTTTAATTGCGAGGCGTACGAGTACTCCAATAATGGCAGCTAATGGAACAGCTAACATTAAACCTAAAAAGCCAAGTAAAACACCGCCTGCAAGCAAAGCAAACATTACCCATACAGGGTGAAGGCCTACCGACTCGCCAACGAGTTTTGGTGTTAAAAAATTGCCTTCAATAAATTGTCCAAGCATAAATACTCCAACAACATATAAAACATGAGTGATATCACCATATTGTGCAAATGCTAAAATGCAACCAACAACGAATCCTGTTATTGAGCCAACATAAGGGATGAAAGAGATAATTCCGGCGATAAAGCCAACTAATAAACCTAACTCTAATCCAACTAATTTTAAGCCAATAGAGTAGAATATACCAAGAATTAGGCACACACTTAATTGACCTCTAATAAATCCGGCTATTATTTTATCTATGTCTTTAAAAGTTGCCATGATTGATTTTTTAGATTTTTTAGGAAGTAGGCTTTCAAATTTTTTAACAAAATTGTCCCAATCACGTAACATATAAAATGTAACAATAGGCATGATTAGTAATAATGAAATTAAGTTAATTAAAGCAAAACCATTAGATATTAGGGCTTTTAGAACTTTGCCAATAAATTTCATCGAGTTACCGATATTGTTTTTAACTAGCTCTTCTATGTTTGCGCTTTTTAGGTCAGGAAAACGTTCGTTGAGGTTCTCAAGTGTTGGGCGAATTTTTTCCATAATTAGGGTTAAATATTTGGGGGTTGCTTGAATGAGTAATGATATTTGATTTTCTATCATACCTATTAATAGAACAAGAGCAGGAACAATGATGAGAATAGTAATAAAGCATACAATTAAAGTGGATGATAGTCTTGATAGTTTAAATTTTTCTAGTTTATCTACCATTGGGTCTAATAAATATGCTAATAAAATCCCTGCAACAAAAGGCATTAAAACAGAACGTAGTACATATAATGAATAGAAGAATGTAAAAAATATGACTAACCATAGATATGGGCTAACATAAAATTTGCTTTTAGTTGATGACATAATATTCTCCGTTGTTTCTTAATGTATAACCATTTAAGCTAAGGGTGGTTTGTAATTTTTCTAGTATACCTTTGTAGATGAAATTAAAATGAATTTTTTTGTTTGCCATTGAGATAATTTTTAAATTCTCAACTAAAGGTTCTTTTTCTAAAAGGCTTTTTAAATTTACCCATTGGCTTAGATTTGGATATGTATAAATTATTTCAAATTTTTCTACGCTTTCAAGGATGTCATTGGTTGTAGTTATTTGTTTTTTATCGCTTTTTATTAATGGTAAGATTTTATCTATCATTAATGATGGAGAATCGGTATCAATATTTGTTTCTATTATTTTTTCGGATGGAAAAGATTTAATGTATACTTTATTATCTTTAAGAGAATATTTTAATACAAAAATATTTTCGGTATTATTAAAACTTGATAGTTCAGCAAATTTACTTGGTGTCATATTATAAATTGTTGTTGCATCAATAGAACTGATATTGCCAAGATTTTTTTCAATGTTATAAAACTTTAAATAGCCAGATTGTAGATTACTTTTTTCAAGAAAAGCATTACGCCAAATGTTGTCATTTGCCCAGATATCTAATGAACCGTCTTCTTTTTCTAGTAAAGGTATAATTAAAGAATGTTGAGTTTGGCTGATAATTAAAGGTAAATTATTTTCTTTTATAAAAGCAGTTAGAATTTCTTTATTTACTTCAATTTTTAAATTTGCAATATAGCGAATAGAAGATGATTTTTCCATCAATACTTGGATACCAGAAATGAAATGTTGTATTTGATTGTCATTAAGTTTGTTCATTTCTGCGATAGTTTCTTCGGTGCTTATTGTTAAAATTACCTCATTTAACCCTTTGCGAGTTGCTTCGTTTAAGGCTTGTTTTTTTGCATCTGCAACGTTTGATGATGTAACATCAACACTGATTTCTGCGTTATATGTAGGTGAGGCTTGGCAAAGTGATATAAAAAATAAACTAAAAATTATGCTTAAAGTGATGTTTTTCACGATTTAATTCTCCGGATTTGGTGTTTAATGATGTTTTGATACACCTAAAAAGTAAAAAAATCAAACAAAATTCTTGCCTTTTAAATGGTTATGATATTATATGTAATAAATTTTTATTTATTCATATGAAGGAAATTGTATTATGAAAATGACTAAATTTTTAGATAATCTTTTGGATCGTGCATCTAATGATGTTAAAACTATTGTTTTGCCAGAAGGTGAAGATGAGAGAATTTTAGCAGCGGCTCACTATATTGCTGAACGCAAAGCTGCAAAACTTATTATTCTTGGTGAAGTTGAAGAAATTAAAAGTTATTTTGCTAAGAATAGTTGGAGTTTAGATGGAATCGAAATTTTCAAACCAGAAGAATCTCCAATGTTGGAAGAATTGACAAATCTTTTATATGAATTACGTAAAGAAAAAGGTTTAAGTTTAGATGATGCTAAAAAATTAGCTCTTAACTATAACTACTTTGGTACTTTGATGGTTAAAGCTGGATATGCTGATGGTTTGGTTTCTGGTGCAAATCATTCAACTGCAGATACTGTTAGACCTGCTCTTCAAATCATTAAATCAACTCATAAAGATAGAAGTGTTTCTTCTTCTTTGATTTTAGTTGCTAATGATAAACCTTATTTGATGGCAGATTGCGCTATCATTATTAATCCTACAGAAAAAGAATTAGCAGATATGGCTGTTGCAACTGGTCAAACAGCTCTTAAATTTGGATTGGATCCAAAGGTTGCTATGCTTTCTTATTCAACATATGGAAGTGGTAGCGGTGGAATGGTTGATAAGGTTAGAAATGCTACTGCTTTAGCAAAAGAAATGTTGAAATCTGATGAATTCAAACATCTTCCTATTGAATTAGATGGTGAGTTACAAGCTGATGCTGCATTAGATGAAGTTGTGGCAAAGAAAAAAGCTCCAGAATCTAAAGTTGCAGGTCAAGCAAATGTTCTTATTTTCCCTTGTTTAGAAGTTGGTAATATTAGCTATAAGCTTTTACAACGTCTTTGTGGTTGTGAAGCATATGGTCCAATTATGCAAGGTATGAATGCTCCTGTTAATGATTTATCTCGTGGTGCATTGGTTGAAGATATTGTTGGTATGATTGCAATTACTGCTATTCAAGCTACAAAATAAAATTTAGAGGACATAAGTGAAATGAAAAAAATTCTTGTATTAAATTCTGGTTCATCTTCATTAAAGTATCAATTATTTAATGTTGAAGGTGAAACTTATGATGTTGTTGCCAAAGGTAAAGCTGATCGTATTGGAATTAATGGTTCTTTTGTTGAAATTAAAATAACTGGTGGAGAAAAGAGAACAAGAGAAGTTGCTCTTCCAACTCATAATGAAGCTATTGAGGAAGTTACAAAAGAATTATTAAATGGCGCTCTTAGCTCAATGGAAGAAATTGATGCTGTAGGTCATCGTGTGGTACAAGGTGGTGATATATTTAAAAATTCTGTATTGGTTACAGATACTGTTGTAGATCAAATTGAAGAATTAGCAGAATTAGCACCTCTTCATAACCATGCTCATGTTTTGGGAATTAAGGCAGTACAAAATTTGTTACCTAAAGTTCCTCAAACTGTTGTTTTTGATACAGCTTTTCATCAAACAATGCCTAAGGAAGCTTTTTTGTATGCGCTTCCTTTAGAACAATATACAAAGCACAAAATTAGACGTTATGGTTTTCATGGAACATCTCATGCTTATGTATCACAAAAAGCGGCAGAATTAATTGGCAAAAAAGGTAAAATTATTACTTGCCATTTGGGTAATGGTGCATCTATTAGTGCTGTTGACAATGGTATTTGTTTAGATACTTCTATGGGATTTACTCCATTGGCAGGTCTTGTTATGGGGACTCGTTGTGGTGACATTGACCCTTATATTCCTCTTTATATTTGCAAATCTCAGAATAAAACACCTGATGAGGTTAATGATATTTTGAATAAGAGAAGCGGTATGTATGGACTTTGCGGATATTCTGATAACAGAGATATTGAAACTCTTTATCAGGTTGAAGAAGGTGCAACAGATGCTTTGAATACTTATGTTCATAGTATTGTTCGCTTTATTGGTTCTTATATTGCGGTATTAGGTGGAGTTGATTCTATTGTATTTACTGCTGGTATTGGTGAGAATGGTTCTTTGGTTCGTAAATTAATATTAGAACGTTTGAGCTATTTGGGTATTACTTTAGATGAAGAAGCTAACTCTAAGCGTGGTGATATTACGGAAATTTCTACATCTGATTCAAAGGTTAGAGTATTTGTTATACCAACAGATGAAGAATATATGATTGCTAAAGATACAATGAATATTGTTTTTGGTGGTTGTTAATTTTTGATAACTTAAATAAAAACCCCACCTTTGGGTGGGGTTTTTATTTGTTTTAAGATTAACTATACATAGAAGTTTTTATTGCTAAATAAACTAAACCCCATGTGAGAATCATACAAATTATGGCTAGAACTTTACTTTTCTCATATTCTTTGTAAGTGTTATACATTCCTATTATACAGATTATAGAATAAATAATAACAGCTAAGAAAGATGCAGTATAAAAACACATCCACGCAAAAGCATTAGAATTCATACTGATGAGTGAAATATTTTTAAGTACGACATTGATATAGTTCATATCGTAACCAACAGTTTGTTTTAAACCTGTCATTAAAATGCGTGAAATGCCTGCACAGCAGAATAAACCAAATACAGAAAACTTCCAAAAAGCTTCCGATAAAGAATATTGACCACGAAAAAATTTTCCAAACATTCTTGTGTCTCCTAAAGTTTTACTTAAATACTAATATATTGTATTCTTTTTTTTTAGCAATTTATTTTTAGAAATAGCTTACAATATTTTTATATTTTTTTATTCCTAATTCTTTTTGTTTTTGAGCAATATATTCATGAAGTTCGTTCCAGGTGCAATTTTCTTCTATGTGTTTTCTAGCCTGTTCTGGAGATTTTTTGAGTTGAATATCAATAACTTTGGTTAGAAGTTCATATATTGCAGGTGATACTTTATCAAAATTAATATGTAAAAGTTTGTTTTCATCAAAACTTATTGCACCATAATTTAGAAGAGTATTAAACTCTATTAAATCTACAATTTTATATGTTTCTGTTGGGAATATAGGTTTTGCACATAGAAGAAGTCGGCGTGTAATCCATGTTGTGTAAATTTCTTTTAGTTGTTGTTCTGTAATTATTTTTCTTTTTACATATTCAGGCATAAATGCAATAGAGATTGTGTCTGCTTTGTTTTCTTCAATAATTGATTTACAAATACCTGGTGAATTTTGATATTCTGATGATGGACCTAGTGAATGGCCATTTTCGTGTCCAATAACAAATATATGGTCAGCTTCTGGATTGTAATATTGATGAAAATCAGGGTGTAAAAAAGTATTTAACATATTTTGTGTACGTTTTGCATCATGGCTTAAGCGTACTTGGCGGTGGTATACATTTCTTCTTCCTCCGCCTGTTTTGATTGCTAGTTTATCATTATTTGGTAGATTTTGCGCAATAGTTATTCCACCTCTTGCTTGAGCATAGTCTCCTGTTAGTGCAACTAAATCAACATCTACCATAGTTTGTTGTACTTCAGAATTTGTGGATATAGTTTGATTGTATTTATCTGAAAAAGGCATTAGAGAGCTAAGTTCTTTCATTGTGTCTTTAAATTGTAATAATAGTGTTGTTCCTTCTTTATTTAATATACCAACTCTTGCACCAAGCATATCTTTTGCAACAACTTCAATGTTATGTTCTTTTATAAGATGAGCTAATTCTTTATTTTCTAGAACAGTTGATGTTATTTCATCATCATAGTTTTCTCTACTGATAGTAAATTCTAAAGGAGTATTTTGCATTTGAGCCCAATGTTTATCAGCTAACATATCCATGTCTTCATTGTTTTGGATTAGAGCTTGTGCTTGCCATGATAAATATTCTTTGAATAATGTATCTGTTGTATAAAAAGCGGCAACTTCTAGTTCATTTGCCATTTCGCTAAATTCTTTTTCAAAATATATGGTATAATCGATTGCTTTTAACGAATTATTGTCTCTTACAACCATTGTGCGTGAGGATAGAATCTTTTTTATTTCTTCTATTTGATTATTAGCGAACATATTTAATAGTATGTTATGAAATTCATCAATATTTAAATCATCTGGATAAAAATTTTTACCAGCAGGTGTGGTTAGATTTTTAAAGATGTTTATAGGTTTGTCATCAATGCCATTTAATCCTGATACACCATTTAGTGAATTGAATAATTTTAGAGCTAATGAGGCGTGTTCATCACCATTATTTGAAGCGGTGATTAAAGCATTTTTTTGAGCTATATTTAGTTTATTATCTTGTATTAAGCTAACATTGTTTAATATGTTTGCTGCATTGACTAAATGTGTTAGTGCTTTTTTATCGCCTTCGCTTAGTGATTGGTATGAAGAGCTTTCTTTAGATATTAATGTTACATCAGTTGTTTCTTCTGATATCATTTTTTTTAATTCATCAATAGTGTAATTTAGCTCATATCCATTATATGTTGTCATCTTTTTTCATCTCCATAGTTTTAAATTGATAAAATTTCATTTTATTTGAATTGTATAAAGGATTAATACCTGCTTGTTTTTTTATAGTTTGAAAAGGTTCGTGTTTAATATCTTGAGGTAGAATAATTGATTGTCTATTATTAAAGCGAAAGAGTAGGCCTGCGTTAGGGGATAAGTTATTTGGAGTAGTTTCTTGAAAAGAAGTTATTAATATCAGTTTTTCTATTTTTTGTGTTGCTGGTATTTCGTTTATAATATTTGAAATTGCTTTAAATAAAGAAATATCGTCTTTTAGGTTACAATATGTTTGAGTGTTAGTCTTTATGCAAAAAGGAGTGTTTTGCAATAATAATGATTGATGAGAAAATTTTTGTTCTGACAAAGATATGCCGTTTAATATGTTGTTGAGTTCTTTTTGATGATTGGTAACAAAGTCTTTTAATGATTGTTGTTCTTTATCTAATTTATTATTAGGGATAAAGGGAAGAGGAAATTTTTGATTTAATAAATTTATTAGAGTTTTGTTTTGCTCTATTTTATTTGGTTTTTGGTATGTTATTGTTGTTGGTTTTAGTTTGTGGCTATATATTAATGGTTTAATTTCTTCGTAATTATCGGATAATATTATAGATTTTGGAGAATTTGATAATTCTAAATTAGGAATGGTGGTTTTTATTATTTGTTCTAAAAAAGCAATATCTTTTATGTTTGGGGTGATAAAAAGAGAAGATGTTTCTTTGTCTATATTTTGAGATATTGCATTTATTATTTCTATAGATATTTCACGAGTTAGATTTTGCGGAATTACAATTATTTTTTGATAACTATTAGGTGATGTATATATTGTGATTGGTGCATTTTTTTCATACCATAAATTGGCAGATGTTGCAAGTGGGGTATAATTGGTTAAATTTCTATCAGGTGTGTGTAATGATTTTTGAAATTGGTAAATATTTGCAATGATAAAAAATATGCAAAATACGATTATTAAAGTATATTTTATTTTTTTTCTTTTTTCGGCTTTTTTATCAACATATAATAACATGTATTAACTCTTTTATTCTTTGATTTTTACACGACATTTTTTCATGTTTTGATATGATAAATCTAAAATAGCATTTTCAAGTTCGGTTATTATTTTTTCATCTATTTCTTGTATCATTGGTTTTTTAAGACGTGCTAATTTGTAGTATTGTTCCCCATTTTCGCATTGTTTCCAATATCTAACATCTCCGTTATGGTATTGGTTGGCTTGAAGGTTTGCTTCAAGTTTATCTAGCATTGAAACAATTTTTGCTTCTAAAGTCTTTTTTTCTTCATATTCTTTATATAGAGATGATACCTTTTTGTTTAAAGGTGGTGGTAGCATTGATTTTAATTCTTTTATTGCTATTGCTTCCTTTTTTATTTTTTCTTTTTTTAATTCAGGATGAGCTATTTGGTTTGCGGCAGTGTAATCGCCTGTTTTTCCTTCTGCTATATCGTGTACTAAAGCCATTTCGAGCATTTTAGTGTAATTAACTTCTTTTTTTAGATAGGGGGAAATTAACATGATAAGAAAGGAAAGCTTGAAAATGTGCATAGCATTGTTTTCGGTTGAGCCTTCGTAAAGCAATAAATCTCTTTTTACAATGC
Source organism: Alphaproteobacteria bacterium (assembly GCA_017465945.1). Taxonomy (GTDB): domain Bacteria; phylum Pseudomonadota; class Alphaproteobacteria; order RF32; family CAG-239; genus CAG-267. The sequence continues at coordinate 16,596 of JAFTVD010000009.1, read as the reverse complement.
AAACCTCTTCAAGTGCTCGCATAAAATTGATGATTTTATCAATTTTTTTCATAGCTTTCCTTTTTTTAGTTTTTACTTAACATTTTTTCCGATAAATTTCTTACCACCCATATATGGTTGAAGTTTTTCAGGAATACGAACGCTAAAGTCTTCTTGTTGGTGATTTTCAATAAATGGTACAAGAATACGAGGAGTTGCAATACCGGTATTATTTAGGGTATGTGCAAATCTTACTTTACCATCTTTGTTATCACGATACCTTAAATTTGTGCGTCTTGCTTGCCATTCTGTAATGTTTGAGCAAGAATGTGTTTCACGATAGCAGTTTTGTGATGGTGTCCATGCTTCTAAGTCGTATTGACGATATTTTGGAGCACCCATATCACCTGTACAAATTTCTAGTACTTGATATGGAAGTTCTAAATCTTGTAAAACCTCTTCTGAAATTTGTAATAGTTTTTTATGCCAATATTCACTTTCGTTTATGTCGTTTTTACAAATAACAAATTGTTCTGTTTTTAGGAATTGGTGAACTCTAACTAATCCACGTGTATCTTTACCTGCGGCACCTGCTTCACGTCTAAAGCAAGGAGAAAAACCAGCATATAAAACAGGTAAATCGTTTTCAGATAAGATTTCATCTGCATGTAGTGAGTTTAATACTAGTTCAGCTGTTCCTGATAAATATGTATCATCAGATGGCATATAATAAACTTCGTCTTGAGCAAATGGTAAATAACCCATACCATATAAAGGTTTTTCCTTAGATAAAGATGGAACTGTAATGGTTGTGAAACCATGTGATGCAAGTTTATCAAGCACTAGCATGTGCATTGCTAGTTCTAAGCGAGATAGTTCATTTTTTATGGCATATGTTCTTGCTCCAGAAACTTTTGTGATACGTTCTAATTCTGACCAATTATTTTTTTCCATTAATTCAATATGGTCAAGAGGAGTAAAATTAAATTTTGTTGGTTCACCTACTTTTTTAATAACTACATTACCTTCTTCATCTTCTGCAACAGGAGATTGTTCTGAAGGCAAGTTTGGCATACGCCACATAACGTTATCAAATTGTTCTTGAAGTTTAGCTAGCTCTTCTTGAGATGTTTTTATTTCTTCACCTAAAGATTTACTTTGTGCAATGATTTGTGGACGTTCTTCTGGTGATGCGGATTTTATTGAATTACTTAAACGATTTTTTTCTTCTAACTTATTTTGTGTTGATGTTTTTAATTTGTTAATATCTAAATGTAGATTGACTAGAGCATCAATATCAATATTTTCTGCGGTATATCCTTTTTTTGCAAGACCTTCTTTTACAAGATCTTTATTTTCTATAATAAATTTAATATCTAACATTGTTTTATCCTTATTTTAAGTTTTCAAAAAAATCCATAGTTAATGTATCAATATTTAAAAATAAAAACAACACAAATTTGTGTTAGAAGCATAAAAACTTTTAGGATAAATAAAACTTGAAAAATAAATATCGTTTGTTAATATCAGTTTGGTTTAGTATTTATTTTGTCTTGATGAATTATGATTTGTATAATTAGAAAAGAATGTTTTAGCATATTCATCAGGATTAGTTTTAGAAATTAGTAATAGAAATAAAAAACAAAAATATTAATCACTAAAAAACTATAATTTTATGAAGACAAGAAAATCTGTTTGGCAAATAGTGCACAGGTGCATTGTTGCCTTAATGTTTGTTTGTGCATGTTGGTCATGCGATGAAATTGAGCCGCTAGTGCCAACACCTGATCCAGAAAATGAGGTTGGCGAAGTTGAATTTGTTATCAATTTAAATAATGATAGCATTGTAGGTGGCGAGCCAAATGATGAACCAACAACTGTTACTCAAGGTGATACTCTTAATGTGGTTGTTAGCCAAAAGAGTAGTTACACTGATCCTGATGGAACGGTATTTACTTGTGAGCCTAAGGCTACGATAGAGCTTTTTGCAACAGTAGATACTATTTATGCGAAAGACATTGAAACGTTATTAAAAATCAATGAAAATGCAGATGTAACGACAGCTCAAAGTGGAACGAATCCTGTTTTGTATACCATAAATCAAAAGTTTATGATTGGAGATCAGGAGGTTGTCTTTGATTTAGGCCATGAAGTTTATTCGTATGTTAACTCATTATCGAATGTAATTGAGATGCCCTATGTTAAAGTAAACGAAGCGAAACTTGGTAGTGGTAATGTTTCTGAAAGTGGTGATAGGACAAGAAATTCTTCTCCTTATGTTACATTAAGAGCTTTATCTTTAACAAGAGCTAGTGTTACAGATTCTTTGATGTTTGAGGTAAGTGCAAAGTTTAATCTTGAGCTAGAAAGCGTTAATACCAAAAATGAAAACAAAGAGACATTAGAGTTTAATGTTAATTATGTTGGTGTGGTAGAAAATGTTAGCGAGCTTTATGGAAGTGTAGTTTATACTATTAATGATAAAAATGTGGAGGTTAAATCTCCATTTGTTGTTAATGGTTCGGATACACTTTTATTAGAGATTAAAGAGGAGAGTACATACGCTTTGGCAGATACAGCTGTTTATTCATTTGAGCCCAAAGCTACTATTAGCTTAAAGGTAAAAAATGATACAGCCTTTATTGAAAAGTATGAGCTTTTATCTGCTCTTATTGAAACAGAAGAACCTAAATCATCTAGTGAAGGTGAAAATCCTAAATCTAATCTGTATGAACAAATTTTTGCAACTTCTTCGCAGGAATTTTTGTTTGAAACAATGTATGAGGTTTATACTGCTCAAAGTGGTGATGAAATGCCATATTTGATGATTGGTGAACCAAAATGCATTGGAATAGAAGTCACAGAGCAGAAAAAGGATGCCACGACTCGAGGGTTTGTGTATGATACTGTGTATTACGATGTGAAAGCCAAGTTTGAGGTTGAACTCAAGGGTGTTAATGTGAGTGATGAGCTTGTTAATACTTTAGAGTTTGAGGTTAACTATGTTGGTGGTGTTATAAATGCAACTGAGGTAGTTGAACTTGTGAATATTACATATCGTAAAAACCAAGTATTTTACGAAGGGCATGATAATTTGAAACCTTGTTCTCAATGCGAAGTTTATCGAGATAGACATTATTCTGATGGACATGTTGAAACTGATGAGTTTTATGGAGTGCCTTGGGTTTGGTTGGAATATTTGTATACTTTTGGTGTAAATAATGATATATTTGCAATGGATACAGTATTAGTTTTTTCTCCAGATTTTAGTGTAGCTTATGGTGGTTTTAGAGAAATTTATGACCGTAAATATTTACATTGTGAGTTACATCTTAGTACGCAAGTTCCGGATGTGGAATATATAGAGAAGATAGATAATGTACTTAGAGATGATAAGGTCGGGGTATATGACGAATCGTATGGAGCAGAATTAAAAGATTATAATTTTAATCCAAATAGTTTAATAGTTGGTTGGTATTATAAAAAGTATGTTAAGACTTGTGAAAAATGGTTGAAATATGTTAAAAATGCAAATAATATATTTTTTAGACATTATTGGTGGACTGTTTCATATTATGATCGTTTTTTCTGTATTGATGATACGATAATTGGATTTGAGGAGTATCGACCTAATATTTTTTGGACAGATAAATTTGAAGATTTTGAAGGGGATGAAACTAAAGGTCCTGGAAAAATTTTTAAATGGGAATTGCATGGAGATTACCTTAATCAAGATATACGAGGAATTTTAACTGATACCATTTATACTCCTAAAAAGTAGCATTTTGTTGATTCTGATTAAAAAAGAGCGGTTTTTTAACCGCTCTTTTTTTGTTATTAGGAAATTATTTTTTAAATTATATAATATAGGTTAGTTAAATTTGGTCCATTCTTTTATGTTATGACATAAGAAGTCAGGTAGATTGTCTAATCCTGATGCTCCAGATGCTTTAGGGTGACCACCACCACCGAGAGCTACAGCTATTTTAGATACATCAACATTGTCTTTGGTAGTTCTAAATGATAAATTCCATTTAGAGCGTTTGTTTAATGAAAAACTTACCATAAAATCATAACTATCGATATTGTCTAAAGATTCAAAAAAGTCAGAACCTGCTTGAGCCATATTGGCAGCTATAAAACGTAGGTTTTCATATTTTCCTTCAAAAGTCATATTGCGTGCTAAGCGATAATCTCTATGTTTTATGTATGAGAGAATCGCTTTTCCTTTTTCTACCATAAGAGGAATATCTATTTTATTTTCAATCAAATCTTTCCATACTCGTTCGTATGGGCGATTTATTCCAAGTGATTGAAAAGCAAATTCAAAAGGACGAACACGTTTGTCTCTTAAATCAAATAAATCATTTAGAGCTAATAATTTTATACCTAAAGGTACTTCTTTGGTTGGGAAGAAGTATTGCCATGTTAATTCAATTGCGGCAAAAGAAGTATCTCTGTTTCCTTTTATGCCTAATCCACCAGCTCTTTCTAAATATTTGTTGTATGCATCTATGGCTGAGGCATGATGGTCTATCCATATTAAATTTTTGGTTTCATGTAATTTAAACATATATTCCATAGGAAATGATATATCACAAATAACAATGTCTTCGTGTTTATCTATTTCTTCATATGGAATTTCGCAATCGTAGTTAAAGCCAATTAGATAGCAATCTGGGTTAGCGTATTTTACAATAGCGGCAGAACCTTTGCCATCGTGGTCAGCTGCGTGATATATACATAGCATTTTATTTTCCTTTGGTTTTTTTTATTGTGTTTTTGCTTTAGCATGTGCTTTATTGTTTGTAAAGACAAAATGCTAGAATTTGGGTAATCCTTTATTTGTAAAATAGTTCATTAAACCATTTTTACATAATTTTTTATATATTGGTCTGTTTAATTTTAATTCTTCAATAATCTTTTTAGGATTACAATTTGGACATATATTGAATATTGTTTCTTTGTTATTTTTGATTGTTTTTATTACAGCGCTTGGTAGGTCTTGTTTTCCGATACAAGATGATAGATATACATAACAAGAATCGTTATCTTTTAAATAATCTATAGCTAGTTTTCTTGCATATAAATTTAATGTTAGGTCTGCTTTAGATGGGTCTTTGGTCCAAGGAGAGCCACCTCCTACAGGGCATGCTGTTGAATAAAAATCGCAAGCTAATTTTCTGCCGGTAATACCACAATCTGCAATTGATGAATGGCATGTGTATGAGCCTGTACCATTAATTATTATATTTTCAGGAACAGAACCTAAGGTGTTAATTACAAAATCTGTTAAATCCTCTTTTTGTAGCATGGGAATTGCAACGATAGCGGTTTTGATTTTATTATTTGCATCTAGGGTTATTTGTGTTTTGATGTCTAAACCTAGATTATCTGAAGCTAGAGCTTTTTCATAAAGAGCATTGTTTAGTTTTTGAGCTAGATATAGTTCTTGATTAATCAAGTTTTTATTTGAAGTTGCGAATCCGACAAAAACACCTTGGTCACCCCAACCATTTTGTTCTATACCTTGGGCAATTTCTGTAGATTGTGCACTTATAAGGTTGGTTATTTTTATTTTGTTTATGTTTATTGCGTTTTCGCCCCAGATAGAGCTATATTTTTCATCATAACCAATGTTGCGTAATGCTTGTTTTACGTATTTTTTTAAGTGATTTAAATGTACGATACCAGTTATTTCGCCACCTAGAATTATATTATTATTTTTCACCATAACTTCGACAGCGTAGCGCACGTTTTTATCTTGTTTTATACATTCATCTAAAATAGCAGAAGAAATATAGTCAGCAATTTTATCTGGGTGTCCTAATGACACGTATTCAGCAGTTTTAATCATAAAAGTACTCCGTTTTAGTCCGTTGATGTGCAGGACAATTAAGGTTAAATCCACACAAAGAGAGTGTCCTCTCTTTCAGGGTTGTATTAAATGCTTATATATAGTGTTTGTCAATTTATTTTTTTGTTTGAATGTTTCTTTTTTGTTGTAGGTTCGACTATTCCACATGAAACAATATATTTTAGTGCATCTTCAACGCTCATATCTAGTTTTATTACTTCATTTTTAGGAATTAGGACTAAAAATCCAGATGTGGGATTTGGGGTGGTAGGTATAAATACACTTAATAAATCTGAATGTGGTGTTTTTGTTTGTAATTCCTTTGAGGAATCGCCTGCGAGAAATCCAATAATCCAAATACCTTTTCTGGGGTATTCTACTAAAACAGCTTCTTTAAATGATTGAGATTTAGGAGAAAGTACTGTTTCAAAAAGTTGTTTTAATAGTGAATATATACTAGATATTAGAGGTATTTTTGATACAATGAAATCACCTAAGCGTACAAAGAAATTGCCAATGAAACCTGTTGTAAACATTCCAATGATAATAAGTACAGAGATTAATACAGCAATTCCAAACCCAGGTATGTAATATAATATACCAGTAGAAGACATTTGAGGGGGAATAAGGGACTTTGTCCATTTATCCATCCATATTAAAAGTTCATAAGCCATATAAAATGTTATAGTTACAGGAGTTGTTACTAAGATACCTGTAAATAAATAAGTTTTTAGTTTTGAAATTACAAAACCAAAAAAATTAGTTTTATTTTCTGTAGAATTTGTGTTGTTTTTACTCATATTGACCTCTTTATATCAATGATTGTAAATTGAAGGGTTGTGTTGTTGTTCCAGTGGTTGAAGTGTAGGTTGCCAACAACATCATAGCAAGTATGGTTATTGCTTAAAATATTTTTACCCATTTCTGTATCGGCTATTTTAAATGCAATGGCAGATAATTTATTATTGTTTAAATCTGTTAACATACATTTTATATGCCCCTGACCAATTATGTATGTTTTTGTTATGAATACGCTTTTTATTAAAATTAGAGGTTCTGCATTTCCTGCTCCAAAAGGTTTTAATTTATCTATTTCGGTGCATAAGTTTGCATTGGCAGCAGAAAGGCTTATACATAAATCTATGTTTAGTATAGGGATAGGTTGAGTATTGTTTAAGCTTTCTTTTATATAAGCACCTACAAAATCTCTAAATAAGGGGATTTGCTCTTCTGTTAAAGAAAAGCCGGCAGCCATTGTGTGTCCACCACCTTTGGTTATGACACCTTTTTCTTTAGCGGCAATAATAAGAGAACCTAAATCAACTCCAGAAATTGAGCGAGCAGATCCTTTTACTTCGTCTTCTTCTATACTCATCACAAAAGCTGGTAAATTATAACGTTCTTTTAGTTTGCCTGCGACAATACCGATAACCCCTTGATGCCAGTTTTTGCTATATACAAATGCCATTGGATAATTTTGGGGAGTACCTTCAAGCATTTCAATTGATTGTTCTAAAACAAAACATTCTATGTCTTTTCGCTCAGTATTGTATGAATTCATTTCTTCAGCTAGAATTTTTGCTTGTGAGATGTTTTGAGTACACAAGAGTTTGCTACTAATGGATGCTTTTCCGACACGCCCACAGGCGTTTATTCTTGGTCCTAAAATATATCCTAAGTGGTATGTGTCAGGTTTTTCGTTTATATTTGCAATATCGCAAAGCGTTTTTAATCCGATATTTTGGCGATTTGCCATAACTTTTAGGCCTTGAGTTACGTAAGCTCTATTTATTCCTAGTAATGTTACAACATCACAAACTGTGCCTAGTGCTACTAAATCTAGCCATTGCATTAAATTCGGTTCTGGTTGATTTGTATTATAGAATCCATTTTCTCTTAAAGTTCTGTTTATTGCAACAATAGTCATAAATACAACACCGACAGCTGCCATATAACCTAAATCTTTACGAGTATCATCTTGGTCTAGGCGTTTAGGGTTAACAACTGCGTAAACTTTGGGTAATCTTGTTTCTGCTTCGTGGTGGTCTAAAACTATAATGTCAAAATTTTTTGCCTCTTGATCTAAAATATCAAATGCAGATGTTCCGCAATCTAAAGTTAAAACTAAATCTGCTTTGAAATCTCTAAATTCATCAAATGCAATTTTGCTTGGACCATATCCTTCATCTCTTTCTGGTATGTGGATAATTGTTTTTACACCTAATGATGTTAAAAATAAATTCATAACAGAAGTTGATGTAGCTCCATCAACATCATAATCTCCAATAATAGCAATTTTTTGGTTGTTCATTATAGCGGTTGCTATTCTTTGAGAAGCCTTATCCATATCTTTTAATAAGCTAGGATTGGGCATTATGTTTGATAGTTTAGGATTTAGGAAATTATTTGCTTCAGCCTCGGGGATGTTTCTTAAATTTAATAATTTTGCCAAATGAGGAGATATTCGGAGATTTTGACATAAAATCTCTGTTTGGCGTTCGTTTGCTTCTAATATGTTCCATATATTGCCATTTATGGATAGTGATGTATTTTTTTCTTGCGTCATTATGTTTATCCAAATTTGAATGTATATTAGAAAAAAATATAGATAATAACAAGTGTATTATTGGTTAGTGTTAACATTTTTAATAATGCGTTTCAAACCAATTTTGTCCTCTCCATATACCATCTTGAGTTAGGCTTAATATTATGGTTTTATCATCTAGGTAAATTGCATCTTTGTTGGGCCATGGTTTTGCTTTGTGGTTTAAGTATTGAGCTAAATTATCAGACATATTTACTTCGTAAGGGTTAACAAAGCTCCAGTATATATCAAAATCCGCTCCAAAGTAGTCTGTTGATGTATAAAATTTATATGTTTTAGATGGTAAATGCCATGGTATAAGTGGTGCGCTTAATGTATAAGAATCTATATTTTCGAGGGATTTATATTGATAATACTTTTCTCTAATGTTTAATGTGCCACCTTGTATAAATGTGTATTTGTTTTGTTGTGAAAATTGTTCGTGTTCTTCTATAGTATTTATAATGCGATTTGCAAGTTGTGTTTCAGTTTTAAAACCGAAGTTCCATATCTTGGAGGCATAACTTAAGGTGTTTATATTATATATGAGTAGTATTGTAGTGAGCAAAATTGTTATATTTTTTAGAAATGTATTAGAATACTTTAATAAGGTTATTATGGATAATGCATAGATATATAAAATTCCAAAAAACTCTATTCTAGGTTCAAATGTTACATAATGTGTATTTTCTGCTATTAGGGTTGTGAACACGGAAGATAGTAGTAATCCTAATAAACTTAATAAGAATAATGTGATGTGTGGTAGAGTTTTGGGTAATAAATTATATAAACAAAATAAAGCCAAAAGAGTCAGGCATAAGGTAAAATATTTATATTGGTAAGCAATAAATGTGGTGGTTATGATAAATTGTTTTAGTGATATGATAAAAGTTTCTAATAATTTTTGAGGTAATAATTGTATAGATATTCCTGCGGTATTATATGTAGAATATTGCAGATTGTATTTTTTTAACAAATATTGAGTTATAAGTAATATGGTTAAAGCACTGATAATTGACAGAGCTATTGGTGTTGCTTTTTTTATTATGTTTTTAATTGTTTGTTTATTAAAACATAGATAATTTATGATGATAGAAAAAAAGATGATACCAATTAAATTTATTGTTGGAGGATAACCTCCTATACTTAAGTAAAATAATATGCAAGAACAAAATCTTAATAAAAATTTGTGTTTTGAGTTTTGTGCTTTAAATAAGAGACTATAACCTAGAATTATAAAGAAAGGCCAAGATAAACAGCTGAGTGTTATGAAGGCAAAATATAGCCAAGAGATGGTGTAGGGTGCGGTTGATATAAATAATCCTGTTAAAATATAGTATAATTTTTTGTGTGGTAATTTAAATATGTTTAACAATAATATTATGGCGCCAGTAAAAAAAGCAATGGCTGTAAAAATGGTTATTATTGGTAAGATGTTGCCATTACTTATGATTGTTTGTAAGATAAATTGTGAAAAACGTCCTTCGAATACTCCACTTAATAAGGGAGTTCCACTTTTTACCCATTCCCAATCATGGTTTCCCCATAAAAAGTAAAAAATAAAATGTGAATAACAAAGTATTGTTAACAAGAAAAGATTTAGCCAATTTTTTATTAAAAACTGGTTTGTTTCTTTTGATGTTATAGTTTTGTTATCCATATCTTATTCCAAAGTTTTATCAATAATGTACAATGGTCTATTTTTTACTTCTACGAAAATACTTGCGATGTATTCTCCAATAATCCCCATAAATAAAATTGTTATACCGCTAAAAAATGAAATAACAGACATTAATGAAGCCCAACCAACAATAGTGGAGTTATTAAAATATGCTATTACAGTCCATAGCATTAAGATGAAACTAAAAATAGAAATTAATATGCCAGATAAGGTTATTAGATGTAATGGAAAGGCTGAAAAACTTGAAATTCCTTTTAGCGCAAATAACACCATTTTTTTGAGAGGGTATTTTGTGATACCTGCATCACGTTTTTTGCGATCGTAATATACATTTGTTGATTTATAACCAACAAGAGGTACTACTGCACGTAAAAAGAGGTTTTTTTCTTTAAATGAAGACATTGTTTCTACGGCTCTTTTGCTTAATAAACGAAAATCGGCATGGTTGGCTACAAGTTCAACTCCTAGCATTTTCATTAATTTATAAAACCAAAGAGCTGTGTTTCGCTTAAAAAATGTATCAGTATCTCTTTTGTTTCTTACACCATATACAACTTCATATCCTTCTTGATATTTTTCTATCATATCTTTTATTACATTGATATCATCTTGTAAGTCGGCATCAATAGTTATATATGCATCAGCTTTTGTGTTGTATAATCCTGCAAGAAGAGCTTCTTGATGTCCAAAGTTTCTAGATAGGCAAATACCTTTGACATACTGGTTTGTTTTATTATTTTTTTCTATAATATCCCATGTTTTGTCTTTTGAACCATCATTTACAAAAACTAATTTACTTGATGGTGAAATTAATTTTTCTGAAATTAAGGTATCAAGTAATTTTGATAGTTTTTTTATTGTTTGAGGAAGAATTTCTTCTTCGTTATAACAAGGAATAACAATTGCTAAATTTAGATTTTTCATGGTTCACCTTTAATTTTATATTTCAATACTTTGTGTTTATCATAAAAGCGTAATTTTTTTATTAATAAATTTATTCTTTTATGGGGAAAATATTTTTATTTTTTGTTTTAATTCTTCAAGTCCATATTGGTTATATATGACTATGATGATATTGTTATTTATGAATATCGAATTTTCATGTGGCCAATAATGGGCGTCTTTGGTAATAAAGTTATATACTTCAGGTGTTATATCCTCTGGGGTAATAATGCTTGGGTCGGATATGTAGTTATATGGGGAATAGAATTGCACAAGATTTGCTCCTTGCCACATTGCTAAATATGGTAGAGAATAAAAGAAAACATCATCTTTTTGGAATTTTCCATTATAATATGATGGTCGAAGAGATATATCACCTGCAATATATATACGATATTTCTTATTGGAGTTAAATAGAGGATGATTTTCTATTTTTTCTGTAACTTTATCTAAAATTTGAAATTCAGCATCAAATCCTTGTTTCCATATTTTTAGTGCATGATAGTCATTTAGAATATTTAATGGTATAAGTATAAAACAAAAAATAAGTCCTAAACTTTCATAAATTTTCGGAGTTAATCTTAACAATAAACACAGAAAGAATGCGTATAAAAATCCGAAGCCGTAAAAATCTATACGAGAAACATATTCTGTTGGTGGAACAACTAGAAAAGTTGTTAGAGCTGTAAACCAAATTGTTGTCGTTATAAATAGTAGGCTTAAAAAGTATTTTTTGGGTGTTTTAGATTTTAGTAAACAACCGATTGTTGCGATTATACACATTGAAAAAAGTAATATTTTATAGCCTATTTCCATAAAAGGTACGGTTACTAGGAATTGCTGAAATGATATTTTTAAGCATGTAATAAATTTTAAGGGTAGTTCTTTTATTGGAGTTGTTTCTAAATTATATACATCATTGTGGGGTACGAAGTTTAAGCTTATTTTGTATAAAATTGTTGCAATTAAGATGTTTAAAATTGTGTATTTATATATATTGAATAAATCTTTTAGTGATTTGTTTTCAAATATGTAATCTAATGTTATTTTGGCACTTAAACATACAAAGAAAGTGTTTATAATTGGAGGGTAGCCACCAAGTGGTAGGTAGAAGCAGATAATAGATAAAATTGTTAAAATTAATTTATTTTTTGAAAAAGATATTTGATGTGATAAATATAATCCTAAAATGGCAAAAAATGTCCAAGATAGGCAACTTATAGTTATGAATGTAAAATACATCCATGAAAGGGTGTAAGGTTGGGTAGCAAAAAATGTAATAAATAAAATATAATTTAAGATAGATTTTTTTATATTCCAGTATTTTGCTAGAAGCCATAAGGCTAAAGTTAAAAAAGTAAATCCTATAAAATTATTCAATATTGGTAGGATTTGACCATCAACGAATAATCTATATGGTATAAATTGAGTGAATCTTCCTTCAAAAAGTCCAGATGAAAATAAAAGTTCTTCTTTTATAAACTTTACGTCATGGTTTCCCCACATAAAATTTAGTGTATGATACAGAAAAGCGAAATTTATTATAAGAAAGCTTATAAGAATAATTTTTATATCTTTAGTATCGGGAATTAGTGATAAATTTTTTAAGATCTTTTTCATTTAATGATTCCTTATTAAAGAATTAAATTGTTCTTTTAGCATCCTTCGTCCTTCTTCTGATAGAGCGACTATTGCATATTTGTCATTTACATATATAGAATTTGGAGAAGGCCATGTTTCTACTTTAGTGGCTAAAAAGGAAATCATATCAGGTGTTAAATCATCCGAATTGATTGCTGAACTTGCTAAAACAAAGGGGACAGGGGTGTAAAAATTATAAAATTCATGAGGTAACCAATGGCGTACAAGAGCGACATCTTTGTTATAATAACCATATTTTTCAAAAGGTTTAGATTGATAGTATCTTGAGCGAAGCGGAATATCTCCTGTTTGCACTACCGTATAATAATTGTATAGTTTATATTTAGGAAAAGATTCTATACGATTTGTTATGCGGTTTAATAGATTTGTTTCTGATGTAAATCCTAAAATTTGGGTTTTAGAATAATCTAAATTTTGATTTAGGTTTATGAAAAAGAGAAGGAAAGATGAAATTATTGTTATGTTTTGCAATATTTTATATGATGCTTGCATGATGAAAAAGAAACTAAACATTAAAAAGCAGGGAATAGCAAAAAAGTCTGTTCTAACCATAAATGCAATAGGGTCATATTTGGGAAAATATGATGTTTCTAATTCTTCAGTTAAAATTGCTGAAAATTTGATAGCTAAAAAAGTTAAGATAATAAAAAATAAGCGAACAATGAAATTTATTTTATTTTGTGATTTTGTTAGATAAGTGATTGAGTATATTAAAATAACAAAAAAGGAGATGATTTTATAAGTTATTGAAAAAAATGGTTGAGGTTGAAGCAAGCTTTTAATTGATAATAAAAGTATATTTGGCAATTTAAGTAATATTTGTATGGGATTAGATATGTTATTGTTATACATATCTTTCATTAAATTTTGACTCTTAAGATATTGATACGAGAAATATAAACAAATAAAAGCAATAATGAATGATATTGCAAAGGGGATTAGTTTTTTTAGAGTTTTGGTGAAAGAATTGTTATTATCATAACTATGTAATAAGTATAGTATAGTGCCTGTTGCAAAAAGATTGGCAGATGCTGGATAGCCTGCAATGCCTAAATATAGCAATATAGTTGATATTAGTGTGAAAATTGCAAAATGGGAACAGGTGGCTTTTTTGCTAAAAATTAGGGATAATGAAATTATTAGAGGCCAAAATAATTGGCTAAAAACAATAAATTGAAAATAAATTATTTCGTTTATGTAAGAAAGAGTTGCTATTGAAATTATGATGATTGTTGATTTAAGTTGTGATGTTTTGAATTCAAAAAAGCGGGTATTTAAGATTACTATTGATAGTGTATATACAAGAAATCCTAATGTTGTATTGATAATAGGTAAGATTTTACCATCTAAAAATAAACATAAAAAGATATATTGAGTGATACGCCCTTCTATTAATCCACTATGTAGTGCGTTGCCATTTAGGATAGGTAGCCAGTCATGATTACCCCATATAAAATCTAAAATAACAGGTGAAAACCCTAAACATAAAAATATAAAACTATAAAACCATAGGCTTAATTCGGCTTTGGTGAGTAGTTTTATTGATTTTATGTTTAACATCAAAAATATTCCTTTATAGATTATATCATTGACAGTTTATGCGTAAAATGTCTAACATTAGGTAAAGTTTAAAGGAGAAATTATGAATTATAAAGCTTTTTATTTGGGTTGTTTATGTTTTATTTTTTGTGTCTTTAGTGTGAAAGCTGAAGAGCTTTGTATTGAAGATAAAGTTTGTTATGATGTAAAAGTGGTTAAAACTATGGAAGACAAGGCTAAAGGGTTAATGTTTGTTAAAAGTATGCCTGAAGATAAAGGTATGCTTTTTGATTTTGAGGGAGAGGATATTGGTAGTATTGCTATGTGGATGAAAAACACATTTATTTATCTTGATATGGTGTTTATTGGATGTGATAAAAAGATTAAAGATGTTTATAGAAATGCGAAACCACATAGCTTGGAACGTATAAAAAGCAATGAAGATTTTTGTTATATTTTAGAGATAAATGGTGGGGAATTTGATAAAAGAGGTATGAAAATTGGTGATGATGTTAAACTAAAAAGACTGCCTATTTGAGCAGTCTTTTTAGTTTGATTATGGATAAGTTATCTACCATCATTTGATGGGGGTGTTTTAGAGTTTGTTTTATCTTTAGGAACTGAAATTTTGATAGTAATACCGTTTTGTTCAAGAAGGTATTTTAACTTTTTTTGATTTTCTTTAGATATGACATAAGAAGGTGGTCCATTATTGGCTTTAACAAAGGTGAATAAATTTTTAGTTTCTTCATTCTCAAGAAGTTTTTTCCATAGGTCGCTTTTTTGTTTTGCATCTAATGCTTTTAAATTATGTGCTAAAGACCATAATTTTTGGAAAGTGTAATTATCTAAATCATCATCTTGTTTTTTTCTTTCAGCTAAATCAAAATTATGTTCTTTAAGGTAAGTTTTTAGTTTTTCTTGATTTTCTTTGGATATGACATAGGTGATGCTATTACCTGCTTTAACAAAGGTGAATAGATTTTTAGTTTCTTTGTTTTCAAGAAGTTTTTTCCATAGGTCGCTTCTTTGTTTTGGAACTAATGGTTTTAAATTATGTGCTAAAGACCATGAGTTTTGGAATGTAGCTATATCTAAATCATCATATTGTTTTTCTCGCTCAATAAAGTTATAATTATGCTCTTTAAGGTAAGTTTTTAACTTTTTTTGATTTTCTTTAGATATGACATAAGTAGGGTGTCCACCTGATTTAACAAAGGTGAATAGATTTTTTGTTTCTTCATTCTCAAGAAGTTTTTTCCATAGGTCGCTTTTTTGTTTTGCATCTAATGCTTTTAAATTATGTGCTAAAGACCATTTTGCTTGGAAAGTGTGATTATCTAAATCATCATTTTGCTTTTTTCTTTCAGCTAAATCAAAATTATGTTCTTTAAGGTAAGTTTTTAGTTTTTCTTGATTCTCTTTGGATATGACATAAGAAATGTTTGCACCTGCTTTAACAAAGGTGAATAGATTTTTAGTTTCTTCATTCTCAAGAAGTTTTTTCCATAAGTCGTTTTTTTGTTTTTTATCTAATGGTTTTAAATTATGTGCTAAAGACCATGATTCTTGGAAGATATTGATATCTAAATCATCATCTTGTTTTTCTCGCTCAATCAAATCAAAATTATGCTCTTTAAGGTATGTTTTTAGTTTTTCTTGATTTTCTTTAGATATGACATAAGTAGGGTGTCCACCTGCTTTAACAAAGGTGAATAGATTTTTTGTTTCTTTATTTTCAAGAAGTTTTTTCCATAAGTCGTTTCTTTGTTTGGGGGCTAATGGTTTTAAATTATGAGCTAAAGACCATGAACTTTGGAATGTAGCTATATCTAAATCATCATCTTGTTTTTCTCGCTCAATCAAATCAAAATTATGCTCTTTAAGGTAAGTTTTTAGTTTTTCTTGATTTTCTTTGGATATGACATAAGAAGGTGGTCCATTATTGGATTTAACAAAGGTGAATAGATTTTTAGTTTCTTCATTCTCAAGAAGTTTTTTCCATAAGTCGTTTTTTTGTTTTTGATCTAATACTTCTAAATTACGAGCTAAAGACCATGATTTTTGGAATGTAGCTATATCTAAATCATCATCTTGTTTTTCTCTGATTGAGGTATTTTCTTCATCAGTAAGCATTTGGTTAAAACGCATATCATAAAGTTCTTTTATATCAGTATATGTATCAAAAAGTTCTGTTATAGAATAATCTTTAGGAGTGGTTGAGCGGGTGTGATGTGGTGTGTTTTCTTTATCTAATTTAGTTTGTAGATTTGGGGTAATTATGGCTACATCTTCTGCTATATCCATAAAGAGGACTTGTCCATTGGCACGAATTTCATCTAATACAGAAGG
>JAFTVD010000008.1 GCA_017465945.1 Alphaproteobacteria bacterium | reverse complement strand
TTTCATAATTGACCTCCAATTAGGTTTTTTGCGTCTTGGCAGACCGCAAAATTTTAACCTAATTGGAGCGCTTGGACAACATCATCGCTATAAGCTTTACTGAACCACGCGTCTAACGCGTGGTTTTCTAGATACAAAAAATACCCCTCTTTCTAGTTAAAGAAAGAGGGGTAAATTGGCTCCGACTATCTGATTCGAACAGATGACCGATCGGTTAACAGCCGATTGCTCTACCGCTGAGCTAAGTCGGAATACTTGGAGGCCGGTACCGGAATCGAACCGATATAGAAGGATTTGCAGTCCTCTGCATGAGCCATTCTGCCAACCGGCCATCCTCTAGTACCAACGACGTGGTGATTTGTATTTATACATGAAAAATTTTGAACGTCAACATATTTTTTTAAAAAAGTGAAAAAAAATTTATCCTGTGTATATTTCTTATATTTTGTTTATTTTAATCCTTTGTTTTGCTTAAATTTTAGGCAAATAATATAGGAGTGTTAATAATGAAATTTGTTGTTGCTTCAGACCACGCAGGTGTGGATATGAAAGATTTTATTGCTGATTTTTTAAAAAATAAAAATTTTGATGTAGTAGATTTAGGGACTAATGGTACAACTTCGGTTGATTATCCTGTTTATGCGGACAAATTGGCAAATTATATTTTATCAAACAATGATGTTTTAGGAATCCTTGTTTGCGGTACAGGAGTTGGCATATCAATTAGAGCTAATCGTTATAAGGGAATTAGGGCGGCAATTTTGTATTCAGATGAAGTTGCTGAGATGGTTAAAAAACACAATAATGCTAATGTTATGGTTTTTGGTGGACGCACAATGAGTAAAGAAGATATAACAAGAAGAATCGATATATTTTTAAATACTGAATATAAAGGCGGAAGACACCAAAGAAGAATCGATATGTTAGACTTGTAGGAGAAGGTATAATGAATAACTTAAAAGAATCTGATTTTGAAATTTATGAAGCTATTGAAAAAGAATTTAAACGTCAGCAAAACAATGTTGAACTTATTGCATCTGAAAATATTGTATCTAAAGCAGTACTTGAGGCACAAGGCTCAATTCTTACAAACAAATATGCAGAAGGATATCCTAATAATAGATATTATGGGGGATGTGAATTTGTAGACGTTGTTGAACAACTAGCTATTGACAGATTAAAGAAGTTATTTGGCGCTCAATTTGCCAATGTTCAGCCTCATTCTGGGTCACAAGCAAACATGGCTGTGTTCGGTGCATTATTAAAACCAGGTGATACAATACTTGGAATGAGTCTAGATGCTGGTGGACACTTAACACATGGAGCCAAAGTTTCTATTTCTGGAAAATGGTTTAATTCTATCCAATATGGAGTGGATAAGGAATCTGGATTAATCAATTATGAAGAAGTAAGAAGCCTCGCAATTAATAACAAACCAAAATTAATTATTGCAGGATGTTCTTCATATCCTCGTGTTATTGATTTTATTAAATTTAGAGCAATAGCTGATGAATGTGGAGCTTATTTAATGGTAGACATGGCTCATTTTGCAGGTCTTGTTGCTAGCAATTTATACCCTAATCCTCTTAATTTTGCAGATGTTGTTACTTCAACAACACATAAAACATTAAGAGGACCTAGAGGAGGAATTATTTTAACCAATAATGCAGATATTGCTAAAAAAATTAACTCTTCAATATTTCCTGGTATGCAAGGTGGACCACTTGAACATGTTATTGCGGGGAAAGCTGTATGCTTTAAGGAAGCATTAAGTGATGAATTTAAAAAGTATTCAACGCAAGTTGTTAAAAACGCTAAAGCTTTAGGTGAAACATTAAAAAGACGAGGATTAAAGTTAGTTACTGATGGAACTGATACTCATTTGGTTTTAGTTGATTTAACATCTAAAGGTATTAATGGAAAAGAATTAACAGAGGCTCTTGATAGCGTTCATATTACCGTTAATAAAAATGCTATTCCATATGATCCATTACCTCCTTCTAAAACATCGGGTGTTCGCTTGGGTACTCCAGCTGGCACAACTAGAGGTTTTATGGAAAAAGAATTTGAGATTATTGGTAATGTTATTGCTGATATTGTTGATGCGTTGCACACAGAAAGCGAAAAAGAAGTTATAGAGAAATCTAAAACAACAATTCTTAATCTTACAAATAGTTTTCCAATATATAACAACTAAAAAAAAGAGGCTTTTATCAGCCTCTTTTTTTGATTTTTTTAGTACGCATTCCTCTCTATATCTTTTAGATATGATATAGTATCTTTATCTAACTTTGATGTAGCATCTTCATCACATAAATATATTCCATGACGGTGCATTTGCAATGCACTAACAGCCCATTTATGATTTACTCCGCCCTCTATTGCGGCTTTTGTTGCTGCAGACTTTTTCTCACCAGATGCTAAAATCAAAACTTCTTTTGCAGACATTATTGTCCCTATTCCCACAGTTAAAACAGTATGAGGAACTTTGGATATATCATTATCAAAAAGTTTTGCTTTTGCTTTCATTGTTTCTGTGGTTAAAGTTTTTACTCTGGTTTGCGAGCTTAGTGATGAAAATGGCTCATTAAAAGCAATATGACCATCTGCTCCAACACCGCCAACAAATAAATCTATTCCTCCTTTTTGACGAATTGCCAACTCAAAATTCGCACATTCTTTTTCATAATTTTTTGTATTGCCATCTAATATATAAACATTTACGGCTTTACTATCTACATGTTTTAATAAATATTCGTTCATATAACTATGACAACTTTGAGGTGCTTTCTTATCAAGACCTATAAATTCATTCATACAAAAAATAACAACATTAGCAAAGGATAACTTTCCTTTATGATTTAATTCTACTAATTTTTTATAAACTCCCTTGGGAGTGTCTCCCATTGGTAGGCCCAAAACAAATGGTTTTTCGGGAGTTGGTCTTGCTCTATTTATTTTGTACGCAATATATGTTGCAGCCCAATCGGTGACTTCTTCATAATCTTTTTTTATTACTACACGCATATTAACCTCCCTTCAGCTATATTATATTTGAAGTATAGGACATAATTGTAAAATTTTTACTAAAACTTATCTCTATATTCATAAGTTTTAGTGCGAGGATTATATCTGCAATCATAACTTTGGTATTCTGGTTTTAATATATACAAGTCGTCTCTATTTAGTGGAATATACATCTCATCTAATAAATGTTGGCTTATCATATGTATTGGAAATACCTCAATATATCCTCTATATGCACGATATGTGTCATAATAATTTTTACCATATATTATTTTTGGACGGTGCTTTCTAATAAGAGCTTCTAAATCTGCTGTTGGACGAATTCCAATAGTTGCAGCAATAACATCTATTTGCCCTAATAAATTCCATATAAAATCTATATCTTTACCAAATAAATTGTACCCTATTCTGTAGCCATTTACAACATAATCACAAGGATTAGTTAGACTTAATACAAATCCTGAAGCTCCATATTTGTAACTATCTCCCACAGTTATTCGATGGCGATATATATTAGCATAAGCTCCTCCAACTATTAAGAAATAAACTAACACACCCCATATAAAATGTTTACATTTTGAGTTTATATCTGCGATAACTTGTCCTGCATAAATTGAAGATGCGGCATGCAAAAATGCAAAATAATACACAAAGGGGGTGAAGTAATACATTCTTATTAAAAATTCAAATGCAAATATTGCAGCTGTTATTTTAGCATAGATATTTGAATGGTATAGATATTTAAAACATCCAAACAGAGAAACGAAAATTGGTACCATCATTTCAAAACTTGGATGAATAAACCTTCTTGTGAAAAATACTGCTGGAATATGCGAGTTTAACTCAAAATTAGCCTTAAAATATAAGGTTAATACATCATGGCTATATAAATATGCTAGAAATACTATATATATGCTAATCGGTAGAACTGCACAGAAAACACAGTCTTTTATATCCATTTTTTTCTTATATATAAGAAATAATATCATCATACCAATACATAGTAATTCGATTACCGCCTTTTGAGTAAACATAAAAGATGCAAAAAAAGATAAAAATGATAAACTTAAATTCAAAAGACCTTTTTCTTTTATATATTTTAACAAATAAAACATACCAATAACTAACCCCATAACCATAAAGTTATCAGGCTTAAAATCTTTATTATATAAACTTTCTTGAGGAAGTGCAAAGAAGGCTATTGCTACCAGTGCTCCTAATATTCCGCCAAGAAATTCTTTATGTATACGATAAATATATATCATTGTTAATATAGTAGATAATATAGCCAAAGAATTAGCTGCATCAACAGCCCTTAAGCTATATTCAAAAAAACCAACAACAGGAGCTCCAATGTACCACAACAATGGATTATGATGTTGAAAGAAATCTTTATATGGAATTTTACCAGTATAGACTAACCAAGAGGAATGAACATGCTCTAATGTATCACCATCTCCGGATCCGCTATAGGCTACAACCCAACACAATAGTCCTATGCAATATATCGCATATAAACTTAAAAATGAATAAACAACTTTTTTTGTAATAGAACTCATTTTACTTTACCTCGTATAATAATAATTCCATGTTTGTGTTTTAGCATCAAACCTACAACGACGGATATTTTGGTATTCTTTTTTCAAGATAAAAACATCTTTAAATAATGATTGTTCATAATATTTATGTTTCACCTCATTTGAAACTAAATGAACATAAACATTTATGTTTTGTTTTTTTAATTTTTCGTTACAATATGGGGCTGTATAAATAATATGAGGCAAATGTTCCTCAATAACTTTATTAATATCATGAAGAGGAGCTAGACCAATTTTGTTACCAATAACATCTAATTGCCCGTTTAAATTCCAATAATATGTTACGTCTTTATTGAATATACCATATGTAACACCATATCCATTAAGAACTGAATCACAACGATTAGTTTGCTCAATTACATACTTTGGAGTTACATATCTATGATAGTTAGGAGGCAAAATATTATCTTTACAATAAATATAAAAAATAAAGCATCCCCACATAGACAAACCTACATATAATAAAGATAATATGTTATATTTTTTCACAATAACCCATAAAATAGCTCCAGCCATTATAGCATTTAGAACTTGTAGTTGATAATAATAGTGTCTATCTAATGAAAAATAAAAGAATCGCTGAAGAGCTTCAGCTATCCAAAGAATACTTAGTATTCTTTGTGAAATATTACCTTTTACTAGAAAATATAGTGAGCCAATCAAAGCTATAAAACTTACAACATAAAACTCTGTTTTTGTAGGTTCTACTAAATTGCCATATACGTCAGGAATGTAAAGGTTGAATATATAATTAGATAGCCAATATTTTAGAACCATCCCATGGTAAATAAGCCAAAATAAAAATACAATAACCATAGATAATGGAATAATTAAAGCCTTAAAAAAGTCCGACATATTTATGTGTTTTTTTACAAGTAAATAGATAATTATTCCGCCTATCACAGCAAGAGAGAATATTATTTTGTGCATAAAAAAGAAAGAAAGCGCAAATAAAAAGAAAGATAAAGTTAATTTATTTTGCTTTTTATTATCTAAGTAAGCTAAAAGGTAATATAGCCCTCCCATAAAGCTTATTAACATATAGTTATCAGGGCGAAAATCTTGTCCACTATATATTATATATGAAGGAAAAACAGAAGCCACACCCAAAAGGGAAGCACTCCAGCCATTTGATGCAAACCGGCGAATTATTTTTGCAACAATATATAAATTTAAAAACAACAATAATGTTGATATAATTCGAACAACATCAAACACAGCAATATCATATGCAAAAAAACCGAGCAGAGGTGCAAAAAGATACCACATTAGAGGATTATGATGTTGAAAGAAATCAATGTATGGAACTTTACCTTGCCAAACAAGCCATGCAGAATGTAGATGCTCTACGTCATCACCTGTTTTGGGCTGATGATAAAACAATATCCAAAAGGAAAGTATTACAGCCCCCACTATTTGCAATATAAAATATATATTTGCTATTGATATTAATTTTGATGTTTTATCTTTAGTATCTTCTACCATAACCCCTCTCTTTATCTTTGGATTAAAGCATAACAAATAAGGGCGCACAATGTACACCCTTATTTTAATAATACTCACAACTCAATTTTATTATTCGTCAGATGAGCCATCACCTTGTGTTTCATCTGTTGGAACAACATCTGGCAATATACCTATTGCTTTTTTACGTTTTAGCTTATTAACGAACTTTATAGAACGTTGTGCGTCCCATTTCTTTTTACCTTCTTCTCTTTGGAAGATGTGCTTATAAATTTCTATAGCTTGGTCAAACTCTGAAAGTTTTGTTAAACAAGATGCCAAACCATCATAAAGCTTGTGATGGTAACGACCATCTACTAAATTTTTAGCTTTATTATAACACTTTAGTGCATCTTTAAATTTAAACATCTTTTGATACACAAAACCAATACTTATCCAAGCTTGAATTTCTGAACTATCAATATTTAATATCTTTGTAAAACATTTTAACGCAGAATCGTTATCTCCCATTAATTGGTATGTAACACCAATGCCATTCCATGCTTTTACATTTGATTTATCAAATGATAATACTTTTTTGAAGTAGCCAATAGCACGCTCATATTGTTTGAGTTTTTGCAATGTTACAGCGATACTTAATAAAGTTTGTGGGTGTTTTGAATCTACTTGATATGCTTGTTGTAAAACATCTAAAGCCTCTTTAAACAAAAACATATGTTGTAAAGCAATTGCTTTACCATTTAGGGCTTCTAGAGAAGTTGGATCATTTGCAAAAGCTTGTTCAAAACATGTTATAGCTTCTTTGTAAAGGCCACGCATGCTAAGCGTTACTCCCTTATTGTTCAATACTTCAACTGATTTTGGATTTATAGCTAATGCTTTATCGAAACATTCTACGGCTTCGGTATATTTATTCATTTTTTGAAAGGCAAAGCCTTTTGAATTTATTGCTTTCCACGAATCGGGTTGTTGAGACAAAAACTCATCAAATTGAGCTATTGCTTCCATACACATACCAGAATCTAATAGTTCTTGCCCTCTTTTATAGGCATTATTATCACTTAACTTAACCATACTTCTTCTCTACATAGTTTTACAAAATAATTTAACGTGCCTATTATATGGAAATATTTTTACTTTTGTCAAGATAAAAATTGTATAAAATGGTGCGTTTAAGTATGGATTACATTATTCTTGACAAATCGCAAATACTATGAAAGTATCTGTAAGCAAAATTAAAAATTATGTACAACAATTAAATATTAATTATTATGGCAAAAGAAAAAAAATCTCCTTTGTTTAAAAGGTTAAAAGTTTGGCTACAGCTTTTTATTTTCTCTAAAAAGAAAGTTAAAAATGTAGATTTCGTTCGTTACACATCAAAAAATGTTTTTAAGAAATGTTGTAATGAAATTCCTTTGAGTGATGAAGATGCTATTAATCTTCTTTTGAGTGATGACTATAAGGATAAATTTAAAGTGTTTGTAAAACACGGGTTTACAACCAATAAATTTATAAAGCACGTCTTATCAAAAGGTAGTTTAGAGCAAATAACTATGCTTGGTAAATATATTCGCTTATATGGTCAATTTACGAACCATGCAAAGTTATTTGAAGGTTTTGGTGAAGAGACGCTAACTGCATTGTTTAGCCGGTATCAAGAGATACTACCTTATGAAGCACTTCTATGGTTTATAGAGAAAAACTTTGAAAAGCCTCTAGTTGCTTATTTTCAAAATAGCGACAGGCTAGATGACCTTAGCGCTACTCTTGTTATAGAATTATTCAATTCTAAATTTGAAAAAGCTAAAAAAGAGTATCTTAAGAGGACCACAAAGCTAATTAAAGCTACAAGGCAGTATCTCTACAAAAACGGATCAAAAGAAGAAATACTTTCGGCTGATAGAGAAAATGTTTGCATAGATGACTTACTTTTGCTTCTTGCAAACGAGGATGATGATATCAAAAAGCTTGCAATTGATATCTTTTCAAGTAATTCTTCAACAAATAAATCTATTTTCAATGACATCTTAAGAGAAGATTTCTCTTTGAAAGTCTTAGACTTGGAGAATAGAGAACTTGTGAAACATTTTTTGAAAGAGACTCCTGTTATTCTTAACGACAATGCTGAGGTCAAACTAATCAAAAGAGGAGATGAAGAGCTTATCTTGGAATATATATCCAAAGAAGATACAGACATGATATCTGATAAAGCAAATCTTTTGATTTTTGAGACATGCTCTGATGAAGTAAAAAAGGTTGCTTTAAGCAATTATGGCTACCCCTATTTGCTCGAAAGAAAACTGATTTTAGAGGGAAAAGATGATGAAGTAATTTCATACATAAAAGACAACGTCTTGTACCATATGAATGAAGTTGCTCTTTTGTCTCGCAAAAACAAAGAACTTGCTAAGATGTATCTCTTGTATAATGGCTTCTTCAACAAAATTGCAGAGACTGTTATGATGAAAGAGAATATGCATGAGCTTGTTGAGCTTTATCTTAATTTGCATTATTCGCAAAAACAAGAGCCTAAGCATAAACTTAGCCAGTCTTTCCTTTACTACTTTATATTGAATGGCAAAAAAGAATATGTCATTTCTTATATAAAGAAAATGCATGGATTAAATGATGGACGTCTTCAAGTAGCTGCTTTGCTTAGAGGTGATATGGATATTTTAACACTTATTAAACCTTTTTTCACTAATGCTATTGTTAGCGCTGTAAGAAAAGGAGATGCAAGCCAGTTAAAAAATATCTTTGGCAAAGTTCTATTTAGCGCAGAAGCTGAAATTGAGCTTATCAAAAAGGGAAATCAAGACATTTTGTATTCTTACATTGATGTTGCTAATTTCTCTAAGGAAGCTGAGGCCTTTTTGTTTGAGCAAGATATGTACACTATGCATTCTGTAATGGACTATTACATTGAGCACCATTCTTTGCATGAAGAAACAGAAATGTTGCTTATTAATAATAATCAGCACTCTTTGTTTAAGTTGTATATCGAGAAATATGCTATCGGCAAAAAAACAGAAGATCTTATGTGCGAAAAACTCTAAATCTAACTCGCCCTCAAAAAAGGGCGAGTTTTTATATATAAAAAACGCCAACATATTGACAAAATAAATTATCTTTTGTATATTCCATAAGTTAAATTAAAAATTATGTTTCACTATTAAAAATAAAAATTATTATGAGTAAAAAACAAAAACGTCCGTTAAGTGTTTCAACCGCTATTGAGGTAGCTAAATTTCGACTATCTCATCAGTATAGCATCCCTACAGAACATCACTATAATCTATTGATGGGAATTGGTGCTAATAAAGATGATTTGAGAAAATACATTTTATATAGCCATACTATTGATATCGATGCTATTATTGATGCTATTGAAGCCTCTGAAGAAACAAGCAAACATTTGCTCAATAGCAAATCTTTTGTGAGAAATTTAGCAAATTCTTACAATTATTGTAAAGATTTACAAAATATCCTTGCTGAAAAAAGAG
Organism: Alphaproteobacteria bacterium; assembly: GCA_017465945.1. Lineage (GTDB taxonomy): Bacteria > Pseudomonadota > Alphaproteobacteria > RF32 > CAG-239 > CAG-267. Next base: position 149,699 of record JAFTVD010000008.1, on the reverse strand, counting down.
GAATTTTGTGGATGGTCGAAAATGACTTTATGGTCATAACAGAAATTTGGAATGAGTTTTTCAAAAATGCTACAAATGAACAACTTGATAAACTTATCCCCCACATTAGTGTTATGCATAATGGTATAGAATCCATACTAAAAAGCAATTATCTTCCTTTGATTAAAGAGTGCGTTAAAACGTTTGTGATTGCTCCAAAGTACGAACCCTTACTCTTAAGGTTTGATGATGTTTCTTTGTATGAAGAATGGTTTGATGAAAATGAAAACATTTCGCCAGAGACAATAGATGTTATTGTTAGTGAAAAATCTGATGAAATTGTTTCTATGCTTGTTTCAAAATTTGAACTAAATGATGAGCAAACAAGTTTACTCATTAAGCGCAAAAATTGGGATTTGCTTGCAAGCCAGCTTAACATACAAGAAGAGACTATGTCTTCTAGCAATGTAGCTCTTTTAACAAAGATTGCTGATGATGAGTTGTTTGAAAAGTTTGCACTAGCTGACAGCAATGAGCTTGGCGATGTGTTACAATTTCCGAAAATTTTCTTTGAAAGACTTTTTGAGCCCCAAAACAGAGAAATTTTGAAGAAATTCCTTACTTACAATAGCTTACCTTCAGAGTTTGAAATCAGATTACTTCAAAGTGATGACAACGAACTTAAAGAAAGTTATTGTTCAGAGACAAGACTTGAAGATGAGACTGCAATCTTTGTGCTAAAAAGCGGAGATGATAAGTTGATTGAGCAAATGATTTCCGGTAATAGAATAGGATATTATGCAGAGGCTTGGCTTTTTAAGTCAGATCTTCATGAGTATATGAAGACCTATCTTTCTTGCAACAATCATTATCTTTGCCCGTTTTCAGAAGCTGTACTTTTAAGGCATGGCCCTGTTGATATTGTAAAAGAGCACATTACCAAAATGGAAGAAGTTTCAGAACTTTCTTTTAGGGCTGTAATGGAGCGTGGGAATGTTGACATCATTAAGGATATTCTAAAAATATATCCGCATTTTAACCTTAAAGAGAGGTTTATGCAGATATTTTTTGAATTTGCACCAGTTGATGTTATCATCTGTCATTTTGACAAGTATTACCCCAAAGCAGAAGGCTTGATTGGGCTGCCAAAGCAATGGGATGACACGTCTAGATATGTTCTTACTCTCATCAACAGAAATGATGTTACTTTGCAACGGTATTTTGTTAACCGCTTTAAATTGATGACTGATGATGTTTCTGATTTTATCAAATATGGTAACAAAGATGTTATTTTTGACTACATCAAAAACAACGAACTTGAAGACAGCGACACAGTTACGGCTCTTTTGAATCGTAGAGATGCTGAAATCACAGCTTACTATCTTGATAAGTATGAGATTTTGGATTATACTTTAGAAGAAATCATCTTGACTTATTTTGATGAAGAAATTGTTAGAAAACTTCAAAACAAAGCAGGTTTTGGTGATTACAGTGTAAGAGAAATGCTTGACATTTAACACTAAAAAACTCCCTTAACTTTGATAGTTAAGGGAGTTTTTTCTTATGATATACTTTTTAGCAAGTGTGTTGCTTGTTTAGCTATAACATGTGCATCAATATTATCAACATTATAGAGTTTAGGATTAAAACCAAACGGATTATGTCCGCTTGCATTTGGTCTATTATCTAAATCCCAATAAAGATTTAACGACACATAACCTCCGTATATTTTTGATAACATGTCAGCAATCATTCTATGACCATGAAATGCGAACTTTCTCTTGTTTGGAATGGTTGGATACTCAACCAAAACTTGCAAATCTTCATATCCGATACCTGCTTGATGCTTTGCACCTGGTATGTACGCTGCTGAACCCTGAACATCACTTACACCAACAAATATAAAATAGTAAAAATTATCATTTTTAAATGAAAGTTTTACCTTCATATTTTTTTCAAGATAATCAATAAACTTTTTAATTTTATTTTCCATAATTATAATTTTAAATAATTCATATATTGATTGTTATTTTAGAGGTAATTGTTTCAATGTCAAGCTTTATAGAATGCACATATTTCTTATATACAAAAAAAGAGTAACCAAAGTTACTCTTTTTTCTTTTACAAATTCAAAAACTACTTTGTTAAAAATTATGAGTTATGTTTTTGAAGTGCCAAATTCTCTTACCAGATGAAGTTGTTTCAGCATCAAATTCAACAATATCACCTATGGTAGATAATGCCACTTTAGAAAAGTCTGAATTGATGAGTTTTGCAACCTCTGTAATGGTATGATCTTTATAAAACTCTTGACAACCTTTTTGAGTTTCTACCATAATCAATACAATTGCAGTGTAGCCATCTTTTAAAACAACGGGTGTACTTATGAGTTTACCTGTGATTTTTTTCATAATATAAAATTTTAATGGTTATTTACTTATCAATTTTTCCAATGCCTCGTGTCTCATTTGCAAAGTCGTAGATAAATGTTTTGTCATCATCCATTTTTGAAGATGATACTTGAACACAAACATTGTCTCCAATAGATGAAACAAGAATGTTGGAAAATGTAGAGGTTGGCAAAGATACTCCAGTATCTGGTTTATATCTTATACCTTCCATACGATAGAATTTTTTATATACTCCATCAATTTTAATTAAGACATACACTATGATACATCCTGCACAATCCAGTGTTACAACGGTTGGTTGAGAAGCAATTTCTCCAGTTAAAACTTTCATTGCCATAATTTTTAAATTTAATGATTTAACATAATAATTTTATTAGATGCCCAATACTAACATTGTTTATTTTAAAATCAAGATTTTATATAAAAAAAGGATGCCAATAAGCACCCTTTTAATTGTTCGTATTCTATAAAACGATTAACGTTTAGAGAATTGGTAAGAACGACGAGCTTTCGCACGACCATATTTCTTACGTTCTACAACACGATCATCACGAGTTAAGAAACCAGCTTGTTTTAATACTGTACGTAATTCTGGTTCATATTCGTTTAATGCTTTAGAAATACCGTGTTTGATAGCACCAGCTTGACCAGACAAACCACCGCCTTGAACTGTACAAACTACGTCAAATTCATTTTCACGATTTGTAATTTCAAATGGTTGATTGATAATCATTTTTAACACTGGACGTGCAAAATATGTATCAATTGGTTTATCGTTAATTGTGATGTTACCTTTACCTGGCATAATCCATACGCGAGCAACAGCATTTTTTCTTTTACCTGTTGCATAAGAACGACCTTGTTTATCACGTGAAGGTTTACGTTTTGTTTCAGCAACAGCAGAAGTTGCAGCAACAGCTTCTTTAATTTCTGTTAAAGATTCAATTTTCTTAGTAGCCATTACAATTCACTCCTTTTGTTTTTTGGATTTTTAGATGCGATATCTAAAACTTCAGGATTTTGTGCAGCATGTGGGTGATTTTCACCAGCATATACTTTTAACTTTGTCATTTGTTGACGACCCATTGGGTTACGAGTAATCATGCGTTCAACAGCTTTTACGATAACTCTTTCTGGGAAACGACCATCAAGAAGTTTGCCTGCTGTTGTTTCTTTGATACCACCAATATATCCTGTATGTTTGTAGTATTTCTTATCTGTTAATTTTTTGCCTGTCAATTTTACTTTGTCAGCATTGATAACAACAACATAATCTCCGCAATCTAAGTTTGGAGTGTAGTAAGCTTTGTGTTTACCGCGTAAAAGTATAGAAACTTGTGCAGCAAGACGGCCTAATACAACGTCTGTTGCGTCAACAACATACCATTTTCTTGTAATATCAGACGGCTTTGTAGCGTATGTATTCATATTACTAATCTTTCCAATAAAAAAAATTTATGTTAAATTCGTGGCTAAATATACTTATAAAAATATAAATGTCAACTAAAAAATTTTACGTATTTTCAATATATTATATAATGGTATTATAATACCATTTGTCAACATATTGTTTTTATTTAATTTTGTTTAATTAATCGTTTTTTAAAATTTTATATTTTATTATTTTTTAGGTGTTTTTTTAAGGAAATTAAGATGAAATCCTTTCTTTTTTGTGTTTTTTTACTCTGTTTTACATCATATTCTTATGATGTTTATGCTTTTCATTATAGTTCAGATAGAATCGAGAGGTATGTAAATAAAACTCCTAGAAAATATGAAAATAACATATCAACACTAGTTTCCTTCTTAGTAAAACCCCTTGATGACGATTATGATAAAGCTAAAGCTATTGCTTTTTGGATTGCAAGCAGAATTAATTATGACGAATATTTGTATAACAATGGTGGAGCAACAAAATTAAGAAATAAGTATAAGGGACAATCTCCTAAAGAGTTGATTAAATCTAGAGTTGGTATATGCGGTGATTTTGCTGAATTATTTAAGGAAATGTGTAAAAAGGCCGGAATTAAAGCATATTATGTAACTGGTTATACATATCCAGATGGAGTACGTTTAACATCAAAGGTAAAAGAAAACTCTGGACATGCTTGGAATTATTTTGTTTATAAAGGTAAAAAAATATATGTTGATACGACCTTTATGGCAAAAGGAACTACTGGTGTCAGAGGAAGAGCTAATAACCTAAATAGAAATAGAGCATTAAAACAAATAAAAAGAGAAAATAAAAGAAAAAGTGAAATAAATGAGTTTGATGAATTTTATTTTGACTTTAATTATAAAGAAGAAACAAAAAAGAGAAAATATAAGAGAGTTGAAAAATAGTCTTATTTTCTTTGTTTTTCTATTATATCATAAAAATACTTTCCTATATTTTTTTGGGTAAAATTTTTTAGTGTAATTTCTTGAGCTCTTTGCGCCTTATCCTGTCTTTCTTTGTCATGCGTTAAATAATAATTTATAAGTTCAATGAGCTCCTCTTCTGTTTTATACATAGGTATACTATCACCATATGCTTCTTCTATTTCTGGCATATAATCAGATATTAACAAGGTACCTGTTGCTGTTACATCATACACCCTATTATTTATAAAACCATTTGTCCTCATATCTTCACGATGATCATTTAGAACTATTTTTGCAGAACTATAATATTTGTGTAATTCTTCATTATTTATATATTCTTTTTTAGATACCCCTCCCCATGCTGGGCCATATATTGTAATTGGTATATTATGTTTTAGCGCCATATCTGCTGAACCGTATTGTCGCTTTGTTCCAACAAAAAGAACTTCGCTTTTTAATTCGTCTTTTGGGTTTCTATAAAAAATATCTGTGTTAGTAAATTGTGGAACATAATACGCCTTAAAACCTTTTCTTTTTAATTTTTCTGTATATGGCTTTGATGCAACAGCTAGTGCATCATAAAACTGCAATTCATCTACAGCTATATTTCCATATTTTAGAGTATCCATTGTAATTTTATCTCTATTTTTTATCATACTTTTATCATACTGAGTGTAAAATAATGGATATATGATATAAGCAATATTTATGTGTTTATCATCTGGAAATGGTGGCAAAAATTTAAAATATCCTCTTAGATATATGTGAATTTCATCATTCTTATTTTCAGGATACATATTTAAACGATAATCAATAGATACATCTTTATATTTTTCTTCTAATGCGCTTTTAAGTGCTTTACCTAAAAAAACTTCACCAATAGATGTCTCTTCTTCAACGCAACTATTAATTGTAACTGCATTATTTTGAATTGGAACTGAGAATTTAAGTTCGCTATTTTGAGATATGATAAAAAATTTAGAAATTTGGTGTTTGTATAGCAAAATACCTGTTGCAATGCTCAATAAAAAAATAAATAGATATATAAATATTTTTTTCATTAGCGCTTTTCCCTTTGAATTATATCATCTAATTGACTAGCTACATCTTTAATATCTATGTTCTCTTGTTCATATTGAGTATCACAAAATTTTTTGAAAGGACGATCTTTTAATGGGAAATGAACACCCTTAAAATTAAACATTGCCAAATACCCAAAACGATATTCTGCTACTGCTAACATAAAATCATATTCTTTTAAAAATTCTATATCAAAAGCTTCAAAACAATCAGCTACTAAAACGATATTAGTATCTATAGCCCTTTTATTACGTCGGTTTTGGTAATAAATATTACTATTGGTATATGTGAAATCAATAATTGTTTTAGGTAGAAAATTAGGACAATTAAAATTATAACCAATATGTTTCATTTCTTTTTCTAGTTCTATTGCTAGCTTACCATAAAAAGCATCTTTTCGCGAATTAATCACTAAACACTTGCCACAAAAAAATGTTGCAAAATAGCCAAAACAAGTGCCTATCACAATACATAAAAGTGCTACAAGAAGATTTATTTTTTTTATATTCAAGCGATTAAATCCTCAATTTCTGATGCTATATTATCGGCCGTTAAACCAAAATATTCATACAATTTTGATGCTGGGGCTGATGCGCCAAAAGTATCTATACCTATAGTTTTTTGAGCATATCTATTCCAGCCAAATGTTGCTGCCGCTTCAACACTTATAACAGGAGCAGTTCCTAAAACTTCTAATTGATAATTTAGGCTTTGTTCCTCAAACAATTCCATACAAGGCATTGAAACAACCGCAATATCAATTCCTTTTTGTTGTAATATTTTTTGTGCATCTACAGCAAGAGATACCTCTGAACCTGTTGCAATTATTGTTGCTTGGCGTTTATTTTTAGCAGGAGAAATAACATAAGCACCTTTTAATGCCATATTTTTATCTGCTTTATCTCTTAGCATTGGTAAATTTTGACGAGATAATACCAATATACTTGGTCTTTTTTCTTCTGTTAATGATATCTGCCAGCATTCTGCGGTTTCAACAACATCACATGGTCTAAAAGTTAAAATGTTAGGCATTGCTCGATATGAGGCAAGATGTTCTATCGGTTGATGTGTTGGACCATCTTCGCCAACACCAATAGAATCGTGAGTTAAAACATATACAACTCTTAATCCCATTAGGGCTGCTAAACGCATTGATGGACGAAGATAATCAGAGAAGACAAAGAATGTACCACCATATGGTATTGCACCTCCATGAAGAGCCAATCCGTTCATTATTGCGCCCATTGCATGTTCACGTATACCGTACATAACATTGTTGCCAGAATAGTCTTCTTTTGTTATAGTTTTTAAGCCTTCTACAAATGTTAAATTTGATGCAGCAAGGTCTGCAGACCCTCCAACTATCTCTGGAATATTTGGCACTATTGCTTTTAAGCACATTTCAGATGCTTTACGAGTTGCAACTTTTGTTTGTTCTAAAATTGATTTTTCTTTTAGTGCATTTAACTCTTTGTCCCAAAGTGGTGGGAGCTTATTGGCTATAAAATCTCTAAATTCAGAATTTTGAGTAGCATTTTGCACCCATGTATTATATTTTATAAGATTACGATTTTGTGTTTGACGCCATCTATTTAATATTTCTAAAGGCACTTCAAAAGGTTCATAGTTCCAGCCTAAAGCTTTACGCATTGCAGATGTTTCTTCTTCTCCAAGAGGCGAACCATGACATTTAGAAGTTCCACATTTTGTTGGCGCTCCATAACCTATTGTTGTTTTACAAGCTATTAATGTTGGTTTTGTGGATTTTTGTGCTTGTTCAATAGCATTTCGTATTTCTTGGTAATCATGTCCATTGATACTTATAGTATTCCACCCCATAGCTTCAAAACGTTGTAATTGGTTAGTAGAGCTAGATTTATCAACTGTACCATCTATTGTAATATTGTTATTATCCCAAAATACTATGAGCTTATTTAATGAAAGATGTCCTGCAAGTGATGCTGCTTCTTCTGAAATTCCTTCCATTAAACAACCATCACCGGCTATAACATATGTGTAATGGCTACACAACTCTTGACCATATTTTGCATTAATCATTCTTTCAGCAAGAGCCATACCTACAGCTGATGAGATACCTTGCCCTAGAGGACCTGTTGTCATATCTATACCATCAAGGTGACCATATTCAGGATGTCCTGCTGTTGAAGAACCAAATTGACGAAAATTTTTAATATCTTCTATTGTTATATCTTTGTAACCTGTAAGATATAATAAAGAATATAACAACATAGATCCATGACCTGCAGATAGAACAAACCTATCTCTATCAAACCATTTTGGAGCATTTGGATTTAATTTTATGTATTCACCAAATAAAACTGTTGCTACATCTGCCATACCAAGAGGCATTCCAGGATGTCCTGAGTTTGATTTATTTATAGCATCTGCTGATAAAAACCTTATTGCATTTGCCATATCTTTTAAGTGAGAAGAATCTATCATTTTAACTCCTTTATTTATCTTGGTTTAGCGTAAATAGAGCGATTAGTTCCATATGATTTGAATATACAAATTGGTCTACTAATGTAACCCTTTCAAAATTATAATTTGCCTCTATCAACACATTTGCATCATAAACAAAGGTTTTAGGATTGCAAGAAACAAATACTATTTTTTGAGGCTTTTGTTCATTATTTAATTTTAAAATTTCTCGACATTGTTCGTGAGCTCCTGCTCTTGGAGGGTCTATAACAATAGCTTTTATGTTATTGAAGTCATCTTTTTCTAATGGATATTTAAATAAATTTTTATTTATCACTTTTACATTGTGTATTTGATTTACAGCCAATGCTTTCTCTAATCCTTTTAGAGAGACATCTGACGAATCGACTGAAATTATTTCGTTATTTTTATTTAACGATAACGGGTATGTAAATGTGCCTAAACCACAAAATAAATCCATTATCTTTCCTGATGTATTATCTAGATATTCCATAACCTTATCTATCATTTTATTTTCTGCATCTTTTGATGCTTGCAAAAAAGCTCCTTGAGGAATAGCTATCTCATAACCTTTTATGTTTAACATAGGTACAGATTTAGTTACAATATCTTCTGGTTTTTTATTTTTTTCTTGCCAAGAAACTCGCAAAACGTCTTGGTTAGAATTAACAAATTCTGCTATTAACATTCTATGCTCAACATTGGGGGCATTATCAATAATAAGCAAAATATCTATTCCGTTATCTGCTTTTAGTAAGCGGACACTTCCTTTTTTGATAAAAACTCTTTCAACACGTTTTTTCTTGGCACTTATCATAACAGGAATCGAAATAATATCCTCTAAAAAATTATGCAAAATTGGCAATAACTTGTTTAATGAAGCATCTAACATCATACATTTGTTTAAATCAACAATATTAGAACTTTGCGCTTCATTAAACCCTAGTTTTAATTCTTTATTTTCGTAGCAAAATGCCATTTCTGCACGACGTCTTAGACCATCTTCAATAAATATTGGCTCATCAATTAAAAAATCATTTTCTTTTATAGATGATAAAACCTTTTTAAACTCATCTATTTTTTGACTACGATAGTCATTTAATTCAAGATTTCGTAAAGGACATCCACCACAAGTTTTACATTCTTTATTTTGCATTTTTCCTCTCTTTTTATATTCTATTAACAAAATAAACGCATAAAAACAAGATAAAGTTTTAAATATTTTCATATAAGGATAAAAAAATAGGTGAATATTTTTTTTTATGATATATAATGTATATTATGTTAAAGTTGTTATGTGGAGTTTTTTATGTTAAAATACAGCCCTGATCATTTTAGTTCTAATTTTAAATTTGATATTTCGAAATTACCAACACGCAAAACAGATCGCACATCTTTAATAAAATCTGTTTTAAGTGCTATATGTGGTGTTGCCTTACTAGCCCTTGGTATTTTTGAAATGTTTACATTCTTAAAGGCTGAAAAAAATAGTGATTTTTCTTTTTTCACTGTTGAAATTTTTGCTCTTATTGTGATTGCTATTGCGATAGGTGTGATTATAAATTCGATATTTTCAATTATTCGTTATAAAAAGTTTGCTTTTGATGGTGAGGATTTTGAAATAACATACAAACCTTCTATTGGGATAAAACATCATGAAAAAGTTGCGCTTAGTGGTTATATTGGTGTTAGATTAAGAGTTCTTTTCACTCAAAATAATCTATTTAATAAAAACAGATACATAATTGACTTATATCATGAAGATGCAAGTAAAATAGTCCCCCTTTACATATCGACAAATGGAAAAAACATTAGAAAAATATGGGAAAGTTATGCTAGCGCCTTTAAGTTACCTGCTATTAATATTAATGAACGAGGAATTGTAAAGCGTGATTATACGGACTTAGATAAATCAATAAAAGAATTATCTGATGAAGGTAAACTCCCTTTTATAGCAGGAGGAAAGTACCCTGCTCCTCAGTCATTAAAAATAGATGATGACCTTAAATCAACATCTATTGAGCCTTCTGGTCTTTATTGGGATACTTTTAGCTCTTTATTCTTATTTATTGCGATTTGCTTTGCTCTTGTATTGATGTTTGGTGGGGTTTATTTAACTTTCACTGGGATGAGTGTTCCTATAAAATATTGGATAATCGGAACTTTATCTCTTTTAGCATCTGTTTATTTTTCAACAAGACTGTTTAGCAGTTGTCGTATATTATTAAATGATAAAGAAATAATCGTATATAATATAGTTTGCGGAAACGAGACGAAGAAAACATCTATTGATACAAAAGATATTGAAGGAATCGAATTAAACTACAATACCGCAATAGATAGATATAGCTTAACCCTTATAAGTGATGAAAAAATAATTTCTTTTGGAAGTAGAATCCCTGTTAATGATTTGTTATGGTTAAGAGATTTTATTACTAGAAAATTAATTGGTAATTAGTATGATTTTTTCATTGCACTACAAATGTTGTGTGTATATAATTTGATAAAATTTTGTTTTAGGAAGGATTGAGTTATGGCTAAAAACACTAATAAAACCGCTAAATCTAGTAATAATGGACGTCAATATTTTAATTTAGATGAAGATACCGCTATTTTTGAAGAAGTTGATGAAGAACTTAGAAATGAAAAGTTTAAACAACTTATGAATAAATATGGCGGAGCTATATTATCTGTTATAGTTTTGGCGCTAGCTATAACTGTTGGTTATGAAAAAATCGAACAATGGCGTATCAATAAGGCTGAAAAAAGAAACATTCAATATACACAAGCAATTACTCCTAACGCTAATTATGAAAACAACATTGTAGAATTAGAAAATATTGTTCATACTGAGACAGGACTATATAAAGATATTGCTCAATTACAGATTGCAAATATTTTGCTTGATAATAATCAAAAAGAAAAAGGTATTGAAGTTTTAAACAAAATTTGCAATGACGCTAATGTTTCTCAAAAAGTAAAAGAAATTGCTACAATTAAATTGGCTACTTACAAAATTGATTCATCTAGCTTTGAAGATATTAATACTATGTTGACACCTATTATTTCAGCAAATGGCTCATGGGCTCCAATGGCTAAAGAACTTTTAGCTATGTCTGCTATTTACAATAAAGATTTTGCATTAGCTAAAAAATTGTACAATGAATTACTTGCTAGCAATATTTCTGATGATTTTAAATCTAGAGTTAATGATATGTTAGCTTCCATTAATGAAGCTCAATAGATTTTAGTTATATTATTTAAGGAGTTTTACTATGATTAGATTTAGTAGAGGACTTGCTTTACTTGTTTTGTGTTTGGCTTTATGGTCTTGTGCTCAAGATAAAAAACTCCCAGTAGGCGAAAGATTATCTGTATTAGATAACAATAGTGGTCAACTAGATGTTAGCAAAAAATCTATATCTTCACTTCCTTATCCTGTTTTAAATAACTCATGGAGTCAAAATGGAGGCAACTCTAATCACATTGCAAGCAACCTAAAAGCTGGTGCTACATTAAAAGAAATTTGGATAGAAAATTTTGGAAAAGGTATAAATAAAAGAAATATATCTTTAGCTGCCCCTGTTGTATTAAATAATAGAATTTTTGTGATGGATGCAAATGGACTTGTAAGTGCGTTTAATTTTAAAAATGGAACTCGCTTATGGGAAAATAATTTATCAGTAGCTTCTAAAAACTTTAAAGAAACCAAAAGTAGAGCTTCTGGCCTAGCTATTGATAATAATTTACTATTTGCAACAACTGGTTTTGGTGGTGTATATGCGATGGATGCAATAACAGGTGCTCCTAAATGGCGTAAAGTTTTAGAAGCTCCTATTCGTATATCTCCGACAATTACTCCTAATATGTTACTCGTTCAAACTGTTGACAATAAACTTTATGCTTTAGATAAGATGACAGGTAATGAACTATGGAGATTTGGTGTCGCTTTTGAAGACACTGTGATTGCAGGAGGTGCTAGTCCTGCGTATGATGCAGAAGACAATATTGTTGTTGCAGGTTTCTCTAACGGCGAGATAGTTGTATTGAATGCGACAGTTGGCACACCTTTATGGTCTCATATGCTTGTATCAAATAGACAAGTTAACTATTCTACAGAAATTAACACCATAGGCTCGTTCCCAATTATTCAAGATGGTAGCATTTTTGCAATAAGTAATAGCAACACATTAACGGCTTTAGATATTAGAACGGGTGATGTTTTATGGAATAACGAAATAGGTTCAATGCAAAACATGTTACTTGTTGGAGAATATTTGTTTGTTATCTCAAATAAAAATGTTTTATATGCTATAGATAAGAATAGCGGTGATATTGCTTGGGATTTAGATATAAAACCATATATTACTGATGAAGATATAAAAGGTGAAGTGTATGCTTCTCAACCAGTAATGATAAACAATAATTTATTTTTAGCTTTTTCTAATGGTTTGGTATTTAAGATTAATGCTAAAGATGGTCAACTTATGGCTAAAACAAATTTAGGTGTAGATATTAGCAATGGATTAGTTGTTGTTAATGGGCGCGTAATTGCAATTTCTGATAATGCAGATATAATAGTATTTGAATAAAATTTGCTTCAAATATTAGACAAATTTTAAGACTTGAAAATTTTATATGGATATGTTATAAGTTTTCTCTAGATTTTATTTTGTTTAATCTATAGAGGATTTGTAATGGCTTTAAAAATTGCGATAGTTGGCAGACCTAATGTTGGTAAATCGACATTATTTAACCGCTTAGTTGGTAAAAAACTAGCTTTAGTTCATGATTTACCAGGTGTAACGAGAGATAGAAAAGAAGGAACAGCTAAATTAAAAGATTTGGATCTCGTTATTGTAGATACAGCTGGTTATGAAGAAGCAACTGCTGGTAAAATGGAACAACGTATGTGGCTACAAACCAAGAGAGCCATTGATGAATCTGATGCTGTTTTGTTTTTATTTGATGCAAGAAGTGGCATACAGGCTTACGATGAGCATTTTGCAGATTTAGTTAGAAAAAGTAAAAAACCGGTTATTCTACTTGCAAATAAGTGCGAAGGAAGAGCACAAGAACATGGTATTTTTGAAGCATTCAAACTTGGTCTTGGTAGTCCTATCATATTTTCCGCAGAACACAGCATTGGTTTTGATGAATTGTATATGTCGCTAAAAGAAATAAGCGAACAAAAATCAACACTTGAAGATAATTTAGATACAATAAATAACGAAGAAGAAACAGATATTGAAACATTAAAGAAAAAACCAATACAAGTTGCGATTGTTGGAAGACCTAATGTTGGTAAATCCACTCTTGTTAATGCTCTTCTTAATGATGAAAGAATGTTAACAGGACCAGAGGCTGGGCTAACAAGAGATGCTATAACTTCACGTTTAGAGTGGAAAGATTGGAAAATAAATTTAGTTGATACTGCGGGACTTAGAAAACAAGCTAAAATAACGGGTGCTATTGAAAAGATGTCTGTTGAGAGCACTTTATACGCCACCAATATGGCCCAAGTTGTTATATTAGTTTTAGATGCTGATGCAGTACTTGATAAACAAGATTTAACTATTGCAAGAAAAGTATTGGATGAAGGAAGAGCTCTTGTTATTGCGGTTAATAAGTGGGATATTGCCGACAAACAAGAAACTTTACAGAAACTAAATGACAAACTTGCAACTTCTCTTACTCAAGCAGAAGGAGTACCTACTGTTACAATTTCCGCATTAAAGAAAAAAGGATTAGATAAATTATTAAGTGCAGTGATTAAGGTATATGAAAGATGGAACGTTAGAATTCCAACTGCCCCTCTTAATAAGTGGTTTAGAGACGTACAAGATCAAAACCCCGCACCTTTAGGTAAAAATAAAAGACGTATTAAGCTTAAATATATCACTCAAGCCAAAACACGTCCACCTTCATTTTATATATTTTCAAGTAATCCAGAGGGGTTGCCTGATTCATATCTTAGATATTTAACAAATCAACTTAGAGATACTTTCAATTTAAGAGGTATTCCTATTAGGATTAATGTTAGAAAAGCTGATAACCCATATGCAGAATAGAAAAAGCCCCATTTATTGGGGCTTTTTCTTTAACCAAATGTGTATCCACCTGACGCTACTTGTGAAGCCGGAGCATTGTTTAATGATATATTTATATTTTGTGTATTTTTTATATCTAAATTTTTAGCTAAAAAAGACGTTATATCTGCAACTAATCTATCTTTATCGCCTAATCCAATAGATAAAAGTTCAACCAAAGCTCCCTTTTCAGAAACACTACCACCAAATGACATATTTGGATTGTAAATAAAATTTGTTACAACATAATTTATTGGCTTTGATAGTGTTGACGATATAAGTTTTGCGCTATCTTCTACTAATTCTTTTGAATTACCAAAGTCTACATTAGTATAAACTGTCAAATATGGCATATATTTTCTCCTTAATATTAATGAAGTTGAGTATGATATAATGAGGCATATATGCCATCTTTTTTATTTATCAACTCTTCATGATTTCCTATTTCTGCAATTTTACCATAGTTTACCACAACAATTTTATCAGCATTACGAACAGTCGATAATCTATGAGCGATAATAAACACAGTTCTATCTGCCATAAGATTTTCTATTGCTTTTTGAACTATTGCTTCTGACTTATTATCAAGGGCTGATGTTGCTTCATCTAAAATTACAATAGGAGCATTTTTAATAAAAGCACGAGCTATCGCTATACGTTGTTTTTGTCCTCCTGATAAGAGAACACCTCGCTCTCCTATTTCAGTATCAAGCCCTTTATCTAGAGTTGATATAAATTCTTCCAAGCAAGCACTTTTTACAGCATTATCAATTTCTTCTTGAGTAGCATTTTCTTTGCCAAGAGTAATATTTTCACGAATTGTTCCACAGAAGAGAAAATTATCTTGAAAAACAATGGCAATATTATCTCTTAAAGAATCAATATCTAATTTTTTAATATCTTCTCCATCAATTTTTATGCAACCACCTGTTACATCATAAAAACGAGGCAATAAATTAACAAGAGTTGATTTTCCACCGCCAGAATTACCAACGAATGCTATTGTTTCACCAATATTGATTTTCAAATTAACATTATCTAACACTTGTTTATCTTTAACATACGAGAAGCTCACATTTTCATATTCAATGCTTTTTTTAGGAGTTGATAATTGTTTTGGATTATCACAATTTCTAATATCAGGAACTCTCTCTAATGCACTAAATACACGTTCCATAGCAAGAAACGCCATCTGAACACTATTAAAGTTATTACCAATACTTTTTATTGGAGTATACAGCATTACAAGGGCTGCTATAAATGAAACAAAGCTACCTGCTGTAATTTGATGAGTTACAATAAGATATGAACCAAGCCAAATAACTGCTGCTATACCTAGTGATACAATAAAATGCATTAATGGTGATATAATACCTGTACGTTGTATCATTTTCATACCAATTTTAAATACATCATCTAATGTGCCACAAAATCTATTATTTTGATATTCATACAAATTATATGATGATATAATTCTGTTACCACTATATGTTTCATTAAAGTGTGTCATAACTCTTGAACCGGAGAATACTGTTTTATCCATCAAGCCTTTTATACGCTTTCTAACTTTTGTTAAAGGATATAACGCACAACCTAACACTAATGTTGCAACAATAGCTAGTTGCCATGAATTGTAAAATAGCACCCCAATAAGTGATAAAGATGAGAATAAACGAGTTGAAAATAATTTCATATTATTTAACAAACCACTACAAGCAGAATCTACATCATTATTAAAGCGAAAAATTATATCTCCTGAAGTATTTTTATCAAAGAATGACGCATTGTAACGCATTAATTTAGAAAATAGCGTCTTTTTTACATCCATTGCAATTTTTTGACCAACCCAGGTGTTAAGATATGTGGCTGTATATGTTAAAACACTTTGAAGAGAACTAAATATTATGATAAGCAAAGGTATCAAAAAAGTCGATGTTCCTCCTGTATTTTTTTCAACCATAACAACATCCATATATGGTTTTAATGCCCATGCAATAATGGCATCCATTGAACCAATTGGTATTGTTATTAAGACAGCTGTTAAAGCCCTTCCCCAGTAAGGCTTTATATAAGGCAACATTTTTTTATAATTAACCACAAAATTTAGATTTGAAAACTTAGTTTTTAATTTTTGAAACATAGACTTTCCTATAACATAATTACGAATACTAAAATTTTATTTTACTGATAGTTTAATAGCAATCTTTTTAAGATATGTAAATAGAAAAAACAAAAATATCTTAAATTATAAAAATAAAAAAGCCGCTTTCATTTTTAGAAAACGGCGTAAGATAGTCCGATAGTCCATTTTGCTATTAAAGTATTTCAATAGCGCCAGCTGCAGTTCGTCCGCGATCGTCATAAATTTCATAACTTACACGTTGTCCCTCGTACAGCTTTCTTAATCCCTTTTCTTCAAGCTTGGTAATATGAACAAAAACATCTTTGCCGCCACTCTCTGGTTGAATAAAGCCATAGCCTTTACGGGAGTTAAACCACTTAACAGTTCCTGTTGTCATTTTGTCTCCTTTATTATAATTAAAGTTTCACTGTCTCCGTTGAGATAACTCAACAGTAAATATTTATAATACTATTTATTTTATAGTCAAGAACAAACGCACGATTATTAGTTGTTTTTTTGGGATATTTTTAATATTTGTTGCTTTATAGCCTCTTTATATTCTGGATTTAAAGATTTATTTTGAACTTTTTCATGCATATTTTTTACGATATCTTCCCTATATCGTGATTTTTTTATTGCGATTTTAGTCAAATAATAGAGACTTGCCTCAAATACTTGCTTATCTGGACTTTCTAAATCTGCAAGCATATTAGCATATGGCGGAGTAAAACGTTTTTTTATTTCTGCATTATTTAACGCATAAGATGCTTTTTGAATTTTTTCTGCCTCACTTGGAGTAATATCTTTATCTTTCTGACCTAGAAGAAAGCTCTTTAGGATTTTCAACATCGGCGAACTGATATTTACAGGCATTCTATTCTCCATAATAAACGATTTACGATTTTAAGATAATTTATATTTTTTATTTTGCAAATATTTTATATATTTTTTATAAAATTTGTTGACACTTGCATATATTCGTAATAGAAATCTTTTTGTATGTTGCCTGATCGTCTAATGGTAGGACAGCGGACTCTGACTCCGTTAATCTTGGTTCGAATCCAGGTCAGGCAGCCAAGACCTAAAAGTCGCCTTTAATGGCGACTTTTTTTGATATGCTCTTGCCAGTGAAAAATGGTCGCACCCCATAATGCTGATAATAATGAACCACATAAGATACCTAGCCTTACTTCTCCTTGCATATCTTCCGGTAACGATAATTTACCAACAAATAAAGCCATTGTAAAACCTATACCAGCAATAGCAGAGACACCATATAAATCAAGTAACTTAACCTTTTTAGGAAATGATGCTATTTTAATTTTGATAAGCAACCATGTACTTACAAATATACCTATTTGCTTACCAAAAAATAAGCCAAATATAATACCTAGCGTCAATGTATGAGTAAATGTTTCTGCTGTTATACCCCCTAAATATAATCCTGAAGAAGCAAAAGCAAAAACTGGCAAAATCACAAAATCAACCCAAGGCTTTAATTTATGTGATAAAGTTTCTAAAGGAGAACTTCTTATTAAATGAACTCTCATAGGATAAGCCATAGCAACAAGAACTCCTGATATTGTTGTATGAATACCTCCGTTTAAGAAGCAATACCATAAGACAACTCCTAAGATAAAATAAGGGATAAAATTTGTTACTTCCATTCTATTTAAAAAGTACAAAGCCATACACGTCAAACTAGCATAACCTATTAAATTAATAGAAACACCTTGATTATAAAATATGGCAATAATTAAAATAGCGCCCAAATCATCAAATATCGCTATTGCTAACAAAAATATTTTTACTGCCTGAGGAACACTTTTGCCTACCAACATCAAAACACAAACTGCAAAAGCGATATCTGTTGCTGTTGGAATAGCCCACCCATTCATATTTTGTGGAGAATTATTATTAAAAATTGCATAAATTATTGCAGGGCAGATAATCCCTCCAAGTGCAGCCAATGCTGGGACAAGGATTTGTTTTACATCTGATAAGAATCCCTCTTTCATTTCCCTTTTTAATTCTAAGCCGATTTGTAAAAAGAAAAATACCATCAAAACATCATTAATCCACCACTCTAAGGAGCGAGAAAACTTCATATCAGCTAAACCTAGAAATAATTGTGTTTCCCAAAAGTGCAACACAGGTTCCCTTAAAGGACTATTTGCTAAACAGATAGAAGTAAACATTGCCAAAATCATTAAAATTCCGCTAGAAACTTCACTATTAAAAAATTTACTAAACCATTGTCTAATATTCATATTTCTATCCTTAATAATTGCAAAATTTAAATTAGGTTATCCTATACTTATATGATGCTCAAGTATTTTGTTAGTTTATTCATATTGTATTTAAATCTTATGTTTTAATATTTAAACTCTCTCTATATAAATAAAGTTATAGCAACTTTTGCTATTTTATAAATGTTTAACCAAACTTATGATTGATGATATTTAATAGTTACATTCTAACAATATTCGAATCTTAGGAAAATTTTCTTTGTTTTCAATATTTCTTACTTAGATGATAAACTTATCATCGCAAAATTATCTATAACCTAATTATTATCTTAAACCGCAATTACTCCCTGAAATCACACCACCATCAGTCACATTACTCCATGAGCCACTTTCCCGCCTATTTGGACATACTGTTGTACATTCTCCTCGAAAAGTCTCTACTGCTAATTTAGTTGAGCAAGGATAACAAAAACCATCATAACTTAAAAGAGGTCTGTCAGAACAATCTGATATCACACATTTTCCGTCTTGAACTTCTCTATTTGGACATAAAGAACAATTTTTAATATCCGAAACTGGTGCATCGTATTGGCAACTTAAACATTCTCCAAATGTATTTTCTAATGGCATATCTTTGGGACAATTTTCTAATTTACACCCAAAAATAACTGAAACTCGCTTTGTTGTACCATTTCTCCCATTGCAAATACTCTCACAAGTGTCTCTGTTCGCCAAATTAATAACTTCAGTATAATCGCAGGAATAACAATATCCATTTGTATCCATCAATGGATAATCATCTGGGCATGTGCAAGTTGCTTTTACCCTCACATCATTATAAGAAGAATGATTAGAAGTAGTTGCATTTGCTATAGTTGTAGCAAAAACAATTAAAGATAATATAACAAATCTCATCATTTAAGTACTCTTTCTTTACGTTTATAGCTTATTTTTACTATAAATATAAAATTGCGTCAATTTAAATTAATTGTTTGTACTATGTAAAATATCCCTAGCTATAATCTAAAAATTATCAATTTTTTTAGTTTTAAGATTGGTTTATGATAAAAATTTATTTTAAACTATGTGTAGCTTTTATTTCCTCTAATTACAAAATTGATTTTCATTAATTTCTTGCCAAATTTTTTCATTTATAGTTTCTATCTGAGCTTTAGTTGTAGAACTAATATTTGATTTTCTTAAATAACTCCTTATCAAATCAGAATATTTATCATTAATATCTTGAACGTAACTTTTGGGTAATTTGCAAATTTTAGTGTAATCTTCTTCACCTTCACCTCGATTTAACAAATTAACAAAAGCAACATCACATCCTGTTGGTGTTTTTTTATACTTAATATAGCTTTTTACTTTTATACCATTAGTGGTCATTGATATACCATTAGTAGTACCATCTGTCCTAGAACAGAAACCTACAGCATACAAAATATAATCATGTATATATTTTTTCTCGTAATGATATTTTGCAATTTCTTTATTCTTTATTATTTTATGAATATCGTCCCATGCTTGGATATTTTTTAAATGTTCTTGCGGCAATAAAAGGGTAAAATCGTCATATTCTAAAATACATTTTCCATTATCCCATCCCTTTACTTCAATATTCTCTCTAAAAAATAAAACTTCTCTATAAGTTGATGTTTTTTCACAATTATGTAATGATGAAAGAACTCCATCTTCGAATGTATTAAATTGTTTCTCTAAGTCTGCTTCTTCTTCTTTAGCTAACGTTTTTTGTTCAATATCACACTCTTCAACAATTTTAGACCATTCAATGTTAAAGCGATTATCTGTCATTGTTGTTTTATATGTCTTTTTATCAATTATATCTCCATCTTCATTTTTAGTTATCACATAACTATCAAATGTTTCTGTTATAATATCGTTTGAACGGTCTAGCATAGCCTTATATAAAGTGCTTTGTTGAGTATCATTGATTTTACAATGATAAATTTGACGACCAAGTGCTCCTAATTTCATTTCAACATCAAAAACACATTTATTTTCTTGCTCTCCTTTAATATTAATCAAAACTGTTAGCTTACCCCCCAATAGAGTATTTTTATCGCCTAATTTAGGATTAAGTTCTGTAAAATTTTCCGTGTAAGGAGTGCAACTTTTTGCAGACTTTAAAAGTTTATCACTAAAATTATATAAATAAGGAGAATTATTTACAACATTACTATCTTTAGTAGCATTATTATGAGAACTACCTTCAGTAGCTATACTTTCTACAACAATAAAAAAACTCAAACATAAAATACTCAAAATTTTTTTCATTACATAAATCCTCTTTGTTATAATATTGTCGTTTATATTACAAATTTATTGCTAATAAAACATTAATGAATGATTTAGTTTTTGATATGTAAATATTATCTATATATTTCATTTAGTAAAAATAAGTATAAAAATTTATGCTAGATTAGAAAACACTTAGTTATTTATATAAATTTATTGACTTTTTTAGATATTTTACATGAAGTTTATGGCAATATTGTTAAAATTTGAATTGAAAATAAATTTGGTATATTATAAAAATTAATTTTTTTAATTCTTACCATTGTCTCCCTCTTTAAATATTGACAAAAAAATATTTTATGATAATTTGCGTTCGAAACAAATTATTAACACTACTATTATGAAAGAACTAATTCCGGGGATAAATGAAGTTATCCCTTGTACTTTCGATGAGCTTAATGTCGAAGGGTTTGATGTTATTATTGACAAATTCATCAGTGAAGCACCAACAGTATCCAATCCTGAACTTGTTCATATGCTCGGAATTCCAGCTGCTGGAAAAAGTACTTTTTATCAGCAAAATAAGGAACAGTTTGAGGGGTATGTATTTATTGGTTTTGATTTTTTGATGATGGCGCATCCCAAATATCGTGAAGATGTTGAGGTTCTCGGACCTGTAAAAGCTTTCGAAAAATGGGAAATTCCTGCAAGAATTGCCGGATATGAATTATTGGCACGTTCGATAAAGGCGAAGAAAAATATTTTCTTTGACCATGGTGGCACTCCTAAATGCCATCAAGAGCTCTTAGAAAATGTTAAAAAGCTCGGATACAAAACAAGAATGTTTTACATTCATTGTGATGTTGATATAGCTATAAAGAGAGCTAAAATTCGAGAACAACAAACAAAGCGTCATACTCCTGTTGAAATGATAAGAGCAAGAGTGGAACACGTAGAAAACAGTAAAAACATCTATAAACAAATTGTAGATGAATTTATTGAATTAAACTAAAAAAATTCCCTTGTACTTTAATAGTACTTGGGATTTTTATTTTTATACTTTAAAATAATAAACTATGATTTTTGTGTATCAATAATTGTGCTAAGTGGTAATTGCATATTTGCATTAGTTTTATTATGAGGCTTAACACTTTCTTTGCTTGGTGTATTATCATTGTTGTTAGAATGACATGATGATATTTTATTCCTAACTCTTTTTTTTGCTTGCTCTACGTTTCTTTTATTTTTCATCATTGTTGATAGAGGAACTTTTCTATCTACAAATTCAGCAACTCTTTTTAACTTTTTAGGCATATAAAACGTATTAACAGTATTTTCCATGTGCGTATCCACCATTTTTTCGATTTCTTCAGGTGAATGGTCTGAAAAAAATTTTTCATAAATTTGCTTTTGCGTATCTCTGCTATAATCTTTTTCATCTTCTGCAATTTTATTTCGAACATCATATCCAGCACCTTTAGCTGCAACTAGACCTACTAAATCACAAAGAGCCTCTACCTCTGCTGATGTTCCGTTATTTTGCATTTTTTCATTTATCATTTGATGGCATATTTCATGTCCTAAAACAACTGCTAAACTACTATCTTCTCTTTGAGCTTGTTGCTCATTAATTATAATCAAAACATTGCCATTTTTATCTAATTTTGTGCAACCACCAGACAACCCATTGTCAGGTGTTTGCAATATAAAAGATGGCATAAATTCTATTTTTCCATTATTTTCTTTGATGTAACCATTTTCTAGCATAAATTTTTTTATTTCTTTATTTGCTGGATGCTCTCCGTTACACAAATTTTCAATAATATTTTGTAGCCTTTTGACATTTCTTCCTTAGTTTGTTGGATTAGATATTGTTCCTAGTTCGTGATATCTATATACTCCTGTTGTTTGCATAAATGTACTTTCAAGTGATATTGTATCATCTATAGATAGCAATCCTTCAACACATTGATGATATATATCACGACATGCTTTTCTTAATTTTTCATCATCATTTTCCATTGAAAATATCCTTTTATACAAAACTAAACATATTATTCTTTTGCTAAACCTTTTTTATTATACAATTATTTAGGAAAAATATCAAATAAATTTTGTTATTGAAAATATTTTATGAAGAAAAACAATTTGTAAATAACATTATAAAAATTAAAATAAAAAATCCCCCTCTAAAGTTTAGGGGGGGATAATTGAGTAGAATAGAGCGTTAAAGATTTAACGCTCCTCTCGGGGTTTCGGTATTTCCAGCATGGAGTTTTTGCTCCATCTCAGGCGACCAAAGATGTACACCATTGTTATCATACATATCACTCAATGATATTTTTTTGTATGAAAACATGGGACAATCAAGAAGTTTTGAGACTGAAATATTTCCATCCCAAATATTCTTTATCACCCAAAGGTATTGTCTGGCTTCTGATCGAAGATACCTCTCTGTACCGTTGGCTTTGTGCAGAGACATTGCACTTGAGGATTTTAGATTACCACTCTTTACTTCTTTTAGAAATTCAGAGCTTATAAACCCATATTTACCATTTCGCATGGCAAATAGAGTTATGGCAACCATTTGATGCTCTTTTAATTGAACACCATTTAAACTCTCAAGTATAAGTGTACGCCATTCAGAAGCTATAATTTCTTTTGCTTCTTGGTATGTCTTACCTGTAAAATCCATTTTTTCAACAGATTTTCCATTAACATACTTTAGCCCTACTAGTGCTCTCTTTTTGATGTTATCTCCTGCTTGGACACCATCTAGATAAGCTCTTGTAGTTACCACCCAATCAAAAGCCTCGTTAAAGACTTTTTCTTGTACTTTGGATACACTATCAATGTTTTCTGTGTTTTCTGTTTCAACTATTGGAGCCGCTGTAACCTGTCTGGTGTTATTGGATGAGCATTCTCTTATTGTTAATAACAGAACTACTGCTAACAAAAGCAATAATAATGTCAACAATGTTTTAGAATGATTTTTGACTTTACCAAGAAAATTTTTCCAATCAACTTTCTTTAGTAACATCAACAATATTCCAAGAATAACTAATCCAAGAAGCCATATCCATTGGTTTGCAACCCAACAGATACCATCCCAACAGGTGCTTCCACCCCAACAGATGCCATCCCAGCATGAGTTTCCAATCCAGCAGATGCCATTCCATAGCCAACAAATACCATCCCAACTTGCTTTAGCAAGCCAACAAACTGCTGACCATAATAAGCCTAACAGCATCCATAACGCATAAAGAAGAGCTATTACTATTAATAACTTTGCTACAGTCCAAAGGTTGTAGCGAATAACAACTTCTCCCTTCCACCAATTTTCTTCAGTGGTAATCGCAAACATTTTCTTCATAAGTTAGTGTTTTTTAGGTTATTACTGTATTGTGCTTAATAATCAGCCGCTGCTAATAAAAATAAACACAATAATTGATTTGCTCTTAAATTGTAGCTCGATTTTGTCCTTTTGTCAATATTCTTTTGCAATTATTATTTTTGAAATAATAATAGATATTCATTTTACCAATAAAACTTATTGACAAACAAACACAATCTTTTAGTATCTATAGTGTTTTATTTTATTATTTTTTAATGTTAAATATTATTAATCATGAAACTAAAATGTGTTACTTGTTCTGGTGCTAATGAGCACACGAATATCGAAAAATTAGTTGACTTGTTTTGTAACTACAACGAAACAGCTAGTATTGGCATCCAAGTATCTGGCAAAAAAGCTTCTTTTGGTATGGCTCGATTTTGGTGGATTATGGCCTTGTACTACCATTTGAAAGAACAGGAACTTAATCTAAACATCGCTTTGCATATAAATCAAGATTGGGTAGAACGCTTTTGCTCTGGTGATGCACCTGATGAAATTGAACATTTCTTGGGTCTTACTTTATCAGATGGTGAAAATTTTATAAAAAAAGTACAGCTTAATTTTAAGATTGGTAGAGAAAAAGAACCAAAAGTTGAAACTATTATTCAAATGATGAAAAAATATCCTGAGTTGGTGTTTATTTTTCAACATAATGATAGTAACGCAGAATTCATACAACAACTGTATAATAGCGGTGCAAAATTTGAATTATTGTTTGATTCTTCTTTTGGCGAAGGAATTGTACCAGAAAATCGCCCAGCTCCTATTTTTGATGATATACCTCAAGGGTATGCGGGAGGTTTATCACCTGAAAATGTAGCAGAAGAAATTGATAAGATTAGCAAGGTTGTACCTTCTAATGGTCAATTTTCTATTGATGCTGAAGGAAAACTCAAAGGTGATGATGGGCATTTTTCTTTAGAAAAATGCAGAGCTTTTTTAGAAGAAGCCTCTAAAAGAGCGCAACTTCATGAGAAAAAAGCTCATAGTATAATTCTTTAATATTTAAATCCCCTAAAGTGAAAACTTTAGGGGATTTTGTAATGATAAATTTATTTCATAGTTTTCATTGTGATGCTTTTTCTAACATTTTCATTGCCTCTGTTCCTATTAGGTTTTCGTTCATTTTGGCATAATATATTGCACTTCTACCTATGCTATCTGTTAATTTTGCATCTGCACCACGTTTTAATAGTAGCTTTATAATATCTGGATTGCTATTAAAACTACATGCCATATCTAATGCTCTTGAGCCCCCTCCAATAGCATTTATTTTTGCACCTGCATCTAAAAGAACTTCTATAACTTTTGTATCTGTGTATGACGTACTAGCAATTATTAAAGGAGTCCGTCCAATATCGTCTTTTACATTAACATCTGCACCTTTTTCTATTAGTAATTCTAATATTTCTGGTGTAATATTATCATTTTTCATTGCCAATAAAATGGGAGTTTCTTTTTTTAATTTTACATTTACATCTGCTCCATTTTCTAATAGAACTTTTACATTATCATAATAACCTTTTGCACATGAATATAATAAAGGTGTATATCCCTGTTTATCTTTAACGTTGACATCTGCGCCTCCGTCTATCACCATTTGTATAAGTTGCGCATTATTACCTTTGCTACTTAATGACAATAACCGTTCATCTAGCACACTATTATTTGCAAACGTATTGTTTATAAATATAAAAAATGAAAATATTGACAATATAATTGTTTTCATAATTTATCTCCCAATGAGTATAGAAAATAATTTTAATTTAATGGTGCTCTGAAAAGGATTTGAACCTTCACGGAAAATTTTCCATAAGTACCTGAAACTTACGCGTCTACCAATTTCGCCACCAGAGCTTATATTTTATATCACACCATATGCATCTAACAATAGCAATACACCTAGTATTATTCTATATATTATAAAAGGTAAAAATGTTTTTGTCCTAAGCCACTTCATCATAAAAAGAATTGCTATAAATGAAAAGACAAATGACCATAATACGGCATATCCTCCTAAAATTAATTGCTGTATGCTATCTTGTTGCAAAAGATTATATGTTGCTAAAATTCCTGCTGCTAGAATCGATGGAATCGATAGCAACATAGAAAACTTTGCGACCTCGCTTCGATTATAACCTAAAAATCTCCCCATTGTTATTGTTATACCAGAACGACTTGTTCCTGGAAGAAACGCTAAAGTTTGTGCCAAACCTATTGATATAGCATCTTTTAAGGTCATAGTATCAAGAGTTTTTGTTGTTTTAAATGAAGTATCTGCATACCAAAGCAATATAGAGTATATTATTAAAAGGTATCCTATTAATTTTGTATCTCTTGTCCATGATGTACCAAAATATGATAATAATCCTCCTATTATAATTGCTGGAATAGTTGCGATTATGAGGAAATAAGCTAATTTTATTCCTTTGATTTTAAAGTCTGGCTTAAACTTATTTTGCCATAATGATACTAGCATTTCTTTTATACTTGACCAAAAGTATAAAACAACAGCAATTAGTGAGCCTATGTGTAATGCAATATCTATAGCTTGTCCTTGATCACTAAAACCTGAGTATTTTGCAAATAATATCAAATGCCCAGATGAACTTACTGGTAAAAATTCTGTAAACCCTTGAATGAATGCAAGCCAAAAAATATGCATACTAAATCTCCTTATTATTTATTTTAGCATATACATGAGTTATTAATAATCAAATAACGAAGCTTGTATTTTTTCATCAATTTTTGTTTTTTTATCTTTATTAGATGATATATCTTCTTTTAACGGCATACTTGAGGTAGATATTTCTCCATCTGCAAAACGGATTGTTAAGCTTGATTGTTTTCTTGCATCATTTACATTGTATATTGTTTGAAGATTTTCACCTTTTACCCAAGCAAACCCCCTTTTTAGTACACTATCAACAGAAACTCCTTCTAAACGATATGATAGAGAATCTAATTTATCTTTATAGCGTTCTACAAGTGTATTGATATATATTGGCTTTATTTCTGCTAGATTTAACACATTTTGTTTTAATTTTATATAATTTATCATCGCTGTTTGAAGACGTTCAACTCTATAATCTAACTTTTGTATATTTTCGTTTAATATTTGATCTAACTTTGGTATTCCTCTTCCTAATCCTTCTATTTTATTTTTATATTCAGCTAAATAACGTCTTATTGCATTTCGCATTCGATTATCAAAAATATTCATACTAGATAATAGTTCGTCTTTCACTGGAACAGCAAATTCGGCAGCACCTGTTGGTGTTGGAGCTCTTTTATCTGAAACATAGTCAATTAACATGGTATCTGTTTCATGACCAACTGCTGATATGATTGGTATTTTAGAATTATATACTGCTCTGATTACAATCTCTTCGTTAAATGGCCATAAATCTTCTAGACTACCACCGCCTCTTGCCACAATTATTACATCTGGTCGTTTGATTTTACTTTTTTCATCTAAATTATTAAATCCATCTATTGCAAAAGCTATTTTTTCTGCTGCCCCTTCTCCTTGCACCGGTGTTGGCCACAATAAAATATGACTTGGAAATCTATCTTTTATTCTATGTATAATATCACGAATAACCGCACCTGATGCACTAGATACAACGCCTATTGTTTCAGGTAAATATGGAATCGGCTTTTTATGTGCATTATCAAACAAACCTTCTTTTATAAATTGTTGTTTACGCTCTTCCAAAAGTTTTAACAGAGCTCCCTTACCTGCTGGTTCAAGACTTTCTATTACTAATTGATAAGATGATTTGCCCGCAAATGTTGTTATTTTTCCTTTAGCAATGACTTCTAAACCATCTTCTATTTTTATTTTTAAATTAGAGGCAACTCCTCGCCAGCAAACAGCTGACAAAACTGCACCTTCATCTTTTAATGATAAATACCAATGCCCAGAATCGGCTCTTTTGGCTCCAAAAATTTCGCCTTTTACATAAATATTATTAAAATTACCTTCTACGAAACGTTTTATTTCATTTGAAATTTCTGTAACTGTTTTAGCAGTTGGTTCTTTTTTGTGAGATATTGAATCTGTAATATTATTATCAAAATTAAAATCAAAACTCATCATAGCCCTAAAAGCCCTTTTGTGAAGTCTTTTGCGTTAAATACATCCATATCATCAATTCCCTCTCCTATGCCAATATAATGTATTGGGGTTGATGTTTCGGATGCTATTGCTAATAGTATACCACCTTTTGAAGTTCCATCTAATTTAGTTATTATTATACCATTAACATCAACAAGTTCTTTAAATGTTTTAACTTGGTCTAAACCATTTTGTCCGGTAGTAGCGTCTATTGTTATGAGAGTTTTATGTGGTGCATCTGGTAGAATTTTCTTTATTACTCTTATAATTTTTTGCAGTTCATCCATTAAGCCTTTTTTATTTTGAAGACGACCTGCTGTATCGATAAACACAATATCATCTCCTTTGTTTATGGCTTCTTTTATTCCATCATAACAAAGCCCTGCACTATCACATCCTGAAGGACCTGAAAAAACTCTAACACCATTTCTTTTCCCCCATTCTGATAATTGCTCTACAGCTGCTGCTCTAAATGTATCTCCTGCAATAAATGATACTTTATAACCTTTATTTGAAAATTTCTTTCCTAGTTTTCCTATAGATGTTGTTTTTCCTGCACCATTTACTCCAACCATTAAAACAATGTATGGTGATTTTGTTTTATCAATTACAAATTCTTGTTCAGATGGTTTTAAAATTTCTTCAATATCTTTTTGTAATTCTTCTTTTATTTTGGTTATATCGCTTCCTTTATCGATTTTTTTTGATGAAAATTTTGATATAATTTCAGATGTAGCTTTAACCCCAACATCAGATGAATATAGTAAATCTTCTAAATCAGTAATTGTATCTTTTGACAAAGCTTCTTTGGTAAATATATCTGTAATACCTTTACTTAAATTTTCAGAAGTCTTTTTTAAGCCTAAACCTAATTTTTGAAAAAAATTAACCATACTATTCCTTTCTTAATTGTCTTAATGCTTCTGCACGTTTTCTTCGAATATTAACTGGAACTTGTGGCATTTTAGCAGCAGGTGTCCCTGGTCGCTCTGAATATGGAAAAACATGCAATTTATCAATTTTTGCTTCTTCAACTAATTTAAGTGTATTTTCAAAATTTTCATCTGTTTCTGTTGGAAAGCCACATATAAAATCTGCTCCAAATGTTGCATCATGTCTAACATCTCTTATCTTTTTTGTTAATTCTATAACAGTTTCACGTCTATGGCGTCTTCCCATTCTTTTTAATATTAAGTTATCTCCAGATTGAATTGAAAAATGAAAATGAGGATTAATATTTTTGTATTCTTTTACCAATTTTATAAAATTTTCATCAAGTGATGCTGGATCTAGAGAGCCAAATTGAAGAGATGGAAGATTAGGAAATGTCTTTAATATATCTTCAACTAAACCG
Organism: Alphaproteobacteria bacterium; assembly: GCA_017465945.1. Classification (GTDB taxonomy): domain Bacteria; phylum Pseudomonadota; class Alphaproteobacteria; order RF32; family CAG-239; genus CAG-267. The sequence goes on along the minus strand of JAFTVD010000008.1, from coordinate 119,809 downwards.
CTAAAACTTGGTTTATATGAACATGCGTCTATTCCTGTTAAGCATATTTCCTTAAACCCTTCATCTAAAAGAACTTTTATTTGCTCGATTATTTTTTCTTTTTTCACAGAACGATTATTTCCTCTAGCATAAGGAATTATGCAGTATGTACAACGATGATCACAGCCTTGCTGTATTTCAACAAAAGCACGTTCTCGTCCTTCAAACCCTGTAATCATATAGGCATCATATCCTGAAAATGAAAAAATATCACCGACAACAGTCTTATCTTTGGATACCAAATATTTTTCTATTTCAGTTTTTTCTTTATTTCCTAGAACTAAATCAACTTCTTCCATTTGGCTAAATCGAGAAGTACTAACCTGAGCTGCACAGCCTGTTACAACTATTTTTGAATTAGGGTTTTCTTTTTTTAATTTACGGATTGTTTGACAACATTGACGTTCCGCCTCTTTGGTTACAGCGCAAGTATTTACAACTATAAGATTGTCATAATTTTTAAGTTTTTCCTTAAAAATTTCCCCTTCATAACTATTTATACGACATCCAAACGAAACAACTTTTACCATTTTTATTATCCTTTTTATCAATGGGGAGGATACTAACTCTAAAATTAATATTGTGCAAGCTAATTTTAGAAGGTTATTTTATATTTTTCTTTAGTTCTATTAGCATATTCATACCATAAAGGCTTTAGGTATGAATGACTAAACCACTCAGTCCAAGGTTTATGACCTGCAAAATGCAAAATCACGGCATCATCATAGACTTCTCTTGATGTTTGAGGCACTTTCTCTTTAAAGAAATTACTTAAGAAACTTGCACTTTCTTCTTCAAAAAAGGTACTATTAACATTGTAGCGATATGATATTTCCTTTACTTTATCTTTTGTTACAACATTTAAAATATCTTGATCTGCAAATACTTCATTATGATTATTAAAATATTGAATAGATTTATCTACTAGGTTATTTTGGCGCATTTCTTTTAAATTTAACAACATAATTCCACTATTAAAATAAAAATTGCGCCACTCTAGTCCTACTTCCTTTATATGTTCTGGATACTGATACATCAAGCCGTCTTTGGTTGCTGCAATATAAATATTTCTCATATTTGTATTATATAATTTGGATAAATCTTTTTGAACAATCGTATCAGAATCCAAATATAAAACTTTATCTATATCTTTTAGATAATCTGGTAAAAATATTTTTTGCATTGCGGTTTTAAATGAAGAAAAACGCCCTAAATGAGAATAATCTAGTGTTTTTTCTCGTGCTGTAATAATGTTTATCTTTACTTTTTCTTGTTCTATTTGTTTTATTTTTTCTATATCCTCTTGGTTAAAATCTTTGGCTATAACATATATATTGTATTTTGTTTTTTCATTTTTATTTTCTATTGCAGAATTAATAGACACCATCATATATGGAAGATATTTTCTATCACTCATATAAGCAATATTTACATTATTTTTATATAAAAATACTAAGTAAATTCCTACAATTAGTAGCAACAATAATATAAGTGATATGAAAAATATATATTTTTTTTGCATTAGTAATCCTTTACTTCATTATAGTATCTAAACCAAAGCTCACTTAAGTATTTGGGTGTGTAGTTATCAAACCAAGGTTTATCCCCCGCATAATGTATAATTGTTGAATTTTCATAGATATAAAATGTATCAGTTGGCAATTTTTCTCCAAAATATTGACTTAAAAAATTAAGATCATCTGCTTCAAAAAAGGTACTTATACAGTTATATCTATATGACATAAGCTTTAATTTATCGCCAAATACTACGTTTAATACATCTTGATCACCATAAAAATCTTTATGAGTTTTCACATAGTCAACTAATTTATTAACTATATCATCTTTACGTTGCTCTTTTAGATTATAAAGCATTACACCACTGTTAAAATAGAATCCTCTCTTATCAAGGCCAATTTCAGCCATTTCTTTTGGAAAACGATAAAATATACCATCTTTGGCAACTGCTGCATATACATCTGTAACATCAATATTAAACAACTCTCTTAAGTCTTTTAATACGATTACGTCCCCGTCCATATAGATTACTTTATCAATATCTTTTAATATCTCTGGCAAATAAACTTTGTGCATACCTACTTTGTATTGTAAAAAGCGTTGCATATTCTCATATGGCAGGTCTGGTTCATGTCTTGGTATGAGAGTAATATTTACAGTATCAGGTGCCAAATTTTTTAATCGATATAATAAATTTTCATCTTCTTTGGTGATGTTTTCTGTTATTATATAAAAATTATATGTAGAATTTTCACATTTATTTTTTATAGCAGAATACATTACTACACTTGTAGGTGGAGTATATCGAGAATCGGTAATTAGTGCAATATTAACTTCACCTTTTTCTAGTGGACAATTATTTTTTTGTATGCGTATTTTTTGAGGTCTTATATTGTTATTTTTTTGAGTTATCTCTTGTTCTTTTGTAGGAATTATCTTACTTTTTGAGCTTGTAATCAATGAGCTTAAAATGGCGCATATTGCGATAAATAAAACAACTACAGATACAATAAATTTTTTCTTAGACATATATTACTCCTTTAACTTTGAGTATTTATTTAACACGAAATTATTAATTATTCGTGGATAAAATATTTTATATTTGTAAAAACTTTTATTTTATGTATTTTTATTTATATGATTTAGGAGAAAAAGATGAATAGCAAATTAGCAAATATTATAGCAACATATTTTGGGTTAGGACTTTCTAAGTATGCTCCTGGCACAGTTGGATCACTTGGAACATTACCTCTTGTGTTTGTCCTTATCTATTTTGGTGGTTTTATAGCATTATTAGTAGTTGCGGTTATTTTATTCTTTATAGGTGTTAAAGCAACTGATATTGTTATAAAAGAAAGTCAAAACGAAGATCCATCTAAAGTTGTTATTGATGAGGTTGTTGGGCAATTACTTTCTTTTTCTTTCTTATCTTTTTTAGCTCCTGAATATTTAACTGAAACCTCTGGTATTCTTTATTATGTGCTTGGTTTTGTGTTTTTTAGATTTTTTGATATCTTAAAGATGGGACCTGTAAAATATGCAGATACAAAAATAAAAAACGCATATGGAGTTATGCTTGATGATGTTTTTGCTGGTATTTTTGCTTCAATACTTTTACTTGGTGTTTTATTTTTTATCGTCAATAGATAGTTAAGCAATGACATCTTGTGGGTTTAATTAATTATTTTTAATTGATTGTTTTATTTTTTGTGCTTTAAATTTGATGACACAAATACATTTTTTTCACCAAATGTAAACAGATTTTTACCACTTGACCTATTTATATTTGGTGAGTGTGGATACTTACTTATATTGTTTGGCAACTCTATAAATAAGTGATTTTTGTATTTTTCTTTAGTTATATTTACATTGAAATTTAACTTTGTAACATCTTTTTTATTATTTTTATTCATTTTAAGCATCCTTTACTACTTTTAAAGGTGTCGATTGCTTAACATGAATATATTTATAAAAAACAAATTATTATATTTAGGTTTACATTTATAAAGAACTTTTCAATAATTCAATTTCAAGCCACTTTGTTTCTTTTTCGTCTTTTTCTTGCTTAAGATCTTCTAATTTTTGGGTTAAATTGTAAAATTTATTTTCATCTCTTGCAAAAAGAGTAGTATCTTCCAATTCTTTTTCGATATCCAATATATCTTTTTCTAGTTTTTCAATTTCGCTAGGTAACACTTCATATAATCTTTGGTCTTTATAGCTTAATTTTAATGGTTTAGTCTCTGATTTGATTTGCGATTTATCTTGCCTTTTTATAACATCTTTCTTTTCTTCTTTATTTTTTACATTTATATATTTTTTATATAGTTCATCATAGCTTCCAACATGTTCAATTATTGATCCATCACCTTTCATATATAACATAGATGTAGATATTTTATCTAAAAAATCTCTATCGTGACTAATTAATAAAATTGTACCTTGGTATTCGTCCAATACCTCTTGTAACAAATCAAGTGTATCCATGTCTAAATCATTGGTTGGCTCATCTAATACTAAAAAATTTGATTCTTTTGCTAATGATAAAGCCAGCATAAGACGGTTTTTCTCACCACCTGACAAGCAAGAAACTGGCGATTTTGCTTGGTCAGGGGTGAATAAAAAATCTTTTAGATATGCAACAACATGACGATAGTGTCCTCTTACATAAATATGGTCTCCCTCACCACAAAGTGTTCTCCACAATGTTTTTTCTGGATCTAACTTCTCTCTATTTTGGTCAAAATATGCCATTTCCAAATTTTTACCTAAACGTACAAAACCACTATCTGGCTCTAAATTTTTAGTTAGCATTTTTATTAAGGTTGTCTTTCCTGCCCCATTAGGACCAACAATACCTATACGATTACCTTTTAGAACTCTAATTGAAAAATCTTTTACAATATCTCTTGAGCCAAATGTTTTGGAGATATGTTTTGCTTCCATTACTAATTTAGAACGCATATCACCTTCTTTTATTTCTAACTCTACTGAGCCTATTTTTTTTATTTGTTCTTTACGTTCTTGTCTTAGTTGTTGGAGACGTCTTAATCGTCCTTGATTACGTTTACGACGAGCAGTTACTCCTTTGTGAAGCCATTCCGTTTCTTCTTCTATTTTTTTATTTAAGTTTTTTTGTTTTATTATTTCTTGCTCTAATAGTTCCTCTTGCCATGATTCAAATGTTGAAAAACCTTGATTATTTGTATATACAACACCTCTATCTAACCATAATGTTTTATTTGATATTTTATTTAAAAATGATCTATCATGACTAATAACAATTACAGCTCCCTTATTTTCATTTATAATCTTTTCTAATTTTTCTATAGTTTTAATATCTAGGTGGTTTGTAGGCTCATCTAAAAGCAAAATATCAGGATTTGAGATTAAAGCTTTTGCCAATGATGCTTTTTTTAATTCTCCTCCTGATGCGGTAAGTGGAGATGCTTTTGCATCTATTTCTAGGTCATTTATTAAAATATCTGCCTTATACTCTTCTTCTTTTTTATTGCTAGAGGCAATTCCTGCCAATACAACATCCTTTAATGTATTATATTCCTTAAATGTTTCATTTTGTTCCATATAAGAAATTTTTATACCAGGCTGAATAAATATTTCCCCTGTGTCTGGAGCAATATTGCTAGAAATAACTTTTAGCAATGTTGATTTTCCACTACCATTACGTCCAACAAGGCAAATTTTATCTCCTCTGGAAATATTTAAGCTCACAGATGTAAACAATGGCCTCACACCGAACGTGAGACTTATATCTTTTAGGGTATATATAGGAGGTTCTTTGCTCATTTTCTTATAGGATATTTTTGTGTTTTAATTTACAATTCGTTTTTTATACTGTATTTTTTATTAAAATCAATATTTTTTTACTTTCTATTAGTTTTCTTATGATAGCTTTAGTTGGTAATGGAGGTATATTTGCTATGAAAAAAATATTATCTATAGTTTGTTTTTTTATGTTAAATTTTAGCATTACTACAAATGCTCAGATAGAGCTTGGCGTGGAAGATATTTCAGGTGTTGCAGATAATAATATTTCTTCAGAAAATTCGGACAATAAAAATAATTTACTCGATAGTACTTTAAATTTATTTGATAGTACTAAAAAGGAAGAGCCAAAAGAAAAAATAACTGTAGATATGCTTAAAGAAAAAGCTGATAATGGAGATATTCAATCTCAACTTGATTTGGGATATATGTTTTTATATGGTTCAGAAGGTGTAAATATTGATTACAAACAAGCTTTACACTACTATGGACTTGCGGCTAACAATAAAAGTCCTGTTGCTCTTAATAACATGGGTAGTTTATATTTTAATGGTATTGGGACAGAAGTTGATTATGAAAAAGCTATAAGTTATTTTGAAGAAGCAGCTAGACTTGGAAGTAATGATGCTGCCGTTAATTTAGCTATTATATATCTTGGTGATAGCAAGAAAAATAAAACTTCAAGTGATTGGCAAAAAATTTATGATCTTTTAGAACAAGCTCAACAATCTAATTATGCTGCAAAATATTTGTTAGGATATTCTTATTATAAAGGTTTTTTAGTAAATCAAGATTATATTAAAGCATTTAAATTAATAAAAGAAGCTGCAGACAATCAATATGATGAAGCCCAATATGTTTTATCAGAGTTCTATATATCAGGTAATGGTACAACAAAAAATTATAATCATGCTGTTAAGTATTTAAGACTAGCTGTAGCTCAAGGACATTTAGATGCTATAATTAAATTAGCAGATATTTTATCTCAGGGCAAAATATATAATTTAGATATAATAAATGCTCATATTCTTTATAACGTTGCTGCAGTTATGGGCAGTGATTATGCAGCTAAAAGGCGTGACTTACTTGAAAAATCTTTAAAAATTGAGGACTTATTATCTGTTCAAGCTAATGCTGAAAACTATAAACCAGAAGTATCAAAGCAAACAAGTTTCATAAGACAAACTTTTGGCAATAGTTTAAAAGCTTATATTGATATGAATATTGAAAATACTACTAGTTCTAATTTATTTTAAATAAATAGGAGTGCAAAAATTGAAATCATCATCTGTTATAAACAAAATAATTTCGTGGTTAGGACTATTCTTTTTTGTATTAGCGATATACATGATTTATCGCCAGTTATCTAAATATACAATGAGTGAATTAAAAGATGCTATCTTAAATATTCCACATAAAAATTTATTTTACGCTCTAATTGCTTCACTTTTAGGATATATAGCCCTCTCAACTTATGATTATCTTGCTCTTAAATATATTAAAAAGAAATTACAATCTTGGAAGTGGGTATTAACAGGTTTTATTGGTTTTTCTGTAAGCAATAATGCAGGACATGCTATTGTATCAGGCGGTGCTGTTAGATATAGATTTTATTCCAGATGGGGATTTAAGCCAGGTGATATTGTAAAAATGATTACTTTCTCCGGTTTTACATATTTGATTGCATGTTTCTTTTTAATTATTGTTGGGTATGTTATGACACCTGAGCAAGCTTATGGTGGCAGTAATACAACTAAATTATCAACTTTAATAACAACAATTTTATCAGTTGTTGGTTTAGGATTATATTTTTGGGCTAGCTTGTATTACAAAAAAAGCTTTACGATTAAGGGGATAAAATTTAGAATGCCTAAATTTCGTTTAGCTATTGAACAAATGTTAATTGGTAGCATTGATATAGTTATGGCTTCTTTAGTGCTTTATTCTGTTCTTATTTGTTTTATTGAAATTGATTTTATGACATTTATGGGGGCTTATATAATTGCTCAGGTTTTAGGTGTATATAGCCAAGTTCCTGGAGGATTAGGTGTCTTTGAATTAGTTTTTTCAAATGTACTTCCTGGTCAAGAAAATCAAGCTATTTTATTTGGTGCATTAATTGCATATAGAATTATATACTATCTTTTACCTCTTCTTATTTCTGGTATTGTTTTGTTTATCTATGAATATATAAAAGCAGATGAAAAATTAGAGGAAGCATAAATTCGGAAATAGTATATTTGACAATAGCATATTTGTGTTATAAAAAATTACTAAAGATGCTATAAAAAATCCCCTAAGATTTATATCTCAGGGGATTTATTGTAAAGTAAAAACTATTTTAATTCTGATGTACAATGTGGGCAACGAGTTGCCTTAATTGCAATTTCTGAACAACAATGAGGACAAACCTTTGTTGTTGGTTCAGCTGGAGCTGCAGCTTCTTCTTTACATGTCTTTTCTTGTAATTTATTAATAGCTTTAATCAAAATAAATACTGCAAGAGCTACAATTAAAAAGCTTATAAGCGCATTGATAAATAATCCATAATTAATAGATACTGGATTTTCACCTTCTGTTAAAATAATTTTCAAATCAGAAAAATCTACTTTACCAAGCAATAAACCTATTGGTGGCATTAAAACATCTTTTACCAAAGAATCAACAATTTTACCGAATGCAGCACCGATAATAATACCAACAGCCATATCGATAACATTACCGCGCATTGCGAATTTTTTGAATTCTGATACAAAATTCTTAAGCATATTTTAGTCTCCTTAAAAAATTACTCTTCATCTTTATGACTTAAATCTTTAGCTACTTTAGGGTCACGCAAAAGTTTTTCAATACGATCAACTTCTGCAAATGACTCATCCATGCGAAAATTTAAGTCTGGTGTATAACGAAGCTTTAATTTGCTTGCAATAAGTTTTTTCATACCCCAACTTTCTGCATTCAAATCATCTTCAATTTGTCCTAAATTCTGACCATTTAATGTCGTAAAATAAATAGTACAATATTTTAGGTCTGGTGATATATCTACATCTGTTATAGTTACAAGATTATCCAATATCAATGGATTTCTTACCTCTCCACGTTCTAATGCTCCTGCGATAATCTTTTTTATTTCACGAGACACTCGGAGTTGTCGTTGAGAAGGTTCTTTATAGTTAATGGTCGCCATCAATTACTCTCCTTTACAGTTTAGCGGCAATTGTTTCTATTTCATAACATTCAATATAATCGCCAACTTGGATATCATTGTAGTTTTCAAAGCTCATTCCACATTCATATCCTTCTTTAACTTCTTTAACATCTTCTTTAAAACGTTTTAATTGGGCTAGGCTACCATCATGTATAACAACGTTATCTCTTAACAAGCGAACTTTAGCGCCACGTTTAACCATACCTTCTGTTATCATACAACCACCAACACGTCCAACTCCTGTGATATTGAATACATTGCGAATTTCTGCATATCCTAAGAATTTTTCACGAAGTTCAGGTGATAACAATCCCTCTAAACCTTTCTTCACATCATCTGCCACATCATAAATGATTGAATAATAACGAATATCAATACCATCACGACGAGCCATATCTCTTGCTTGTGGAATTGCACGAACGTTAAATCCAATAATAAATGCATTTGATGCTTTTGCTAATGTTACATCAGATTCAGAAATTGGTCCAACTGCAGAGTGTAAAACTTGAACAGATACCTCTTGATTAGATAATTTTGTAATAGTTCCTTCTATTGCTTCTATTGAACCTTGAACATCGGCTTTAATAATTACTGCTAAATGTTTAGATTCACCTGATTTAATCTTATCAAGCATTTGTTCCATAGCAGATTTTGCGCTCTTTACAAGTTTCGCTTCACGTTCTTTACGTATACGATAATTTGTAACCTCTCGAGCTTGATTCTCATCTTTTACGATAATAAAATCATCACCTGCAGATGGAGTTCCTTGAAGACCTAGAACTTCAACAGGAGTTGCTGGACCTGCTTCAAATACTTTTTTACCATGTTCATTGAACATCGCACGAACGTGTCCCCACTCTTTACCTGCGATAATAATCTCTCCAACACGAAGTGTACCTCTTTGTACTAAAACTGTTGCAACATTTCCACGTCCTTTTTCCATTTTAGCTTCAATTACAACACCATCTGATGAACGATTTGGATTTGCTTTTAGGTCTAAAATTTCTGCTTGTAATAAAATTGCTTCAACAAGTTTGTCAATATTCATGCGTTTTTTAGCAGAAACTTCTGCACATAGGCATTCACCACCCATTTCTTCAACAGCAATACCGTGTTGCAATAATTCAGTTTTTACTTTCATTGGATCTGCTGCTGGAAGGTCTATTTTGTTAATAGCTACAACTATTGGCACATTTGCTGCTTGGGCATGGCGAATAGCTTCAATTGTTTGGGGTTTAATACCATCATTTGCTGCTACAACAAGCACAACAATATCTGTTACTTTGGCACCACGAGCACGCATCTCAGAGAATGCTTCGTGACCTGGAGTATCAATAAATGTAATCTTTTGACCATCTTGTAATGTAATTTGGTATGCACCGATATGTTGAGTAATACCACCTGCTTCACGAGATACAACATTTGTTTCACGTAGCGCATCAAGAAGAGAAGTTTTACCATGGTCAACGTGTCCCATAACGGTTACAACAGGTGCTCTTGGTAACAAATCTGCATCAGTATCATTAGGTCCTGTTAATCCTTCTTCAACATCACTTTCTGCTACTCGTTTATATTTATGCCCCATTTCTTCAACAATAATTTGTGCAGTATCTGCATCTATAGATTGGTTAATTGTTGCCATAACACCTAATGACATTAATTTCTTTATAACTTCAGAACTCTTTTCTGCCATACGGTTTGCCAAATCTTGCACAGTAATAATTTCAGGAATAATTACTTCTTTAATAATTTTTTCCTGAGGAGCAGCTTGTTGAACCTGAGGTTTAGGAGCTTTTTTCTTAAAGCGACGACGAGGTGCACCGTATCCATAGTCATCATCCTCATCTTCATCTCCAAACATATATGAATTAACATTTATTTTTGCATTACGCTTTGGAGTTTCAAAACTTCTTTTTTGAATTTTTTTGCGTTCTTGCTCAAATGTTTCTTCACGAGTTAAAGGTTTAGAACTTTCTGAACCAACATTCTTTTTGGCTTTTTTAGAATAAAATTCTTCATCTTCATCATCATAATCATCTTTATTTGATTTGTATTTTTGATTATGATTTCTGTTATCATTCTCAATAACAGGTTCTACAACTAATTCCTTTTTCTCATTGTTTTCTTTTTTTGCTTCTTGAGATTTTATTTTTTCTTGTTTTTCTTCTTCAGCTTTTCTTTTTGCTTCCTCTTCTTCTTTTTGTTTTTGACGCAACAATGCTTTTTCTTCTTCTTGTTGTCTTTTTTTAGCATCGTGCTCTTTTGCTTTAGCCAACAACTCTAACTTTTGTGCTGTTGCTTGATCAATTTCAACAGGTTTATTGGCTTCAACAGTTTGAGGCACAAATCTTTTCTTTCTAACCTCAACTTGAACCATCTTTTTGCCATCTTGCTTTGCCCCCAAGTTAGTTTTCTTTAAGGTTAGGGTTGATTTTCCTGATAATGTTAGTTTTTTGCCATTATCTTCTGTCATTGAATACTATCTCCATTTTACGATAAAAAGTTTTGATACTTTTTTAGATTATTATAAACCATACTAGTTACATCACTTTTTAATATTGCGATATGAACCGTATTTTCTTTACTTAGTGTCATATCTAATTCATCTATACTAAATAAATTAAATATTTCAATACTTTTAGCAAGAAATGCAATTTTTTCTTTACCATCTTTACCTGCATTAGATGCTTCTATTATGAATTCTACTTTATTTTTTTTGATTTCCTCTTTTACTTTTTCAAATCCTGCAACTAGTATTCCCGCTTTTCTTGCGATATTTATACTATTTAGCGCTCTAGATTTTATTAGTTTTTCCACTATATCAATGAAATTATCATCAATTTTTAGATTATGCCTTGTAACCTTGTTAAATAGTTTTTTCTCGAGAGCTTTTTCTAAAGAAGATCGGTTGTTTGTAACATAGATACCTTTGCCTGGTAATTTCTTATTAAAATCAGGCAGTAATGTGTTATCTATCATTACAAAACGTAACAATTCATCTAAAGGTTTTATAATACCTTCTAAAATACATTTACGTTCAACCGATCCTCTATTCATAGATGCTCCGTATTAGTTATTTTCGTCTTCTGTAAACCAATGTTCACGAGCTGACATAATGATGCGATTAGCTTCTGCTTCTGTGATAATACCTTCGCCTAGTATTTCCATTAATTCATCAGATGCAAGATCTGCTAAATCATCTAGGTTTTTCACATCATGCTCCGCTAGGCTTAAAATCATATCTTGGTCTAATCCAGAGATGGTTTTTAGGCTATCATCAACACCTAATGTTTTTGTTTTTTCAACAAATTCTGCATTACGTTTTTCAACAAAAGCTTTTGCTCTGTTTTGTAATTCTTGAGCTAAATCTTCATCAAAACCTTCAATTGATGAAAGTTCATCAACTGCTACCAATGCAATTTCATCAACTGTTGAGAAACCTTCAGAAATAAGTACATGGGCAATCATTTCATCAACGTCAAGAGCAGATACAAAACGTTCTGAGCGAATTCTATTTTCTGTTGCACGCCTTTCACGCTCTTGCTCTTCTGTTAAAATATCAATATCGGCATTAACTAACTGAGATGCTAATTTAACATTTTGTCCTCTACGACCAATAGCTAATGAATATTGTTCTTCTGTTACAACAACTTCGATACGATTACTCTCTTCATCTATAACCACTTTGCTAACTTCAGCTGGAGCTAAAGCGCTTACAATGTATTGAGCACGGTCTGCTGAATAAGGTACGATATCAATTTTTTCACCTTGTAATTCTGTAACAACAGCTTGAACACGAATACCACGCAATCCAACGCATGCACCAACAGGATCTATAGATGTATCTCTTGCTCGAACTGCAATTTTTGCTTTTGAACCTGGATCACGAGAAACGCCCATGATTTCCACAATACCATCGTAAATTTCAGGAACTTCAGATGTAAATAATTTTGCCATAAATTCTGGACATGTACGAGATAAGAAAATTTGTGGTCCACGTGTTTCACGTCTTACATCTAAAACATAAGCACGAACTCTATCGCCATTTTTGAAGTTTTCTCTTGGAATTATTTCATCACGACGAAGAATTGCTTCTGTTTTACCCATATCAATAATAACATTACCAAATTCAATTCTTTTTACAGTACCATTAATAATTGTACCAATTTTTTCTTTATATTCTTCATATTGTCTGTTACGTTCTGCATCACGAACTTTTTGAGTGATTACTTGTTTAGCTGTTTGAGCTGCAATACGTCCAAAGTCAATAGGAGGAAGCTGATCGATGATATATTCACCAACTTTAATATCAGGATTAATTCTTTGAGCTTCTTTAAGAGTTAACTCTGTGGTTTCATTTTCAATAACATCTACAACTGCACGATAACGAGCAAGTGTTATTGCTCCTGTTTTACGATTAATATTTACGCGGATATCATGTTCAAAACCATATTTTGAACGGCCTGCTTTTTGAATAGCTTGTTCCATAGCATCAAAAACATCTTCACGGTCAATATTTTTTTCTCTAGCAACAGCATCTGCTACCATAAGAATTTCAGGTCTTGGCATATTTACAATATTTTCCATTACTTCCTCTTTTGTTTAAAGTTAAAGTTAGTTTTGTGTATTTTTGTGAGATTTTAAGTATTGTTCCCACAACTCATCTGTTAAAATAATTTTTGCTTTTGATATATTTTCAAAAGCGATTAGATATTCTGTATCCTCCATTTTTATAACAATATCGGCATTATCTGAAATGCTCTCTATAGTTCCTTTAAAACGTTTACGTTTTTCTACAGCGTCAATCGTTTCAACCTTTACTAAATAACCTAAATAACGTTTAAAATGCTCTATTTTTGTTAAAGGTCTATCAATACCAGGGGAGCTAACTTCTAATGTGTATTTATTTTCTATTGGGTCTTTTTCATCTAAAGCAACTGACAAAGCTTTACTTACTGTAGTACAATCATCAACAGTAATTTCCTTTGTATAATCAATGTGCTCTATCATAATTTGTAATGTTGGATTTGTTTCTCCAATAGTTAATATACGAATTACATCGAACCCCAGCTCGTTAACTACTGGTTCAATTACTTCTGATAAATAGTGCTTTTGCATAAAACTCTCCTAATTTTGGTAACAAAAAAGCGGGGCTTTTGACCCCACTTTCAAGTTTTTATGAAAGGTTATGGTTGTTTTATAACATATATTTTTTAAAAATAAAGCTTTTTTTACACTTATTTATAATATTTTTTAATTAACTACTTATTTTACTTAAAATTTATAGCGTAAACCTAGATCTACATTAAGCGGATATTCATCTTCTAAGTATTGCAATAACATTCCATATATACTGAAATCTTTATAATCGTAGTTAACTTTTGCTGATATTACACCACGATCACGCGAATCTGCCACATTATTTTTTATCTTATAATACCCCATATCGCCAATCATTTTTGATTTTGTCCCACTATATGGATTTGCAAATTCATGATAATATCCAATACCAAGTGATGTCGTTAGCTTTGATTTTTCACTTAAGCTTATTTCTTTATCTAAATATAATCCTAAAGCACTTTCAAGTGAAAATACATGAGATGAAGCTAATGATAAAGCCATATCTCTTCCATCTTCTTTTATAGAATCTTGATACCAACCTATCATATTTAGCCCGATAAATGGTGTTATATCAAATCCTGCAACTTTTGTGGTGTATCTTAATTCATTTAATAAACCATATGTAATACCAGAAGTATCTGCTTTATTTACTTTATTACCATAGCCATATCTTGTGTACTCGCCGTCTTCATATCCAATACGAGCCATAGTTACAGCTGTTAAAGCATTTGATATTTTATATGTTAACGGAACATAACCTTGTACAATGAAATTTTTACGGCTAGAGTCATTGTTATAATCTGTATTGGTATGAGTAAAGCTTAATCCTAGTCCTAGACGATATTTATTATCAAGCTTCTTATCATATAGAGCATACATTGTTTTAGAATCTAGCTCATATCCTGTTAATGTATTTGTGTCATCTCGACCTATAAATACGGTGTCACCGCCTACAAATTTTCTAATATCATCACCTTGTTTAAATAGTTCTGACATCATAGTTCTATCAAGACTTCTTGCAACTCTTAATTCTTCTTCTGTAACATTACCTAATACATACTCACCTAAAATCTCACTTTCTGTTCTAGAAAATTGTTTTGCATTTTTAGCAATCTTTAGTGCGTTAAATAATTCCATATTATTTTTATTTGCATAATTTAACTTGTAATAATCTGCTTTATCTGATGATGTTAACTCGTTGAAATCCTTCATTTTCATATTAATATCGTACTTATCATCTTCGTTTTTATTTAATGATGCATTATACATATATGATTTAGATGACAGATTTAATGAAGAAACGTTATTGGCTGATAAAGCATCTTTTAGAGTTATCGTTGTATCAAAAGTATCTTTTATTGTTGAATTTGCTACTGATAATTCTCCTTTAATATCATCTTTTGTTATAAATTGACCACCTTTTGATATTTGTACATCACCATTCATAGCATCTAAATCTATTGTTGTTGAGCTTGCAACAACACCTGATGTATCAAAAGTTGCACCATTTAATACTATCGATGTACCATTGTTACAATTACCACCTACGCAATTTGATGTTACTTCAGTATCTGTGCCCTCGTCTAAAGTTATATTTATTGTACCTGTATTTTTTATTGTTACACCCTCTCCTGAGGCATAAATACCAACATTTTGCTTTTCACTATTACCGGTTATATTTATTGTACCAGTATTTTCTACATTTATGGTTCCATTACTTCCATCTTCAATATTTGCAAAAATTCCAAAATTATTTCCTTCTCCTCTAACATTTATTGTACCATTATTTATAATAATAGCATCATCTGAATTTCCTGCTTTAACATTTGCAAACATTCCATACGTATTATTATGCCCTGAAACAGTTATAATTGCATCTTTATGATTTGTTGCAACTCCTTCTTCTACATAAACACCTACTGCATTGTTCTTATTTCTTACATCTGTTATTTCTACATTTATTTTTCCTTCATTTGCTATTGTAGATTTAATACCCTTTATTCCATATGCGTCAGCCTTACCCGTTAAACCTGTGCCGGTTGATTTTACATTTATTGTAGAATTATATCCTGAGTTGTATAATTTTGAATTAGCCCCTTCTCCATATATACCTACAACTTCGCCACCTTGCATACCACCAATTGCTTCAACACTTATTGAACCAACAACATCTGCTTCTTTATTACTTGTGTAAGCATTATATACAATGCCATCCCTTGCATAAACACCATACACATTTGTTAGACCTCCACCTGTTGCTAAAGATTTTACTGTTATATTTCCTCTAACTTTTCCATCTTTTATATCTGTACTATTGTCATAATACGCATTGTATATTGTTTTTATTGTACCTGTATCTGCAACTCTGTCTGAGTATATACCGTACATTTCATATACTTTTGTTGCTGCTTTTAACTCAATATTTCCTTCGGCATATCCTTTATCATTAATTAATGCAGCATTATATATATTTGGACCTTTAGAATTATTTTCAACTCCATGATAAATACCTGCCATTTTTGTTGCTGCTCCCATGCCTGTTTTTTCTAAAGTTATGCTTCCAATAGCTTGGCTTAATGTATTTAAATTTTCTCCTTTTAGATAAGCATTGGCTATTTTATCACCACCTGCTTCTATTCCTTTTACAAACATATTACCTGAATCGCTTGCATCCTTTATTCTTATTGTTCCTTTTGTTTCTAATTTTATATCTGAACGAGAATCTGTATATGAGTTGAATACGTCACCTGCTGCGTATATTCCTATGGCATTGTGTTCAGCTGTACTTGCTCCTGTTATTTCAATATCTATTGTACCTTTTGCTGCAACATTATCTCCACCATACGCTTTAGAAGAACGAAATGCATTATATGTATTGTTATAGATATATATTGGATTACCATCTGCATCTTCTTTTCTATTTCCATTTTCATCTGTTTCTACATACATATCTCTTTCAGAATATATTCCATATGCCGTTCCTCCTCCTGTATTTTTTATAATTATATCTCCTGTTGAATTGTATCCCATTGCATTAAATACTTCTGATTTTGTGCTTTCAGAACCTGATACGTATATACCATACACTCCTTCACCTATAGAACTAGATGCTCCTTGTACATTAATTATACCTGTTGCGCCAAAATTGTTTATGATATTATAACTTTTGTTAAATTGTGTTTCGCTATTTACTACATTACCATTAGAGTAAATACCATATACACCACTTTTTCCTGTAAGTATTATACTTCCATTCGAAATAACATCTGAAACAGCGGAATCCAAATAAGCAAATGCGTTTGTTATCTTACTTGTATTAGAGCCACTTTTTATACCATATATTGTTCCTACACTATTGTGGGTAATATTTATATTACCAGTTGCAACAGAATTGGCATTTATACCATCTTTTGTTCCTGCATATGAATTATAAATGTTTCTACCGCCTTCTATACCTATAGTTGTGCTTCCGCTTCTATCATCTTTTGTTATTATAATGCTACCATTTGCTTGATTATTTGATCCAACCTTACTTGTATTATAAGAAAAAGCATTGTAAATATTGTCTTCACTATTGTTAAAAATACCATATATATCTGTTATTGATTTTTTATTTTCTATATAAATTTCGCCATTAGCAATAACATCACCTGTTGCTCCTGTTGCTGATGCGTTATATATTACAGATGGAGAGTATATACCATAAATACTATTATTTCCAGTATTAGTATTGATTATATTTATTTCTGCTTTTTCATTATTAAGCGAATTATAAACAGCTTCATAATATACTTCTTTACCGTCTTTATCTATATCAGCAATTGGTTTCATACCATATATGTCTCTAAATTCACCTCTATTTTCAATCGTGATTATATTATTATTTATGTTTGAATCACTTAATCCAACTAATGGTTCTTTTTTTAATTCGCATACACCTAATATATTTAGCGCATACCCATTTTTTTCATCACATTTACATGTATTATCGACGATAATGTATCCTTCCATTAAAGTACCACCATCCATACATGATAATCTCACACAAGTACCAACAAGTGAATCGTATTGATATCCGTCTGCACAATTTGTACACTCAGGATTTAATTCTATATCAGCTCTATTTTCAGCACATTGTATTCCACATCTTGGCCCTGTTTTATCTATTGTTATTGCATATTGAGATGGGCATTCATCACAATTTTCTCCGGTCCATTTGTCTCCATTTATATTTTTCTCGGTACAGTCATGCCTTACCATTATACATTCATCATTTGCAGGATCATATTCAAATACGCTATTAGGGTAACCATTATCTATTGTTGGACATATACATCCACCCTTACCATCTTCAATAAAATTATTTTTACATTGACATACTTCATCAGGATTACTTCCTGGTTTTGTTTGTATCATACCTAGACCGCACTCTACAGCCTCGGTACATACATTATCAATAGAGACATAACCATCTGCACAAATACAATCATTATAATTTTGAACTAAATTTTGATTTATATCGCATTTTTTATTTTTATAGCATTTGCCACCAAATTCTATATATTTTACATCTCCATTGGCATCTATTTCTTCACTACAAATCGAGCAGTCGCCCCCTGCATATCCTTCATAGCATAAACAAAGCCCTGTCTGTGATTGATATTGCCCATGAGAATTGCAATATATATCATTTAAGTTACTCCATTCATCTCTGTTACCATCTCCTTCTGCATATTCTCCATCTACAGCTTGAGAACATGTACCACTATATGGATCACCAGTATATCCTCTTGATAAATCACATACACATACTCCATTTGCTGGCACAGAGTTTGGGTAGTCCTTACAAAAATCAGGATCATAACATAAACCATCTCCATATGTTTCAAACCCTGTTCTGCACTCTGAACACATTTCCCTATTTGCAGGATTATAGCTTATGCAGTTTTCAACATCTTTGTAACAATTTTTAGGATCACCATGTGTGCCATAACCAGCCTTACAATTATCACATCTATCCTCTGTTTGAGAATCACAATTATCAATCTTTTGATAGCACTTTGTTCCATCTCCATCAAAAATCCCATATCCTTCATTACAGGTTAAACAAATATTTCCATCTTGTTCTTTACATTGATATATTGGTCCATAACAAACATTATCTTTTAAATGATGATTTGGTATACACTCTAAACATTTATCTTTAATTTGATTATCACAATTTACTATCTCTTTATAGCAAACTTCTTCATCCCCAAAATGCCCATATCCAAAATTACAATCACATCTTTTAGTTCTTGGATTGTATGTACTATTGATAGGACAATTAGATGCTAACACACATACACCATTTTCTTCTCTGTATTCATCACCACATGTCTTACATACATCTTTATTTTGTACTACGCAATTATCAATTTTTGCATAGCATTTTTTTTCATCTCCAAAATGCCCATACCCTGGATTGCAATCACACTTTTTTGTATCTTTATTGTATGTACTATTAGCTGGACACTCTATATTATCTTCATTATCTTCTTCATCCTTCTTGTCTTCATCATCTTCTGTACTGCCTTTTCCTCCTCCACTTCCAGTACTTCCTTTTAAGGCATAAGCAGTAAGTATCGCCCCACCTCCAAGTAGAGCGGTTCCCATTACATATGGAGTGTCAGCTTCGTATGTTTTTATAGCATCTTTTACAGGTCTTGTACCAAAAAAACGCCTATAAGACATTTCTGGAACATTTTGTAAACATGTTGGATGCTTTTTAGCACCATAAGAAATTAGTGTTTTATATGCTTTTCTATCTTGCCTTGCAACGGCTATACATACAGGATTATATCCACTTTCATCAACACTTTCTAAAGAGTATCCTCTACGTATAAGAGCTTCAATTTTTTGTGTATTATTTTGGCTAGCTAAACCATAAAAGGCTCTTGCAACGGTTATTGCCGCATTGGCTTCTGCAATGCAAACTAAAACACCCACCAATAATATAGTAGCCACCAAATTTAATTTATTTTTTATTTTCATACACTTAAACACGTAACTTTTCCTTGAAAGCATATAGATACACTCTTTTATTTGCGATTCTAACCTAAAATGTTTAAAAAATCAGTTAAGAAAATTATTCTTTTTTAAAATAGACTTGATTTTGTAACTTTTTTTAAGTATGGTGGTGGAAGTTTATTTGTTTTAGGAATTTAGACATGACTGAGAAGAAAAAATATTATCCAGAATTAAATGCAAAAATCAATTTTCCACAAATGGAAGAAGATATCTTAAAATTTTGGGAAGCTGATAACACTTTTGAAAAATCTGTAAAAAACAGAAGTAATGCTGAAGAGTTTGTTTTTTATGATGGCCCTCCATTTGCTAATGGAACTCCTCACTATGGTCATATTATGGTGTCATATGTTAAAGACGCTGTATCTCGTTTTCAAACTATGAATGGCAAAAAAGTTGAACGCCGTTTAGGTTGGGACTGCCATGGACTTCCTGCAGAAATGTCTGCAGAAAAACAATTAGGTGTTTCAGGACGTAAACAAATTGAAGAATTTGGAATTGAAAAATTTAATGATTTTTGTAGAACAGACGTATTAAAATACTCTAATATTTGGGTTGATACTTTCAAACGTATTGGTCGTTGGGTTGATTTTAATAACGATTATAAAACAATGAATCTTTCTTTTATGGAAAGTGTTATAAGCAACTTTAAACAACTATACGATAAAGGTCTTGTTTATGAAGATTATAGAGTTCTCCCATATTCTTGGGCTGCTGAAACTCCATTATCTAACTTTGAAGTAAATCAAGGATATCAAGATAAAACAGATAGCGCTATTACTGTTATGTTTAAGTTAGAGACCGGTCAAAAGATTTTGGTTTGGACAACTACTCCATGGACTCTTCCTTCAAACCTAATGCTTGCTGTTAATAAGGACATTGACTATGTTGTAATGGGTGAAAATGGGCAAGAATATATTTTAGCAGAAGCTCGTTTAGGAAGTTATAAAAAACAATTAGAGAATGCAACATTGGTTAAAAAGATTAAAGGTGCTGATTTAATTGGTTTAAGCTATGAACCTATGTTTAACTATTTTAGTAGCTTAAAAGAAAAAGGTGCTTTTAAGGTATTAAATGGTGAATTTGTTTCAACCGAAGATGGTACAGGTGTTGTGCATATTGCTCCAGGCTTTGGTCAAGATGACTTTGAAGCATGCAGAGCTTATGATGAAAACTTCCCTATTGTTTGCCCTGTTGATGAAGCAGGTAAATTCACAAGTGAAGTTACAGATTATGCTGGAATCCAAGTTTTTGAAACAAATGAGCCTATTATGCAATGGCTAAAAACAAATGGTCTACTTGTTAAAAAAGAGCAATACACTCACTCTTATCCATTTTGTTGGAGAACAGATACTCCATTGATGTATAAAGCTATGAGTTCTTGGTTTGTTAAAGTTACAGACTTTAGAGATGATATGGTTAAAAACAATCAAGAAATCACTTGGATACCTGGTCACATCAAAGATGGTCGTTTTGGTAAATGGCTAGAAGGGGCTCGTGATTGGTCAATATCTCGTAATCGTTTTTGGGGAACTCCTATTCCTGTATGGAAGTCTGATAATCATAAATTCCCAAGAATTGATGTATTTGGCTCTATTGCTGAAATTAAAGAAAAAACAGGATTTGATGTAACAAATCTTCATAAACCATATATTGATGATGTTGTTTATCCTAACCCTGATGACCCAACAGGTCAAACAATGATGAGAAGAGTTAGTGATGTATTTGACTGCTGGTTTGAAAGCGGTTCTATGCCTTATGCTCAAGTACATTATCCATTTGAAAACAAAGAATGGTTTGAAAATCACTTTCCAGCAGACTTTATTGTGGAAGCTATGGATCAAACAAGAGGTTGGTTCTATACATTAACTGTTCTTTCAACCGCTCTTCATAATAGACCTGCATTTAAGAATTGCGTGTGCACTGGTTTATTAATGGCAGAAGGCGGACAAAAGCTTTCTAAACGCTTAAAGAACTATCCTGACCCTAATGAAATTTTGAACACAATAGGTTCAGATGCTCTTAGATGGTTCTTGGTTTCTTCTCCTGTATTAAAAGGTGGTAATTTGGCTGTTGATAAAGAAGGTAAAGAGATAGCAAAAGCGGCTCGTAAAGCTCTTATTCCTTTCTGGAATGCTTATTACTTCTTTACATTATATGCAAATGCAGAAGGTATAAAAGCAAATGAAATCACATCTTCAAATGATGTATTAGATACTTATATTTTAGCAAAGTTAAAAACAACTGTTAACAATGCTACAACATATATGGAAACATATGAGATTGCTAGAGCATGTGCTGAAATAGAGGACTTCTTAGAAATTCTTAATAACTGGTACATCCGTCGTTCTCGTGCACGTTTTTGGAGTGGTGATGATTTAAGTGCGTTTAACACTCTTTATACTGTACTTGTTAATATAGCAAAGATTTCTGCTCCTTTGATGCCATTTATGAGTGAATTTGTATATAGAGGTCTATGTGATGGTGCTTCTGTTCATCTAACAGATACACCAAAGTTAGATACAATTACAAATAATGAAAAACTCATCAAACAAATGGATATGGTTAGAGCAATTTCTTCTGTTGCAAAAGCTATTCGTGAAGAAAATAAACTTCGTAATCGTTTACCATTAAAATCTATGATTGTTGCCGGCGACAATGCTGAAACATTAAAAGATTTTGTTGAAAGCCTAAAAGACGAAGTTAATGTCAAAGAGGTTATTTTAGAATCTAAGATTGATGGCGTTGCTAGTCGTTTCTTATACTTAAAAACACCTCTTATTGGTAAGAGATTAGGTTGTTATATGAAAGATATTATGGCTAAATCTAAAACCAATGAATGGCAACAAAATGAAGATGGAACTCTATCTATTGCAGGTCAAACATTGATGGCTGAAGAATATGAGCTTCGTTTGGTAATCAATGAAGGTATGAGTGGAGCTTCACTTCCTGATAATACTGCTGTTGTTATTTTAGATACAAATGTTGATGAAAATCTTGAAAAAGAAGGAATCGCTCGTGACTTTGTTCGTATGATTCAAGCTCTTCGCAAAACTAAAGATTTTGATATCACAGATAGAATTAAGTTAGAGTACAATTCTAATAACACAACTGTAAAATCTGCAATTAGCGAATATGCAGAATACATTAAAGAGCAAGTTTTGGCATTAGAGATTATTGAGAATCCAAACATTTTAGATGCAAGCATTGAAGAATTGGGTGGAGATAAAGTAAACTTTGATGTAAGAAAAGTCGCTTAACTTATTTAATATAAAAGCTTTTTTAAAGAGAGAGAGTCATAGAGAATGATTCTCTCTTTAATTCATTTTAAACATTTTTGCTGTAAATACCACTTATAATTTATATAGAACGAAAGGAATTTATTATGACCAATCAAAAAAAATCAACGGCAAAAGTGAAGACAACTCCTCAAGCTGATGTGTCTAAAAAGGCAAAAAAAGTAGAGATTAAACCCAAAGAAACAAAGGGTGGCAAAAAGAATAAAAATACTACCCCTAATAAAGAGAATACGCTTAATTTTGACACTATAAAGAAAACTCAAAAAGCAAAAAAAAACACCTCTCCCCATAAGGACAATGGTGAAAAAGATAAAAAGACAAAGAAAAAAACAGTAAATAAAAAAACGAATAATGATAATATCCTAAATAATGAAAAAAATATTAGAACAAAGACTAATAAAAAACTGCTTTTATGTTGTTTTATTTTTATAATTTGTTTCCTTTTGTTTATTGCTAAAAGTTTATTTATAACATATAAGACACAAGAAGAGGATTGCAAGAACCCTATTAGATTTGTTAATTCTCATATTGATTGTAGATTTTATGACTATATTTCAGAAATAGGATATAAATTTAAAATAAAAGCTCTACAACCTCCTGATGTTTTTAAACCAATTATCTATTTGTACCCAGAAGAAGAAACAGAAATTGCGGTTCAACTAGGTAACCCTCAAAAAATATCTCATTCATATCCTAAGTATGAGAATAAATGGGTAGTTACTGCTAAGCCCAACGGAGATTTAACTTATAACAATCGCTATTATTACGGACTTTATTGGGAAGGAAAAAATGCTCCCAAAATTAAATTAGATGAAGGCTTTGTGGTAAAAGGTAGTGATTCTATAACATTTTTGGAAGAAAAACTTGCTATTCTTGGCTTAAATGAGAGAGAGGCAAACGAGTTTATCATATATTGGTTGCCAAAACTCGAAAACAACCCATATAACTTTATCAAATTTGCGAGTATGGAAGTTCAAAACAAATATATGCCATTAAATATTGAACCTAAGCCTGACACATTGATCAGAGTTATGATGGCTTATAAAGGGCTTGATAGTCCTATTAAAATTAAAGAACAAATTTTAGAACCCTCTCCTAAAAGAAATGGATTTGTCGTAATTGAATGGGGCGGAACTGAAATAAATAGCGATAAAGTATATTAAAAAAGGAGCTTTTAGCTCCTTTTTATCTTATCTTTGATTGTATACTAAGTATGCGATATTTTGCTTTATTTTTTCTATATTTATCTCTTGATTTCATAAGAGATAACTTCTTTCTTTTCTCTGTTATACTAAAACGTACACCTAATTTTTTCAAATTATTATTTAACTTGCCGTAATTATTTCTAAAATCATCATCATCAACAATTAAAGAATTAACTCTTTTATTAAATCGTGCTATTTCATCTTTTGACCAATCATCTGTATTGGCTGTTTTACAAAAATCAATAAATTCGCCAAAATTATTAAAATTCATCTCTTCATTTGCCATATTCTATCTCCTCTTTTTTTCTACCACAATAGATGAATTATATCACAATTTTGAGACAAAATCAAGACAAAAAATTATATTTCTATTGCTCTACCTCGGCTTAACTGGTTTGCTGTTTGAGATGTTTTGGGAGAATTTTCTTTTCTCTTTTGCTTTTCTTTTTGAATTTCTTTTAATCTTAAATAGGCTTTAGAAGATGCTGTTTCCTCTATTGTTCCTCCAATTTTAATTCTAGCTTCTTTTGCCTTGGCTTGTAATTCCAACTTTTTTGCCCATTTATCATATTTTTCTTTAAATTCAGGGCTTTCATCTATAAGTTTAGCCACCTTATCGGTAAATAATTTAGTTTCTTTGGTGCTCCAATACTGCATTTTTTCATGATTTTGATTAATGTAAACCATAAATTCTTCAAAATTTTTAAAATCATTTATTTCCACCATATCAGCTCTCCTTTGATGCAATTTAGCTCATTTTAGCATATTTTTTGATTGTTTACAACAGATATTTACGCATATGAAAGAGCATCTAGTGCTCCTTGAAGAATATATGATGCTGCACTCGCATCTAAAACCTTTGCTCTTTTAGAGCGAGATAAATCAACTTCTTTTATCAAAAATTTCTCAACCGCAGATGATGATAATCTTTCATCCCACAAAAGAATCGGCAAACCAAAATTTTCTTCTAAGACCAAAGCAAATTTTTTTACTTCTTGAGCAACATCTCCTTCTTGCCCATTCATTTGCAAGGGCAAGCCCATAACAATCGCACCTATTTCCTTTTCTTTAATTACTTTTCTTAATTCTTCAATATCTGCCTTTAAGTCTTTACGATATAATATTTTATATGATGTTGCTATTGTTCTTAATAAATCAGATACAGCCAATCCCATACGCTTTGAACCATAATCTATTCCTAGTATTGCTTTATAATTTGGTAAAACCGCTTTAAATTCTTTAATATTCATATTTTCTCCTTTTTTATTATATTATCATAAAAAAAAATGAAGTAAATAGTTGAATGTTAGGAAAAATTAAAGATATTTATATTATAAACTAATATATAATTTTAATATGGCGGTTTTTATGATAAAAAAGTTTTTAGTATTAACATTTTTATTTGTTTGTTTTTCAAATGTTTCTTATGCAAAGGTAAAACCTATTGAAGAGCAACGAGTTGAATGGAATGAGTGGCTTAAAGATTTAAAAGAAGAAATGCTTGAAAAAGGTATTTCAAAGAAAACCATAAAAAAAGCATATAAAGAGGATTACTTCCATGAAATTAAAGAAGTTGTCTTGCAAGATAAAAAACAAGCAGAATTTCTTTTAACATCTGATAAATACATAAATCGCCTAATAAACAAAAACAAAGTATCTCTTGCTCGTAAGCATTATCAAAATCTTAAACCTAAATACCAAGAAATAAGCGATAAGTATGGTGTTCCTCTTAATTATCTTATATCGTTTTGGGCTATTGAAACTCATTTTGGGTTTAATAAAGGAAAATACCACCTAATTGATAGCCTAACTAATTTAAGCTACAAAAATAGACGCTCCGTTTTTTTCAAGAAAGAATTATTTAATGTTTTAAAAATAATGGATACATATGATTTAGATGGTGACAAAATAAGGGGATCTTGGGCTGGAGCTATGGGGCACTTCCAATTTATGCCATCAACATATAATGCGTATGCAGTTGACTTTGATGGTGATGGAGTTTCTGACATATGGGATAATTTTGATGATGCCATTGCAAGTGCGGCAAACTATCTATCAGAACTTGGCTGGAAAAAAGATGAACCTTGGGGACAAGAAGTGATATTACCATGGAATTTTGACTATAATTTAGTTGGTCCTAAAAAATATAAAAAAGTAAGTGAGTGGAAAAAAATTGGAGTAATTGGGAACAATGGTAAAAAATTAGCTTTACCTAATGATGCAAGTGCTGTTATCACCCTCCCTGATGGTAGACGAGGAAGAGCTTATATTACTTTGAGTAATTTTAGAAGAATAATGATATGGAATCGCTCAACAAATTATGCTTTAGCTATTGTAAAACTTGCGGACTACATAAATAATGATAATAATTTTAAAGAATTAAATGAGAAGATGAATTATAAATTAACAGATGAGGACATATTAACTGTTCAGCGTTTTGCTAATCGCATATTAAAAGCAAAGCTTAAAGAAGACGGTAGATATGGTTCTAAAACCGCAAATGCTGTAAAAAAGCTACAGAAAAAATGGAAATTACCTCAAGATGGAATGCCTGACTATCAACTTTTATACAGGATTAAAAATTTCAAATCATGGGCAGACTTTAGAGTAAAACCACAACCAAGAAAACCATCCAATAAAACAAAAGCTTAATTTTATGATACTTTATCTATGATTATTGGAGAGGTTTTAACTTTTTTATCGCTTATTTCTATAGAATCTGTTATTAATTTTGATACTTCTTGTATTTTGTCTTCATCTTCTGCATGAATATAGCATAAAGGTGTTTTTTTATCTACTTTATCCCCTATTTGGCAAAATGATGTAAAACCTGTTGTATAATTTATCTTTTGAGTTGGATTAACCCTACCGCCACCAAGCATTATAACCCCAAGACCTATCTTTCTTGTATCCATACTTGTAACATATCCCTCTTTTATTGAGAATATTGGCTTTATATACTTTGCTTTAGGTAATTTATTTTCATAATTATCTAAAATACTTGTGTCAGCACCCAAACATTCTGCCATTTTAATAAATTTATCAAAAGCATATCCTTTATTTATACTTTGCTCTAACATTTTTAGAGCTGAACCTTTAGAGGATGCTATCCCGCAATTTATAAGAAGCTCGCTACATAACTCTTTGGTTACAACATCTAATCTTGTGTTAATTTTTTCTCCTTTTAAATAATCAAGTGCTTCTTTTAATTCTAAAGCATTACCAACACTTGTCCCTAAAACACTACTCATATCTGTTAGAAGTGCTGTGGTTTTAGTCCCTGCACCATTTGCAACATTAACAATAGAAGAAGCTAGCTCTTTAGCTCTTTTTTTATTTTCCATAAAGGCACCATTTCCGCATTTTATATCCATAACAAGATATTTTAATCCCGCAGCCAGCTTTTTAGATAAAATTGAAGCTGTTATTAACGGAATGGATTCAACTGTTGCGCACACATCTCTTATTGCATAAAGTTTTTTATCAGCAGGTGCTAAATTTGATGTTTGTCCGATTATTGCACATCCTACTTTTTTTACTGTATTTTTAAAAGTATCTATATCAACTGATGTTTTATAACCTTTTAGAGCATCTAATTTATCTAGTGTTCCGCCTGTATGTCCAAGACCACGCCCTGCAATCATTGGAACAACAGCTCCACATGATGCCAACATTGGTGCTAACATAAGACTTACCTTATCACCAACACCTCCTGTTGAATGTTTATCAACTATTGGTGCGTCAATATCATCAAAACTTAAAACCTCACCCGAATCTCGCATAGCTAATGTTAAGTTTAGCACTTCATCTTTATTTAGCCCATTTAGATATACTGCCATTGTAAATGATGCAGCCTGAATATCGGCTAAGCTTCCATCAGCAACACCTTTAACTAAAAAATATATTTCCTCTTTTGTTAAAGTTTCTCTATTTCTTGTTTTGCGGATAATCTCTTGTGGTAGCATATTAATTTCCTTCTTTAATAAACTCGGTAACTAAACGAATTAATTTTTCTGATGCTTTATTTGCCTCTGATATTGTTTCTTGATGAGATGGGGTATTATCGACCATACCTGCTCCATAATTAGTTATAACAGAAAAACCTAACACTTCCATTGAACAATGTGATGCAGAAATCACTTCTGGAACGGTTGACATTCCAACAGCATCTGCACCTAGTATTTGAAATGCCTTTATTTCTGCTGATGTTTCAAAATTTGGCCCTAAAACCATTAAATAAACACCTTCTTTTAATTCTATTCCTATATTTTTTGCAATGTCTTTACATTTTTTTCTTAAAAGTAAGGTATAAGCGTTGTTCATTGAAGGAAAACGTGGACCATAACTTTCATCATTAGGACCAACTAAAGGATTTTTTCCACTAAAATTAATATGATCTTTAATTAGCATAATACTTCCTGGCATTATATCTTTTCTTAAAGAACCTGCAGCATTGGTAACTATTAGTCTTTTTATACCTAGCTCTTTTAAGATATGTATTACATCTAATATGATTTTAGGGTCATGTCCTTCATAAAGGTGGAATCGACCATTTAAACAAATTATTTCATTATTACCGATAAAACCTCTAATAAGTTCACCCTTATGCCCCTTTACAGAGCTTTGTGGAAAACCATTAATATCTTTATAGTTAATAGTTGTTACATTTTCTAAAATATTTGCAAAACCACCTAGACCTGAACCTAAAATTATAGCAGTTTGTGGTGAAACTAAACCTAATTTATCTTTAATAAAATTTGCTGTTTGTTTAATCATTTGCCAACTCCTTAGCATTAAATTGGTGAGGCATTAAATCTTTTAACTTATATGTTTTACAAACTTTTGTATTGTCTGCTAAATGTATTAAAGTGTTATCATCTGAAAATTCACTAATTCGTTGAAGACAAGCACCACAAGGATACACAAGCTCATTTCCTGATGAAGTTATTAAAATTTCCACAATTTTCCTATCACCATTTACAATCATTGCAGAAATAGCACCCGCTTCTGCGCATGTTCCACAAGGATAAGATATGTTTTCCACATTACATGATGAATATATTTTTTTGTTTTCAGAATAGATTGATGCACCAACACAATAGTTGGAATATATTGCATAGGCATTGTTTTTTGCTTTAATTGCCTCTTTTAATAATTTATCTTTTATCTCCATAAATCCCTCCTTTTAAATATTTTTTTTAATTTTTTTTCAAATATTAGACTTTCGTTAATTTTTTATATTATACAATAACAAAAAAATTTAGCAAAGATTATTTTTAGTTTAGGAGAAAAACGTGCTAAAGAAGGTTATTATAGGTATTTTATGTTTTGTAATTCTTGCTGTAACAGGTTTGGGGGTATATATTTATACGCTTGATTGGAATAAGCACAAAAACCTTGTTGCGCAACGGTTTTCGCAAATTACTGGCTTGAAGGCTTCCATT
Organism: Alphaproteobacteria bacterium; assembly: GCA_017465945.1. Lineage (GTDB taxonomy): Bacteria > Pseudomonadota > Alphaproteobacteria > RF32 > CAG-239 > CAG-267. The sequence continues at coordinate 90,123 of JAFTVD010000008.1, read as the reverse complement.
GATGGTAACCTTAATGTTAAGGTATTTCCTAAACCAAGTTTTTCTGCTGGAATGGTAAAATTTACTAAAAATGGTAGTAGAGATCCTTTATTTGAAATAAATGATATTAAAGCCGATGTTGAGCTCATGCCTCTTCTTGATAATAAATTTGTTATAACATCAATGACGCTTACTGGTGCTACGACCCATTTAATTATTTCTGAAAAGGGTGATTTTAACTGGAATGGAGTTAAAGGCAGTAATAAAAATAGATCAGGAAATATTGAAGTATCATTTAACGATGTAAGATTGGTAAGTTCATATGTTAGTTACCAAAATAAACAAACTAAAAAGGAATTTGAGATACCAAACATTTCTGCAAATATTAGCGCCACATCACTAAAGGGCCCATACCGTACTAGTGGTAAATTTATCCACAATAAAAGCGAAATAAATTTTAGTGGTGATATAATTAATGATAATGATGTTACCCTTAAAATGAATATAAATAATGCTTCAACAGGCTCTAAACTTTCTATAGATGGTACTTTTGGACCAAAAGCAAAAGGAAATGTTACTTTTGATACTAAAGGATTGTACGATATTGTTTCTGTTATATTTGGAGAAAATAAATTTCCTAATATATATGATGAACCATTATATTTTTCTTTCCAGTATGACCACAATAAAGAAATAACAAAATTTGATAATTTTACAACAAAATACGGAAAACAAACTGCTGGAAGTGGTGTTGTTAATATTTCAAAAGCAGAAAAATGGAATATTGATGCTGACTTTGATATGCTACAATTTGATTTAGGATTAATAGAAAATATTGCTAAAAATATTGTAAACGCATCAAAATCTGAAGAAAATAAATTTGAAGGCTTAAAAAAGTATAATGCTAACCTTAATATAAAAGCAAACCATGCAACGTATCGTGGTGCTGATGTTCAAAAATTAATATTAGGATTAGGTCTAAATGATAGTGCTATTAACGTAAATAGATTAAGTGTAGTTCTACCAGGTGATACATCAGTAAAATTAACAGGTAAAGCTGATTTATCTTCTAAACTTAATTACATATTCAATTCTAGTGTTGAAAGTAAAGATTTAAGAGTATTTGCATCATTGTTTGGTGTTGATTTAGCAAAAAATGCACCAAAAAATAGTAAAAATTCTATTTTCAAAAATGCAAACATTGATATGGAGTTAAGTGGTGATTTAGAATCGATAAAATTATCTATTCCACAAGCTATAATTGATGCAACAAACTTATCTGGAAATATTGGATTTGTATTAAATGAAGAGAAAAACTTTGTTTTAGTACAAGCAAACGCCTCTAAGTTATCTTTTGATAAATATCTTAATTTATCACTTAATAAAAAATCCTCTTTAAAGGATAAAATTATTCATCAAATTAATTTAGCTCCTTGGAAAGGAAATTTTGAAACAGAGGCTAAAATATCAATATCAAACGCTATTTATAATGATGTAGCTATCGAAAAATTAGATGTAAACTTTACCAATAATGATAACAAACTTTTAGTAAAAGAATTTTTAGCTCAAAATCTTGCTGGAGCTGATATAAAAGTTATTGCAGATATTGATAATGTTTATACTGATCCTCAGTTTAATGAGTTAAGTTACACAATTAGAACAAATAATTTCCCAATATTAACATCTTCTATTGGTGTAAATTTAGGAAATAAATCCTTATTTAAAAGAAAACTCTTTTCAACTCAAGGTGTTTTGAGCGGTAATTTTTCTAAATTTAGCTTAAGCTCTATACAAAAATTTGGAGATGTTGAGTTTTCTTATACGGGCGATATATCGCTTGCCAGAGATGAAAAAGAAATATATAAAGGCGATATTGAGTTAAAAGCCGATAATTTTACAAATTTTGCTCATGATATCGGTTTTGATTACAGTCCTGATATTCCTGCAACTTCATTTACAATTTCAGGAACAATCAAAGGAAATAGTTCTTTATTTGATATTTCTGACTTCAGTGCGTATTTAGGGGCTAATAATATTGCTGGAAATGTTGTACTAGATACAACAAATCCAAAGACAAATTTAACAGCTAACGTTAGATTTGATAAATTTGACATTAATCGTATGTTCAATATTAAAAAAGAAGCTACTTTATTGGATAATACACCCCATACGTTTATAAAGGAAGTATCAATTGCTTCAGATAAATTTGATTTAAGTTTTATGAAGAATATTGATTTTGATATAAAATCTAATGTATCCCAATTAATATGGAATAATAAAAGTTATTCTAACAATATTATTGATGCAAATTTGAAAGATAATATATTAAAAGTAAATAAATTTATAGCTAATAGAGGGGATAGCAATATTAACATTGATTTTGAAATTAATGGAAATAATATCCCTAAAATAAGTGGTAAGTTCGATGTTACTAAGTTTGAATTACCTCCATTAAACGGAAGCATTTATGCTATCGAAGATGGAAAATTAGATGCTGATGGAAAATTTAATTCGCTTATAACGTCAAAAAGAGATTTTATTGATAATCTAAATGCAAAAGGTAGATTTAAGTTGTTTGACACAACGATGAAAGGGTGGGATTTAGATATTATCAAATTTGAATTAGAACAAAGAAAATCGGTTAAAGGATTTGAAGATTCAGTTCTAAAAAATTTAAAATCCGGAAAAAGCCAATTTGCTGAGATAAAAGGTTGGTATGAAATTAGCAAAGGTATTGTTGTTGTTAATGAATCAGCATGGATGTCACCTGTTGTTAATATGAATATGAAATTAGATTTAAATTTAAGTGCTTGGAAATTTAATTCGGAGTTTAATGCTATTTATAATAATGCTTCTTTTTCTGATATCCTAAAATTTAAATTTTATGGTTCTTTGGAGAATCCAGAAATTAGTGCTAATTTATCTGAAAGCATTGAACGTATTAATAAATTAGAAAATACTATTGCTAAAGAAAATGAAAATAAAGAAAAAGAAAAAAATGAACAAACAAATGAAAAAAGGATAAACCTTTTAAATGAGATAGATGATGCTTTATTAAGTATTAAACGTATGTCCTTTGACATTACTCGCTTTAAGCCTGTTACAGGTAATGATGATGTAATGAAAGTTTATAATTCAAATATCAAGGAACTAGAAGATGTAGAAAATAATTTGAAAAATTTCCAACAATCTTTAGATAAAGCTAATACTGAAAGAGAACTGATGGATTTAGAAGCAAAAATAGCTAAAGAGAGCTCTAGAATAACATTTGTTCCTAAAGCATTAGAAGAAAACTATATTGTTGATAGTAAGTATATTTTTGACGACATCTTCAATAAACTTACCTGGCTATATAATTTAGCACAAAATAACACGTCTTATTATAATAGTTTAACTGATGTTTATATGTCTCAAATTGATTTTATGAATACGACAGATACTCCGGTTAGCAACGACATGCTTGTAAAAGCAAAAAACAGCATGGAAGATGTTAACAAAAACATGAAAAAAATCGATAATTTATATAATAAAATGCGTGAAAATTACTTAACTATTATTGACAGTGTAAGTGTTGCTGATATGAAAAATAATAACAAAACGTCAACTCAAACTTTAAAAGGAATGTTGGCTTATGTTAAGGAATTAAGCAACCAAACAATTAATAGTATTGATATATTCCGTGGAATTCTTGGTATAAATGCACGTGATTATGATTTATATATGGTTTATCCTCCTGAAACAGTTGATGATATTGACATTAATAAACCTACTGTAAAAAATGGTGAAAAAGCAAGCAAAACAGAAGATAAAGCGATTACATCATCTGTTGGTGAAGAAAAAACTTTAGATGCAAAAGAAGAAGAACAGGATAAAAAAAAAGATAATTTGATAGTATCTTTTAATGAACCAGATGTTGGTTTATCTGATTTATTTAACAAATTAAATAAACAAAAAGTTTCTAATTCTTTGCTTAGTTTGGAATTTGTTGGGTTATCTGATGCTATAAAAAATAAACAAGATGACAAATCTTTAGTTGAAATAGCACAAAATTCATTACCTGTTAAAGATAATGTTACAGAAGAACAACAAGTTATTGATACAAGAGAAAACATTCCTGAAGCGGATAAAGATACAAATGAAGCAACAGATATTAACAAAGAAACAGATTTAGTTATTGTGGAAGCTAAAATTGATGAAAAATCCAATAATGAAAATATCACTGACGATGTTAATAAAGTCGATATCAATGAAAGTAAACCTACAATCAACGAAACGGTTATTATAGCAGAAAATACTGATATTGTAGCACCTAAAATCACAATAAGCGAAGATACAACACAAAATAAAAACAAATCCTTCTTTACTACAGATATTATAAACAAAACAAAAAATGTAATTGCAAATTTCATGTCAAAAATTACAGAAAAAAAGACGCAAATTGCTAAATTAGAAGATAATATTACAAGCAAAAAAGAGAGTGAAACAAATGAAATTGCTCAAAATGATATTTTAGAAAAAAAATTAGAAGAAAATATAAATAACTTAAGAGATGTTGTTAATGAAAATATTGCAAAAGATATTGTTATAGCTGATAACAACATCATCACTGATGAATTAAAAGAAGAAATAAGTACAGAGAATGAAGAAGTTACATCTTCTACAACTAAACATCAACCTAAGATTAACCCTGTTGTTGCATTAAATATTGGAAAAAATGATGTTGCAACAAATGCTGAAATTGAAATTGCATCTAAACTTAAGAAAAAAACAGGTTTTGTTGTTAAAAATACCAACAAACTTGAAGAAACACCAAAGGTTGAAAATGAAGTTTTAGAAGAAAACAATGAACCTAAAGAAGAAGTCGTTATAGCAGAGGTTTTGCCTATTGCTCCCCAATTATCAAAAAATGAATTTTTAACAATGTTTTCAAATATTAACGAGTTATCTCATCCAATAAAATCATCTAAATCCAATAGTGATTTAACTAATATACAACAAAATGAAAATAATGAGGAACCTAAAAATAAATATGTTTTTGCGGATAATGGAGTAAAAACTGATTTTAGTGGCAAAATTGGTAAATCTATTCTATCAAACAAAAATGAAATTACATCATTAGCGCCCAAAAATAAATATTTATTCAAACCATCATTTGCAAATACTAATAAAACTAGTGGCATTGTTGGTAAGAAGTTTGCTTTATCTGTGAAATAGTATAGTTTATATTTGCTAAACATTTATTTTGCTTTATAATTCTCCTATAATTTTTAAGGAGATATTCTATGTTTATTAGACCAAATGTTGCGGTTTTACCAGTTGCTGGTTTATCTACACGAAACTTACCTGCAACAAAAGCTATGCATAAAGGTTTTTTATGCTTAAACAATTTACCTATCATTCAATATGCAGTTAATACATGTGTTGAAGCTGGTGTTAAGGAAATCATTTTTGTATATAGTGATGAAACGAATCGAAAAATGTATGAAAATTATTTTTCCCCTGCTCCTTTGCTTGAAGAAAGACTATTACGAAATGATAAGTTGGAATTATGGGAAGCTTTAAAAAAGACTGTTCCTGAAGGGGTTAAGTTTTCTTTTGCTTGTCAAGATGAGCCTAAAGGTAATGGGCACGCAATTTTATGCGCAAAAGATATTATTGGCGATAGAGATTTCATGGTTATGTGGGTTGATGATGTATATGTTTGTAGAGGAAAAGGCATACTTTCTCAACTTTTAGATGTATATGAAAAATTTGGTGGAATTGTCGAGAATGTTATAAAATTCCCTAAAGAACAATTATGCCGTTATGGGGTATTTAATGGTGTAACTATTGATGATAATGTCATAAAAGCAACAGGTGTGGTTGAAAAACCAAGAATCGAGGAAATACAATCTGATTACGCTAGTATGGGACCATATATTTTGCCCAATTTAATTCTTGATTTACTACCTAAAGTTACCAAGGGAAATAATGGAGAAATTAACTTAACAGATGCTATTAATTTAGCTGCCAAGCAGGGATGTGATTTAAGAGGCGTTTTAACATCTTCTGAGCGTTATGACTGTGGAACCAATGAAGAACTAGCCAAATCTAACATAAGACTATCTATTCGTGAAAATAAAGTACTTTACGAAGAGGCTGTTAAAACAATCAGAGAGCTTGATAAAACTGTTTAATATTTTAGCTTGTAGACTTTGTGATAAGGTATGTAAATGATAAATACTTTGTGGCTTTGGATGTTTTTGATAGCAATTATTTCTGCTATTATACAGTTTGTTACAGGAAATAATGTAGAAGTTTTTTCTTTAATTGTAGATTCGATATTTAGTAATGCAAAAACAGCTGTTGATATATCTTTAGGGCTTATCGGAATATTAAGTTTTTGGTTAGGGCTGTTAAAAATTATTGAAGAAACAGGAATCGCTCAAAAAATTTCTAATAAATTGTCTCCATTATTTAGAGTATTAATGAAAGATGTACCTGAAAATAGTCCAGCTATTTCTACTGTTGTACTAAATATGGCTGCAAATTTTCTAGGGCTTGATAATGCAGCCACCCCTGTTGGTTTAAAAGCAATGGAGCAACTACAAGTTCATAATCGTAAAAAAGATGAAGCAAGTGATGCTCAAATACTTTTTATGATACTTAACTCATCATCTGTTACGTTTATTCCAATTACGATATTTATGTATAGAGCGCAGATGGGAGCTGCTTATCCAACAGATGTTTTCATCCCTATTCTTCTTGCAACTTCTGTTTCTACTTTTGTTGGTTTTTTAAGTGTTGCTATAAAACAAAAAATTAATTTGAAAAACAGATTACTTATTAAGTGGATGTCATATTTTATTATCTTTATTACTACTATTTGTATTTTTTTTAGTATTTTACCCTATCAAAAAAGATTACTTCTTTCTGCTAGTATAGGAAATGCAATTTTGGTTTTATTAATTGGGCTTGTTATGATTATTGCCTTAAAGAAAAAAATAAAAAGCTATGAAATTTTTATAGATGGAGCAAAAGAAGGATTTAGTGTTGCTATAAAAATTATTCCATATTTAGTATCGATGCTTGTTGTTATTGGTATTTTTAGAGCATCTGGCGTACTTGATATATTTATGCAAGGCATCAAAGGTATGTGTGTTATGTTTAATATTGATGCAAAGTTTGTTGATGCTCTTCCTGTTGCTTTTATGAAACCATTATCAGGAAGCGGAGCAAGAGCTATGATGATAGAAACCATGAAAACTTTTGGTGCAAATAGCTTTCCTTCCTTTGTAGCTTCTGTTATTCAAGGTTCAACAGAAACCACATTTTACGTATTGACGGTTTATTTTGGAGCAATTAATATTTCAAAAACACGATATGCATTAAAATATGCTTTATGGTCTGATTTTGCAGGTATTGTGGCGGCTATTTTATTTTCATATATGTTTTATGCGAACTAGGAGAGATAAATGAAACTTTTAATACAACGTGTAGAAAATGCAAAAGTTGATGTAAACAATGAAACTGTAGGAAAAATAGGTAAAGGCTTACTTGTATTTTTAGGTGTTGAGAAAGATGATGATAATAAAAAAGCAGAATATTTAGCTTCAAAACTTGTTAATTTAAGAATATTTGAAGATGATAATCAAAAAATGAATTTATCAGTTTTAGACATTAAAGGAGAAATACTTGTTATCTCACAATTTACATTAGCTGCTGATACTTCTCACGGAAATAGACCAGGTTTTAGCAATGCTGAAACACCAATAAAAGCAAATGAAATGTACGAATATTTTAATAGTTTATTGGAAAAAAGTGGTATTAATCCTCAAAAAGGTATTTTTCAAGCAGATATGAAAGTACATCTTGTTAATGACGGACCTGCAACATTTTTACTTGAAAGATAGGACTATTGTTTTTTATGTAGCAAATCCATTTTATCTGTTAGCTCGTTTAAGGCTTCATTTAATAGTTTGAGTAGCATTTTTTGAGCTAAAGATTGATTATCTTCAGTATTTTGGATTATAACATATCTATTTTTTATTGCCTTTGTAACACTAACATTTTGATTGTTCTTTAATTCAACTTCTATAGACATGCTAAACTTGCTATTGGTATCGCTTATAACATCTATTGATGATTTTAACATCTTTGGGACTATGAAATAGTCTGCTAATTCTCTATTTGTTGTTACCAGTACATCTGGTCTAAAGCTTAATTTTGTTTCTATTTCCTTGGTATAATTTTTAGTTGTTGTATGATTATGGTACTCTAAATCTTCAATATATACTAAAATTGATGCTTTTTCTATTTCGTCTATATTTCTTGGTAACGTTAAATTTATTTCATCTACAATTTTTTGGATTTCTTCTGATGATATATTTTCATTTTTATATTGCTTTATTATAGTATCAACCTTATTTTCTTCTAGATTTCCTTTAAATTCTATACATATTTTTTCATCATCATCTATTGTTGTTAATATAACAATATCTTTTAAGGCTTGATCTGCTATCTTATATGCTATTTTTGTATAATCGTAATCTTTAATTTCACCAACTTTTTCTTTTAAATATTTTGAAGTTTTTACTGCAATTAATGCGGCTTTATCATATGTATCAAACCTAACATCTCTTTTAGATTTATTTTCTATCATTGTACATGTGGTAGAATTTACAGATAAAGAAAAGCTGTCTGCTTTTACTACAGATGAAAAAATCATCAAAAAAGTTAAAACAGACAGCTTTAATATAAAATGCGACATCTTTAAGTTTTATTCCTTAACTTGTCTAATAATTTCAATCCATTCATCTAATTTTTTACCATTCTTATCAAGCAATGTCATTTTGTATTGCAATGCTGGAGTTGAATTATTTGATGCAACAAACCAATCTGCTGTTGGTTCTATTACAAAATCTGCATCTTTGATATTATTTACAACATCAAAAGTTTTAGACCCGCTAATTATATCTCTTGTTGCACCTTTTAAGCGATGGCTTCCATAAGGTAAGTCAGAGCTTAACAAGTTAATATCTTTAATATAAATTTTGCTTAAGCCATTATCATATATTGCAGAAGTATCTTGAAGCATACGATTTGTAGCACGAGTTGCAACTACAATATAAGCTTCTGGTGAATATTTAACCGTTGTACCTTGAGCAACATTTGTTGGTGTACGCATATCTACAACTTCTGAACGATATGGATTTTTTTCAACAGTTACTTCTACATAATCATCTAAATTTGATGGAGTTTGTACTGTAGGTTTTTGACTTGTTGTTACTGTTGATACTTCAACCACAGGATTTTGTGGTGCTTGTTTTTTACTGTTTTCATAATCAGAATATGTTACTTCTGTTGGAATAACTTCTTCATGTACTGTTACAACAGGCTCACATACAGGTTTGCCACATGGCTCTTCTACTGTTGTAGTTGTTGTTATAATTTTCTTTGTTGTTGTTATTTTAGGTTGAGGAGCAGGCATTGGTTGACATGCACATGGTTGGTAACACACTGGTTGATAACATGGCATTGGTGCAACTTCTGCACATGGGCAGTCATTTACAGGTTGAGGGGCTTGTACATAAACAGGTGCAGGCTCTACGATTACAGGAGCTTTGTTTGCTTCTGCCTCTTCTACATAAACAACATCTTCAAAAGTAACAGTATCTACTTCTTCCCACTGATTTTCATTGCAAGAACAAGCTGCTAAAATAGAACATGTGATTACACTTAAAACTTTTTTCATAGGGTTTCTCCTAACTAAATTATCTTCTTTTGTTTTATTTTTAAAGCAAAGCAATTAAAAAAATATTAAGTTTTTGATTTACTTTTCATTTTTTTTATGATACTCGTGTGTTTGTTTGAGAGGTCGTATGATAATAACTTTTTCCGTAATTTTATTTACATTTTTATTTCTTTTTCAAGGTGTTAGAAAAAACAGCTTTTTCTTATTATATGCGTTTTCGATGATATTTTGCGCTTATTTTGCAGAAAATCATTTAGGTTGGAGAGTTATATTATTCTCCAAAACATCTTTTTTATTATTTATTTTATTTCATATTCCTTTGATTAATATTTTTTGCTTTTTCGCATATGGTAGAGACAAGCATCTAGCTAAAACAGGTGGATGGAGAATTCCAGAAATTCAAATACACACTTTGGAACTATTGGGGGGCACTCTTGGGGCAATTATGGGGCAAAAAATATTTCGCCACAAAACTAAGAAAAAATCATATCGGGCAACTTTTTTTGCAACTATCATTATTCAGCTTGGAATCGTATTTTTTATATTAAAATACCTAAATATTATATAATTACATCACCATTGCTTCACGATATAAGGCATCTGATGGCTGGATATTTTGACGCATAACCGCGTTAAATATGGGATACACACGCTCACATTCCATGATTGAGAGTTCTATTATTTTACTTATTTTGTTTGTAAACAACTCTTCTTCATCTTGCAATATCATTGAATGTTTGAATATTGGCATTTTTTGCTCGCTCCAATAAGAAAAATGCCCTAGCCACAAATTTTCATTCAATAATGCTAATAGCTCAAACATTTTACTACGATCAACGGAGTTTGTTTCTATATTTAAAAGGCAAGAAATGTGTAAACAGCGCATGTGCTCTTCATAAGCAAAAAATACTAACATATTATCCCATTTACCAAATACTTCAGCAACAAGCTCATTATTACCTCTTCGATCAAATGAAACATTATCACGATAAAAGATATGTTCTATTGTATCAAGTGGATTATACATATTTTGCTTTATTGCTAAATTCATTTTTTTATTACCTTTATGTGTTGTACTGATATTATTTTTGCAACACTCATTTATTGTTAACAATAGTTATGTGCAGTTTTCCACTTTTTTAAGAATTTAGTAACCTTTTGCTATTTATTAAAGTATTTATATTCAACCACTTAGTAAAAATAATATTTTTTTCTTTGTTTTTATGTGGATTATATTTTTTTATTAATATAAATTTAAGCATTATAACGATTTTTCCTTTTAGGAGTTTATGTAATGTTTATTGATTTTCCCAATATCTCTCCTATAGCTCTATCGATAGGGCCTTTTGATTTACGTTGGTATGCTCTTGCTTATTTAATTGGAATCATAAGCGCTTGGATTCTTACCAAAAAAAATATCAAAAAATATGATATAAAAATTACAGATACTCAATTAGATGATTTAGTGTTCTACACGACTTTGGGCATAATATTGGGCGGAAGAATCGGTTATGTGTGTTGTTATGGTGATGGCTATTTTTGGAGAAATCCTTTAGAAATATTTGCCGTTTGGAATGGTGGTATGTCATTTCATGGCGGAATTGTTGGTGTAATATTAGGACTACTTTATTTTTGCAAAAAAGAAAAATTTCAATTTTTAATGATTACTGACCTTGTAGCTCTTTACGTTCCAATAGGTATCTTTCTTGGAAGAATCGCAAATTTTATTAATGGGGAGCTATGGGGAAGAATCACCACCGTGCCATGGGCTGTAAAATTTCCAACAGGTGGCTATTTACCAAGACACCCATCGCAAATATACGAGGCTTTAACAGAAGGCTTACTTATGTTTGTAATATTAAACTTTTTATGGCAAAAAAAATATGTAAGAGAAAACCATGGCATTATTTCATCTTTATTCCTTATCACTTATGCAGTATCAAGAATCGGCATGGAATTATTTAGGGAACCTGATGCTCAAATAGGTTTTTTATGGAATTTTATCACAATGGGGCAAGTTTTATCAGTACCATTTTTAGTACTAGGCTTGTATATTTTACATAAATCTGTTTCAAAAGCTAAGCCTTAACGCTTATATTACCAGTAAATTTACAAGCTTTTTGCAAGCTATTTTCAGCTCTTTGCAATACTGAATACGCATCTGTATCGCTACGTTTTTTCTCACTTACACTTTGAGAAACAGTTAATTGTAAATGATTATTTTCATTGAAGATAAAAATTGATTTCGCAATACTGCGCCTTATTTCTTCGGCTATATTAAAACATTCATTTACATTAACGTTCATAAACGTCATAATAAGAGAATCCTTTTGATAATTATATATTTTAACATCTGGATTATTTTTAATTATACGATTAACAAACATTTTTTTGAGTAATATTGTTTTATGATGGCCAAATCTTTTTAGCAAACGCTCATATTCATCTATCTTCATTAAAACAAGACAATATTTTAATGGATATTTCTTTTTTGCATCATAAATATATTGGTTACAGTTGGCTATATCTAATTCCTCATCTTTATATTTAACATAAAAAATATAATAAAGCGATATTGCACATTCTATTAACACCGATCCCCAAAAAAATAAACTATATGCTAATAGTTTATCTGAAAAATAAACAGCCAATGCAATGGATATTGATGAGAATAAAGTTTTAGCAAGTAAAATCTTTCCTTTTGAAATATAGGAAATAAGCAAATATAAAATAGAAATTACTGAAATACATAAAAAAGGATAATTAGTCCCACCGATATGTTTATAGAAATAAAGAGAATCTGCATCTATACTTTGATTTTGTAACTTCTCCATTATTGATGTTTCAAGAAATATAAAGATAAAAAACAAACTCCAATATTTTTTTATTATTTTAGAAGATACAAAACAATTAGTTAGCAGTAAATTTGGAATAATTAACATTATCCAGATATTATATCCTGCAGAAAAAATATAATCTTCTCCATACGCATAGCGCATATTATTTATAATAATGTAGCTTATATATATAATAGATATACTAATAAAAGAGCTAAACATCTTCAAATATGTCATTAAGGCAACACCAAGCACAACAGTGACAATAAAAAATGTGTGTATTTTTTGATATATTTCATCAGATGTTTCTGTTACAGAAAAAAAATACACTAACGTTGCACATAATATCAATGCTGAAAACAAAGCACTTTTACTATGAGAAATAACCTTGTGTGGCTCAAACCCAATTTTTATCACATCGCTCTCCATTATAGATTTTCGATGTATTATAATATAGAATAGTTAAATTTTGTTTACACATTTCAAGATTGAGCTATCGCCATATGAATAAAAACGATACTTATTTTTAATTGCATGAGCATAAGCTTGTTTCATACGCTCTGTTCCTGCTATTGCACAAATTAACATAAACAATGTTGATTTTGGTAGGTGAAAGTTCGTTATAATATAATCAATCATCTTAAATTTATAGCCAGGAGTTATAAATATTGAGGTCTCACCATTAAATGGGTGCAAGATACCATTATCATCTGTTGCTGTTTCTAGTAAACGTACAGATGTTGTTCCAACAGCTATAACTCTTCTATTTTCTTTTTTAGCTTTATTTATAGCATCACAAGCTTCTTTTGTTATAACACCATATTCGGCGTGCATTTTATGATCATCTGTATTATCTGTTTTTACAGGCAAAAAAGTACCAGCTCCAACATGCAGAGTTAAAAACACCTTTTCAATTCCCTTTTCTTCTAATTTTTTTAATACGTTATCAGTAAAGTGCAAACCCGCAGTTGGCGCAGCAACTGCACCTTCATGTTTAGCATAAATCGTTTGATAATTTTCTTTATCGTTATATTTATTCCAAAGCCCTGGAAGAGGTTTTTCTCTTTTTATATATGGAGGAAGTGGCATAAGTCCATAAGCCTCTAGCATTTTTGATAAATCATCAGCTGAACATAAAAATTCTATCAAAACACCATCTTCACCATGCTTTTCAAGTACTTTTGCCTTAAATGTAGATTTTTCAGGAGATATATCTGAAGTATAAAATACTACAACATCATTTGGGCGTAATCGTTTAGAATTTTTTATAAAAGACCACCATGTTAAACCATTTTCTGGATGATACAAAGTAACTTCGACTTCTGCCTCTCCTCTTTTTCCATACAATCTTGCAGGAATAACCTTGGTATTATTAAAAACAAGAACATCACCTTTTTCTAAAATATCTGGCAAATCATAAAAATGCCTATCATTGATATTAACATCATCTGTTAAGTCTAATAACCTTGATGTATCTCTTGGACTTGCTGGTGTTTTAGCAATAAGTTCTTTATCTAAATCAAAATCAAATATATCTACAAGCATTTTATCCCCTTTTCTTGTTTTTAACTCTTATAATATCTTTGATTATATTTAGCAATCTATTTTTTATTACACAAAAATATAATCTAACCACTTGATATTACATTATTTGTAAAAATAATATTGACAATTTTTTAAAAATTATTTAAAATTGACAAAAAAGTAGTTGATTTTATCTAAAAAATAGGGTAATATGCCCGCAAACATTTACATTTTAGGAGTACAAAAAATATGAGTAACATGGATTTGGACACAGCTTATGAGATTGCCGGCGGATACATTGAAGCTGATGAAAAAACTTTTGCTCAAGCATTAGAAATAGTTAGAAAAAATGATGAAGAATTTGCTAAATCATTAGAAGAAGCTCACAAATATGAATTAGCGTTTAAGAAAAAACAAGAAGAAGCTGAAGTTATTACAGCAAGTCCAAAAGAACTTGCTGACAATACAGAATTCTTATATAATGAATTAGACAATGATGATATCAAGAACTCATTGTTAAGCGATGGTGATGTTAAAACAGCAATTAACAATACTCCTATTGTTGATGGAAAAGATGGTGCAGGGGTATCTTTAGAAGAAAGAAATAAACATATTGATATGTTGATTGAGAAAGCAAAACTTGATGTTATGCTTGAACAATCTAGAAGTCATGATTTTGCTAGCCAATCTATTGAAGAAAAAAGAGAAACATTATTTGATGAAGTTAAAGATTCATTTTTAGGGACTTTAGTTCAATTACGTACTGCTGCTCAAATACAAAATAATATCCCAAATGCAGCTGATGCTGTTGTTAATGATGATAAAGAATTTTTTGTAAAACAACAAGAAGCTCTTGGAAATATGGCTTTACAAGATAAAGCTATTGATATGGAAGAAAAAATTGAAGTATCTTCTGATTTAGTGATTACAGCATGCGCAGAAAGCGAAGTAAAAGCTGAAAGCTATAGAAAGAAGCTAGCTGACAAAGCTTTATCAGCAAAAGGTAAGGCTCAAGAATGCTTCTCTAAGGCAAGCATTTTTGTAAACAAGGCTAAAACTTCATTTAGTGAAAAAGCAAAACAAGTTTGGGGACAAAGATATGAGTTTGCTAAAAACTTGAAAGACAGATCTCCAAAGGTAATTACAGATGTTGCAGCTACAGCAGGTTTAATTGTTGGTACTGCTACAAGTGCTCCTTGGCTTGGAACTGCTGTTGTAGCATATGGCGCATATAAGGCTGCATCTTCTTGGGTATGGCCAATTATTACAGAAGCAAGAAGAACAAAGCGTTTAGAGAAAGAAGTTGCTAAAAAAGAAGGTAATACAGCACCTAAAGTAAGATTTTTAGATAGACTTAAAAATGCTTCTAATAACATATTTAGCAACAAAGAAAAACGTAAAGCATACTATAAAGAAGCTGGCTGGGGTAGTGCTGCTGGTTTAGTTGGACTTGGTGCTGCTGGAGCTGTTGCAAGTGGTGCTTTAGGAAGTTTAGGTAGTGGCGTTGGAGCTATTGCTGCAAGAAGCGCACAAAGATTATCAAGTTTGGCTGTATCTTCTGTTAATAATACAATAAACACTGTTCACACTTTAAAAAATAAGAAGAAAGATTTTTGGGATAAAGCATTTACAGTTGCAGGATTTATTGGTGTTAGTGCCATTATGGTTAATTGTTGCGACGGCGAAAATCCTGATATAAGAAGCACAGCTGATTTAGGAGATGCAGCTGCAAATAAAGCGGCTAATAGCTTACTTAATAATGTTAATGAGCAAACAGGTTTAGCTGCTGATACAGCTTCTGTTGAAGTTGATACAGCTAAAGTTGATACTTTGTTTGCTAAAAGCTTTGAAGCTAATGATAGCTTAACAAATCAAGCAGATAGTGTATCTTTACAAAGTGCTGTTGTAGAGCAAGAGGTTGAAGCTAATAACCTTAGTAATGATATGGAAGTATCAAATGTTGAAATTACACCCCCAACTGAATGGAGTGAAGAAACAGGTATTACTAAAGCTCAATGGAAAAGATTACAATCATTTTGGGGAAATTCTGACAAATATCAAGAATTTTATTGCAAAATTGATGATAGCATGCTTCAAGCGGGTGGTCAATTTGAAGGTATGACTAGAGATGAAGTACTATTTAAGTATGAAAGAATGTCTTCTTGGAATTTACCTCAACACCGTGAAACTATTGCAAAGTTAGACGCTTTCTTTGGTTGTGATGAACAAATCACTAATGATGATGTAACTAAACTTAGTGATGTTTTAGATAATGGTGCAATCAAAGATGTAGAAGGTAAAGATTGTGTTGTGGTTACCGGACGTGATGTTAATTGTGGAGAAAAAGCGGTACTTCATTCACAAACATACGATTGTGGTTGCGATGAAGAAATAGTTGAAGTTATAGAAGAAACTCCAACTATTGAAACAGAAGAGATTATTTTCGAAGAAAGAGAAGGCTCTTCAACTACCGTATATACAAATGACAATTCTTTTGATTTATATAAAGCCGATAATATTGGTAATGAGGAATTAATTGGAAGTGAAATTCCAACAGATAAATTAGAAGAAAATTTAAATGTAACAGATCAAGAAATGGTTGTTCGTAAAAATATTTCAACTGAAGTTGTTGAAGGCGCAGCTGTAGAAGAAGTTGTTGCGACAGGTGGTATTAATACTGGAGTTGAAGCAGAAATTGTTGCTGATGAAGCTGCAATAGAGGTTACCAATACTGAAGTTATTGCAACAGGTGGTGTTAATACAGGAGTTGAAGCTGAAATTGTTACTGATGAAGCTGCAATAGAGGTTACCAATACTGAAGTTATTGCAACAGGTGGTATTTATACCGGAGTTGAAGCTGAAATTATTTTTGATGAAACCGCAACAGAGGTTATTGCTGATTCTGATGAAGTAGAAGTTGGAACACCGGCTGCTGGAAATGTTCCAGAACGTGGAGGTTTTGAAAATACTGGTATTACAGAAAAGCAATATAACTTAATGCAAACATTCTTTAAAGATAATTTTGGCGAAGATGCATATGATGATTATGCAGCAAGAATAACAGATGAAATGCGTGCTAAAGGTGGTATTTTCGAAGGTTTAAGTGTTGAACAATCTATGTTTTCTATTAAGCAAATGATTGCTTGGTCAAATGACGAGCATGGTAAATTTGCCAAAGAAATTACAAATGTAGTAGATTATCTAAAAGAGTGCGATGATAGCATTTCTGTGGAAAATGCAACAAAAATCAAAGAAGTTATTGATAGCGTAAATGAAAATGGTACTATTGATGGTGTAACAGGAACAAGCCCTGTAATGGTTCGCTACTTTACAGCGGGAGCCTGCGAAGAAGCTGGAAGTTATACAACAGAACAAGCTTCTAGCGGAGTTACAAACCCAGGTAGTGATGGCTTTGATAGATACTATATGCGCCCTACCCAAAATGTTTCACCAGAACCAATCTTTGAAGAAAGAGAAGGAACTATAACATATGCTGAAGAGAAAACTGATGACACATTTAGCCTACATAAAGGTTACGAATATGATGGAAAAGAAATTGTGTCTACAGAAAAAGTTGCAGATAATATACCAACTAGAGAATTAGAAAAAAATCTCAACGTCAAAGATGTTGATATGGTTGTAAGAAGAAAAGTAGAAGGTAGATAACTTTTTTTCACATATTATCCTTAAAGTACCGAATAAAATCGGTACTTTTTTTTATAATAATTTTCTATTTTTACTTTAAAAATGTGGATAACTTTCCCCAAGCAAACCATTGTTTTTAAATTTAACTTGAAAATTGATGAAAAAGTGATATTTTATGCTCGATTTTAATAAAAATGCCGTGCGGGGCTGTCCGCACATAATATATTGGAAGGATAATAATATGACTATTCGCGTCGGTATTAACGGATTTGGACGTATCGGTCGTCTCGTATTTCGTGCAGCTCAAAAAAGAAATGACATCGAAATTGTTGGTATTAACGATTTAATTGATGTTGAATATATGGCTTATATGCTAAGATATGATACAATGCATGGCAAATTTGACGGCACTGTTGAAATCAAAGATGGTAAACTTGTTGTTAACGGCAAGGAAATCCGTGTTACAGCTGAAAAAAATCCTGCAGATTTGAAATGGAATGAAGTAGGCGCTGAATATGTTGTAGAATCTACTGGTTTATTCTTAACAAAAGAAAAAGCTCAAGGTCATATTGATGCTGGTGCTAAATATGTTGTTATGTCAGCTCCTTCAAAAGATGATACACCTATGTTTGTTTGTGGTGTAAATACAGATTCTTATGTTAAAGGAACTCAATTTGTTTCTAACGCATCTTGCACAACAAACTGCTTGGCTCCTATTGCTAAAGTATTAAATGATGCTTATGGTATTAAAGATGGTTTGATGACAACTGTTCATGCTACAACAGCTACTCAAAAAACAGTTGATGGTCCATCAGTTAAAGACTGGAGAGGCGGTCGTGCTGCTGCTGGTAACATCATTCCTTCTTCTACAGGCGCAGCAAAGGCTGTAGGTAAGGTTATTCCACAATTAAATGGTAAATTAACAGGTATGGCTTTCAGAGTTCCAACATTGGATGTTTCTGTTGTTGACTTAACTGTTAATCTTGAAAAACCTGCAAAATATGAAGAAATTTGCGCAGCTATGAAGAAAGCTTCTGAAGGTGAATTAAAAGGTATTTTAGGCTATACTGAAGATCAAGTTGTTTCATCTGATTTCTTAGGTGATTCTAGAACATCTATTTTTGATGCAAAAGCTGGTATTCAATTAACAGATACTTTTGTTAAAGTTGTTAGTTGGTATGACAATGAATGGGGTTATTCTAATAAGGTTCTTGACCTTGTAGCTCATATGGCTAAAGTTAACGGATAATCTTTTACCCTGCGTTATGGTTTAACACAAATTATTGTGCCAAACTTGACGCAGGGATTTTTTTATTTGAGGGAAAATTTAATGACAGAATATAGAACAATAGAAGATTTGGGCAACTTAAATGGTAAAGTTGCAATGTTACGTGCTGACCTTAATGTTCCAATGGATGAAAATTTCAACGTAACAAATACAGCTAGAATCGATAGAACTATTCCTACAATTAAAGCTTTAATGGCAAAAGGAGCAAAAGTTGTAGTTATATCTCACTTTGGAAGACCTGAAGGTAAAGGCGATATGAAAAACTCTTTATCACATATTGTAAAAGATTTAGAGAAAGCTTTAGGTAACAAAGTTGTTTTCGTTGATGATTGCATCGGAGAAAAAGTAGAAGTTGCTGTTAAAAACATGGCAAATGACGAAGTTTTACTTTTAGAAAACTTACGTTTCTATAACGAAGAAAAGAAAGGTGACGAAGCTTTTGCAAAAGAATTAGTTAAAGTTTGCGATGTTTATGTATCTGACGCTTTTTCTACAGCTCATAGAGCACATGCCTCAATGGTTGCCGCTGTTAAAGAACGTCCATCTTCTATGGGACTATTAATGGCTGAAGAAGTTAACGCATTATCAACAGGATTAAACAACCCTGTTCGTCCACTTATTGCTATTGTTGGTGGTTCAAAAGTTTCAACAAAGTTGGATTTATTGAACAATTTAGTTAAAAAAGTTGATAAATTGGTTATTTCTGGCGGTATGGCTCACACCTTTATGAAAGCAAGTGGCATTGATACTGTTAATGAAGCAAATTCTTTGGTTCAAATGGACATGTTAGATACTGCAAAAGAAATTATGGCTACAGCTAAAGCTAATGGATGCGAAATTGTATTACCTAAAGATGTTGTTGTATCTAAAGAATTCAAACCAATGGCTGAACACAAAACAGTTGAACTTAGCGATATACCTGCAGAAGGTTGGAGCTTACTTGATGTTGGCGCAAAAACTATTGAAGTAATCAATGCCAAACTTGATGAATGCAAAACATTGGTTTGGAATGGACCTTTGGGCGTATTTGAAATGAAGCCTTTTGATACTGCGACAAATGCTGTTGCTCAATATGCTGCAAAATTAACTCAAGAAGGAAAATTAACATCTGTTGCAGGTGGCGGTGATACTGTTTCAGCTTTAGAGAACGCTGGTGTTGCTTCTAAGTTTACATACATCTCAACAGCAGGTGGGGCTTTCTTAGAATGGATGGAAGGAAAAGAACTTCCAGGTGTTCAAGTTATGAAAAAATAAACTTGCAATCTAAAAAAAGAGTGGCCTAGCCACTCTTTTTTTATACTCTCAAGTATTAACACCCTAAAATATCAATATTGAAAAAAATATATTATCTGTTAATTTGTTTGCATAACTTTATTAGGAAGAGAGGATTTTATGAACAAGAAAGCGATTATTATTGGTGCCGGCCCTGCGGGATTGACAACTGCTTACGAATTATTGGAACAATCAGATATTAAACCTATTATCATAGAAGAAAATGATTTTGTTGGTGGAATTAGTGCCACCCTTGATTATAAGAACAATAAAATAGATATGGGTGGACATCGTTTCTTTTCTAAATCTGAAAGAGTTATGAATTGGTGGTTAGATATTTTACCTTTACAGGGCAAACCATCAAAAGATGATATAATACTTGATAGAGTTGTTGAGTTATCTAAAAAAAGTAAAGCTCCCGACCCTGAAAAAACAGATAAAGTTATGCTTAAAAGAAATAGGCTATCTAGAATCTATTATTTAAAGACTTTCTTTAATTATCCTGTAAGCCTAAACATGGACACAATAAAGGGGCTAGGCCTATGGAGAATGTTTAAAATTGGGTGTTCTTATATGAAAGCCCTTGTATTCCCTATAAAAGATGAAAAATCGTTAGAAGATTTTATGATTAATAGGTTTGGTAGAGAATTATATCTTACATTCTTTAAGGATTATACTGAAAAATTATGGGGTATAGATTGTAATAAAATATCTGCAGAATGGGGTGCGCAAAGAATTAAAGGAATCTCAATTTTAAAAGTTATAAAGCAAATGTTTAAGAGCCTAACAGGTAAAAAAGGTGGCGCTGTGGAGACTAGTTTTATTGAAAGTTTCTTTTATCCTAAATTTGGCCCTGGTCATATGTGGCAAAGTGTGGCTGATCTTGTTGTAAAAAAAGGTGGAGAAATTATATTTAATGAAAAAGTTACACGTGTAATTAAAAAAGATAACAGAATTGTAGCTATTGAAACAACAGATAGTAAGGGAAATAAAAAAGTTTACGAAGGTGATATTTTTGTTTCTACCATGCCTGTTAAAGACTTGGTTGAAGCAATGAATGATGTTCCAAGTAATATCACAGAAGTAGCTAGTGGATTAATGTATCGTGATTTTAGAGTTGTTGGAGTTTTATTAGATAAGTTAAAACTAAAAAATACAACACCTATAAAAACTATAAATAATATTGTTCCTGATACATGGATTTATGTACAAGAAAGAGAAGTAAAACTTGGAAGAGTTCAAGTATTTAATAACTGGAGCCCTTATTTAGTTGATGATTTTGAAAATAAGGTATGGATTGGTCTAGAATATTTCTGTAATGAAAATGATAAAATTTGGACTGATAAGGATGATGAATTCATTCAATTTGCCGTTGATGAAGCAGACAAAATTGGAATTTTTGATAAAAATGACGTTGTTGACGCATATACTCATAAGGTAAAAAAAGCATATCCGGCATATTTTGGCACTTATGACAAATTTGATGAAGTTAAAAACTATGTTAATGAAATTGAGAATTTGTATTTAGTAGGTAGAAATGGTATGCATAGATATAATAATATGGACCACTCAACACTTGCTGCGATGAAAACTGTCGACTTGATTTTAGGAAAAATAAGTAACAGAGAAGAGGTTTGGTCTGTAAACACAGAATCTGACTATCATGAAGAGAAAAAAGCGGCTTAAAAACCGCTTTATCTCTATTTATTTGATTTGGCATATTTATGAAGAATTTTATAAAAAAACAATTAATTGATTTTGATGAAAACGCTTTTATTCATGCGTTAAAGCTTTTTATTGTTGTGGCATTACTAGTTATATTGTATGGCCTTATATTTTCTGGATTTCAAATCGTAGATGAGTTTGAACATTTGCATGCCTCTTGGCTTGTTAGTGAAGGATTATTTCCATATAGAGATTTTTTTGAGCATCACCACCCATTGATTTGGTATATTTTTGCACCTATTGTAAAGTTTTTTTATAATGATGTTATTGTATTTTATGTTGTAAGAGGTATTAGTTTTTTAGTATCAATCGTAACATTATTATACATGTATAAAATATCTTTGTTCTTTACTAGTAAAAGTGGTGGTTTGGTTGGAATTTCCTTTTATCTTTGCAACATTATAACTGCTTATAATTTTTATCAATTTAGACCTGACAATTATATGAATTTATTCTTTTTATTAGGAATATACTATTGGTTTAGTTATATTGAAAATAAAAAACTTTTAAATTTAGTGATAAGCTTTACATCTTTCGCGGTATCTCTTTTATTTTTGCAAAAAATTGGCCTAATTTTAATTGTTATTGAATTAATTATACTTTGGCAAATTATTACAAAAAAAATAAAGTTAAAAAATGTTATAGTTTCTGCAATACCACCTATTGCTTTAGTTTGTCTTTTTTTCACATATATAATCTTAAATGGTGCCGGAATTGAATACTTTTCGCTTAATTTTAGATTTAACCAAGCTCTTGTATATTATTTTGAAAGAGGCGCTTTTTGGTATCAAAATATATTTTCAACAATTTATTTGTTTGGGATATTTGTTGTGTTATATTTTTATAAAAAGAAAAATATTTACTTTAAAATTGTATCTATCTTATATGTAGCAGAATTTTTAATGCGTGGATTTTATTTTGCACCACACCCTAACTATTACACCTTACTTGCTATTTTGTTAGGGCTTGTTGTTTCGGGAGCTGTTTCGGATATTGTAGGAAAATATAAAATTATAAGCATTTTGTTGGTTATTGGTTTATTTTTAAATTTAGGTTTAATTTTTAACACTATTTCAAGAACATCGGAAAAACACGATAGTTTTAAGCACTATCAATTAGCAAAATATGTTCACGAAAACTCATCACCTAATGATTTATTAATGAACGGATATGATAAAAATTTTAATATATACAGAAAAGATGCTAGTTATTACTGGTTTGGTCTTGATATGCTTATCCCTGTTATGGAACAAGAATTTAGTATAAAAAATCTTGTTGATGTAAATAATTTGATATTAACTCAAAAACCCAAATTTGTTTATATGAAAAACTATGTAGACTTAAAAGCTTTGAGAACTTATGGAGAGACAAAATATTCTCAAGTTTTTATTCCTAGTATAATCAACACTCTTTATAAAAAAACTTCATTTGAATATTTGGTTGAATTAAAATAATTAATTATTTTTTTATTTGTGCTATGTATAATTACTGCATGGAACTTATTGTTGAGGACAAAATGAATAAACTTTTTAATATTTTACTTTTGGTATTGTTACTTTTTTCTGGAATTACAAATGCTCAAAATGTATCTATAACTCGTCAAGAAGCGAAAATTTGGGCGAATGACAAAGGGCAAGAATTAATCAACATTTTAGGAATGAGCAATATTGTTGAGAAGCATGCCAAATTAGATAAAATGATGTTAGAGGATGTTAACCTTGATTATATTTCTAAATTTGTTATTGGAAAATATTTTAGAAAAATGAATAAAGAACAAAAAAGAAGATATAGTTCTTTATTTACGAGATATGTTTTAAGTCTTTACAAACAAATTAATCTTAAATTTAATACTGATAATGTTGATTTTACAATAGATAATGTTTCCGAGTTTGAACGCTATACAACAGTTACATGCTCTGTTGATGTTGGCGAACTTGTTGAAGGTTTAGAAGTTGATAGAATACCTGTTAAATTTAAATTAATTAGAAACAATAGAGATAAAATTCAAGCTGTTGATGTTGAAATATCAAATGTTAGTATGGTTATCGAATATAGAAAAAGATTTTATCAAATGATTGTGGATGAAGGTGAAGATATTGATTGGTTTTTAGAAAAATTTTATGATAAAATTATTGCTAATGAAGACGCTATAGAACGTATGATGGGGCTATGATGAGTAAAAAGTTTAATGTCGCAGATATTTTATTTTGGGTAATTTTGATTACCGTTTTTATTTCTCGCTTTGTTTATTTAGGCTCTATACCAGGTGGAATAAATCAAGACGAAGCATTTGCTGGTTATGAAGCTTGGTCAATGTCAAAATATGGAATAGATAGTTGGGGGTATACTAATCCGATTTATTTCATTTCTTGGGGAAGTGGAATGAATGTCTTTTATTCATATCTTTTGAGAGTATTTTTTTATTTTTTAGATGCTAAAACATGGGTATTAAGACTACCTCAAGCTATACTTGGAGTGTTAAGTTGTTATATTTTTTATCGTTCACTTAAGATATGCTATAATAAAAAAACTGCTCTTATTGGTTTTCTTATTATAGCCATTATTCCTTGGCATATTGTTCAATCTCGTTGGGGATTAGAAAGTTCTGCTTGTACCTTTGGTATGTTAACAGGTTTTTACTTTTATTTAAAAGCATTAAAAAAGATAAAGTATTTATATTTAAGTGTTTTGTTTTATAGTATTGCTTTATACTCTTATGCTATAACATGGGTTCCTATTTTTTTTATCGCATTATTTTCTATGGGATATTTGTGGTATATCAATAAAAGTAATTTTTTACATATTTTAGGAAGTGGATGTTTATTTATCATTTTGAATATACCTCTTTTGTTGCTTTTACTGGTTAATTATGGCTACATTGATGAAATTAGAGGTACATATATATCCGTACCCAAACTTTTATATTGGCGCAGTAGTGAATGGGGATATGATAATTTACCAATTAAATTGGCAGCCCTTTATAGTATATATATAGAGCAAACAGATTTTTTTATTTATAGTTATATCACTAAATTTGGTCTATTCTATCCGTTTTCCTTATTATTTATGATATTAGGGGTAATATCTTTGATACAAAAATTATATTATGAATTAAAAAATAAAAAAATTGCTTATAATTTACCGATGGTATTATGGCTTATTATTGGAATAATTTATGGAATAGGAATATATCCATCACCAACAAGACTTAATTTTTTATATTTCCCTCTAGTTTGGTTAATTGTTTTAGGGATTACTTTTTTCAAGAAAAAGATAATAATTACCTCTATTATAGCTATATATCTTTGTAGTTTTATACTTTTTTGCTATGAATATTTTAACAATTATAACAAACTTGCTGAACAAGAATTTTCTATTGGTTTAGAAGAGGCTTTAGTATTTGCCAATAGTAAAAGAGAAGTAAAAAAATATAATATTATAATAACAGATGGCCATACTATTTACCCGAGAGTTTTGTGGCATCAAAAAATTCCTGTGAATGATTATATTCGCCATAGTGTATGGAGAAACTATCCGCAAGCATATCTAGAATCAGCTGGTTTTTTGCATTATCGTTTTGAGGATGGCCTTAACACAGAAAAAATTTCAAATGATTGTATTTATATCACCACAAAAAATAATAGATATTTCCTTTACAACTTTAACATTGAAGAATTTGGAAGATACATTGTGGCTGTTCCCAAAAATTAAATCAGTAAAATAAATAAAACATTTAAAATCATTGTATTTTTTTTTCGATATGATAAGTTATTGGCAAACATTTGATTAAAATTAAGTGATGGGGATTTCCAAAATGGTAGTTAGTGCCAGATATAATGGAAAAGAAAGTTTTGAAGAATGGAAAAAAGATTGGGATTTAGAAGATAGATACAACTTCAAAACTGTTGAAAATAAGTGGCATAAAATATGGTTTGATGAGGGGGTATATAAAACAGAAACGGCTATTGAGAAAAAGAGGAATTATACACTAGCAAACTTTTTGTACAATGATGTTAAATTGAATATAAATGATGTACGTTTTTATATTGGTTTGGATGTAATTACTCGCCATAAGAAAATGAATGGAAGCGATACGCTAGATGTAAATAATAGAAAAACATCAATATATTCAGATGATATAATTAATATTAATGAAATGATTGACGCATATGGAATAGATGCTTTTAGGATATATATGATGTTTATTGGGCCATTTAATCAAAATGTAAAATGGTCTGAAGATAGTCTAAATGGAGCACATAAATTTGTTGGTAAAGTTTTTGGATTATTTAACAAAATTACTCCTGTTACTCCTAGCAGAAAAGATTTGCAAATTATGCATAAGACTATTATAAGTATTAGTAAAGGAATCGAACAGTTGAAGTTTAATGTGGCTATTTCTTTATTAATGACTTATGTAAATTATTTAGCGAAATTAAAAGAAATCCCTCAAATATGTTATGAGGTACTTTTAAAACTGATGTCACCTTTTGCACCACATTTAGCAGATGAAATGTGGGCAAGGTTAGGTTATAATACTCTTATTATGAACGAGAATTGGCCTAGTGGTGATATAGAACTTGCTAAAGAAAATTCTGCAACGATTGCTATTCAAATTAATGGCAAAGTGCGTGGGGTAATTGAAGTTGAACGTGATTTAGATAATGATGAGGTGGTTAAAATTGCTAAATCTTTAGATAATATCGCAGAAAAACTTACCAAAATTAAACCTAAAAAAGTAATTGTTATACCAAATAGGATTGTAAACATTGTTGTATAGTAGAAAAAATATTGCACTTTTAGTGCTTTGTGTGTTCATTTCTGGATGTGGATTTGAACCACTTTATGTTGAAAAAAAATCTAGTAGTGAATGGTATTATGATAGTGAGTTTGATACTGGAATTAAAGAAGAAATGGCAAGTGTTAAAATTGATCTTATTCAAGACAGAATTGGACAATTAATTCGTAACGATTTGCTTGATAAACTCACCCCCAAAGGTGAACCCAAATCCCCTAAATATATTTTAAGTGTTACTCAAATTAATAAAGAAGAGATTGACCAAGCCCTAAGAAATGATATTACAGCAACTCGTAAAAAAGTTATTTATAAAGTAACGTATGTTCTAAAAAACAATGAGCACAAAACTTTGATTAATGGAAATAGTGTTGCTTATTTAGGTTATGACATTTTAAGAGACCCATATTCAACAACGTTTGCTCAAAAGAAAAATGAAAAAAATGCAGCTAAAATTATTGCAAATGACATCTCATTAAGATTGGGTGCATATTTCCACTCATTACAAACAAAACGAGGAAATCCGGATGAATATTAAACCGGAACAAGTAGATGGAATATTAAAATCTTTACCTCAAAAAATTAGAGGTGTTGTTGTATATGGTAGCAACGAAGGAATGGTTTCTACACTTTCGCAACAATTTATCAAGTCAATATCTCCTGATATATATGATGCGTTTCATGTTAGTTATTTAGAAATGGGTGATATTACTTCTGATATTGGCTGTTTATATGCCGAATTTAATGCACAATCTTTAATGGGTGGAAGAAGAGTTGTTGTTATAAAAGATGCTACCAATTTGCTTACCAAACAACTAAAAGAATTACTTGATAATTCTTCTTCTGATAGTTTGCTAGTTATTACATCATCTAGCTTAAAAACAAAAGATTCTTTAGCCATTATGGCAAAAGATGAAGATTGTTTATATGGTATAGGCTGTTATGATGATAGAGACGAAGACATCTCTCAAGTTGCAAATAAATTTATATCGCAAAATGGTTTTAGTATAGATAATACAGCTTTTCAGATTTTATGTTCTCGACTATCTAACGATAGAAAAATTAGCAATAATGAACTTGATAAACTAATAACTTATATGGGAAGTAATAAAACAATTAGAGTGGAAGATGTTTTAACTGTTATAAGCGATACATCTGCATCTTCTCAAGAAGATTTGAATTATTTTATTGCACAAGGAATGGTTGATAAAGCTATAGCGTCATATAATAGATTAATTTTTGAAGGAGAAAATCCTGTTAGTATTGTAAGGTCTATTAGTTATCATTTTTTGAAACTGCTTGATTGTGTTGTTAAAATGGAAAAAGGAGAAAGCGCCGATAAAGTTGTTTTTTCATTAAAGCCCCCTTTAATGTTTTTTAGAAAAAATGCCTTCATTTCTCAACTAAAAATATGGAATAAGAGTAGAATATTAAACGCACTTTCTTTATTATACCAAACGGAAAGAGAATGCAAAACGACGGATTTACCTTCCGAGCAAGTTGCTAGTTTTACAATATTAAGGATAGCAAATGGCGTCAAACGATTTAGATGATAATTTTGAGCTTCTTGTTAATCAAATAAAGCAAGTTCCGAAGTATTGTGAGGTTATACTTAAAGAGCTTAGTTTTGGAATAATGAGATATTTTATGTTATTATAAAAAAATAAAAGGTAGCTAGTTGCTACCTTTTTATTTTCTTTTAAGCGCTTTTCTTATGACGTTTACGAATAAACGTTGGCGCCTTGCCTTCATTTATAACTTTTGCATCTACCACGATTTCTGTAATATCTTTTTTATCTGGAATATCATACATTAAATCTAGTAAATTTTCTTCCATAATAGCTCTAAGTCCACGAGCACCTGTTTTTCTTTCAATTGCCTTTTTAGCGATTGCAATAAGAGCATCATTAGTGATTGACAATTTAACGTCTTCCATACCAAATAATATTTCATATTGCTTAATTAAGGCATTTTTAGGTTCAGTTAAAACTTTAACTAAAGCCTCTTCATTTAGGTCATCAAGAGCGGTAATAACTGGAAGACGACCAACAAATTCAGGTATTAGACCATATTTTAATAAATCTTCTGGTTGAACTTGTTTATAGATTTCTCCTAAAGTTTTTTCTTCAGTATCTTTAATTTGAGCACCGAATCCGATTGAAGCTTCTTGACCACGACGTCCTATAATTTTTTCAATTCCAGCGAATGCACCACCGCAAATAAATAAAATATTAGTTGTATCAACATGTAAAAATTCTTGTTGAGGATGTTTACGTCCCCCTTGAGGAGGGATATTGGCAACTGTTCCTTCTATAATTTTTAATAGAGCTTGTTGAACCCCCTCACCTGATACATCACGAGTAATTGATGGACCATCTGTTTTACGAGTAATTTTATCGATTTCATCAATATAAACAATACCACGCTCTGCTTTTTCTATATCATAGTTAGCAGCTTGTACTAATTTTAATACAATATTTTCAACATCTTCACCCACATATCCAGCTTCTGTTAAAGTTGTCGCATCTGCGATTGCAAATGGAACATCTAGAACTTTAGCCAATGTTTGTGCCAATAATGTTTTTCCTGACCCTGTTGAACCAATTAAAATTACATTTGATTTTGATATTTCAACATCTGGATTTTTTAATTTATTATTTAAACGCTTATAGTGGTTATAAACAGCTACCGATAAAACTCGCTTAGCATGTTCTTGACCTATTACGTATTGGTCTAAAAATTCTTTAATTTTTGATGGTGTAGGAAGGTGCTCTTGAATGTTTTTTTCTTCATTTTTGCGCTCTTCTTTTATTTCTTGTGAAACAATATTTATACATACATCTATACACTCATCACAGATGTAAACTCCACGACCTGCGATTAATTTTTTTACTTCATTTTGACTCTTTCCACAGAAAGAACAATGCAAAACTTTATCTTCTGTATCACTCATATTTTATTCCTACTTAATTATTTCTAAACGATTTTTTACAATATGATCTATTAATCCAAATTCTTTAGCTTCTTCTGGATTCATAAAGTTATCTCTATCCATTGCCTTTTCTATAACAGATAGTTTATTTCCTGTATTTTCAGCATAAATTTTATTTAATCTTTTTTTCAACTCAAGAATCTCTCTTGCTTGAATTTCAATATCTGATGCCATGCCTCTTGCTCCACCCGATGGTTGATGTATCATGATGCGTGAATTTGGCAGAGAATAACGTTTGCCTTTTGTACCGCCTGCTAATAAGAATGACCCCATAGAACAAGCTTGACCAATACACAATGTTGAGACATCACATGAAATATATTTCATTGTATCATACATAGCAAGCCCAGAGGTTACAACGCCTCCAGGTGAATTGATGTATAGATAAATATCTTTTTTAGGATTTTCTGATTCTAAAAATAAAAGTTGTGCACACACCAGTGCTGAAACGGCATCATTTACTTCGCCTGTTAAAAATATTATACGCTCTTTTAATAATCTTGAAAAAATATCAAAAGAACGTTCTCCTCTTGATGTTTGTTCAACAACCATCGGCACTAATGTGTTGTCAAAAACTTCTAAAGCACTTTTATTCATATCTCTAAACCCTTAAATTTAAATTATTTAATCAATATTAAACTATATACTATTTACTCAATAAATGGTAAATAATTTATTATTTTTTTAGCATTTACTTTATTTTCTTACACTTTTGATGTTATTTCCGAGATATGACAAATTATATGTAACAATATTAGTACCATATGGATTTTTTAATCCTAAATCTTTATCCTCATATCTTGAAAAATTAAAAGTCATTCTTATGGATGCTAGCCATTTACTTATTAATGGTTTTTCTTTTCCTGGTATTGTATCTATTGTATTAAATCGCACTTGCCAAAAATTAAATGATACAGGGTAACTATTTTCTACCTCTACTTTACGACGAACACCTTGTCTTTGCATTGCCTCAAAGTATGGTCGTTCGGTTTGCTCAAACTCTCCCCACACGTCGTCACTTGTTGCTAATTTAAGAAATTCATTATCACTATACCTATGTGTAAGTTCCTCAAACGAATCGCCTATTGTATATCTTTTTATAATATAATCATTTAAAACACTTTCTGTCACAAGATTACCTGCATATGCTTCGTATTCTGAATACTCCATTCTTGTTACTTGATAACGTTTGTAATCTATTTGCAGAGGCATAATATAAGATTTCTTCTTAGGTATCATTATACATAACACACTTGCGAGAATCATACTAACACACAAACTAAGACAGGATATCACAACAAAAAAACGTGATGTCCACAAATATCTTCTTTCTGGAAAAGCTTTTACATCAACCTTTTCTGGATAATAACCTAACTCTTCGTTTTGTGCTTTATCCTTATATCTAAATAGTGTATAAAATATATCAAACATCACATTCCCACCAAAATTTTATTTCATTATATGTTATTTTACATTAAAGTTGTATAAAATCAAATAAAATACTATCAATTAAAAAAAAAATAGTGTAGACATTTAGTTAAAGGATAATATTAGAGGGAAACTTTTATGAAAAGGTATATTTATTTTATTAGTGGATTAGTTAGTATTATTACAGCTTGCTCTACTACGACTTATGAACAATCTACAGAAGCTCCTGTTATGTCTGCATATTACTCAGACTGGGATAGAGCTGTTAGGGCTGATGTAGACATGCAAAATATGTATATAGGTACTCCATCAAAAATTACTAAACCTGTTGATATGTATATGGCTATGGCTTTAGCTCTCAAATACAATTACACTAGAAGATTGGCCAGCTATCAGGAAAACCTTATAAAAACAAATATATCTCCTTCTGTTTTACCAACAATGGCAGAAAATCTAGGTTATGAAAATGCTTCTTATTCAGATGCTGTACCAGCTGATTTGAAAGTGTCTTGGAACTTACTAGACTTATCTTCTCTTTATTATCAAAATGCCGTTGCTCAAGATATTGTTGCTGAAGAACAAAGCAGAAAAGTTATAAACAACATTATGTTAGAGGCTCGCACTTTGTATTGGAAAGCATTAAGTGCTCAACGTATTATCCCTGTTATAGATGATATGAACGAATACCTTGTTAGAGTGGTTGATGAATTAAGTTCTCGTTCTAACGAGTTAATTAAAGCAGGCAAGACTCCTTCTACAAGTTTATTGCTTAAAAAACGTAAATATTTAGAAAGCATTAGAGAGCTTGCTGATTTGAGGAAAAAATTTGACACAGCTCAAGCTGAATTTGCAGGCTTGCTTGGAATGTATCCATCTACTGAAATAAAATTAGCAGGTGCTGAATATGGAAATTTCCCTGTTCCTTCTATGAGAGCAAAATTACAGCAACTTGAATGGCTAGCTTTGACGAATCGTCCAGAATTGCGTTCTTTTGACACTATTACGACAAAAGAAGAATTAGAATTAGTTATAAAAGACATGGAAGAAATTGATAATAGCGATTATCGCCAAGACCCTAATTACTATAATCGTAAATGGTCAAAGGAATCGAATGATTTATCTATGAATGTTTTTGAGGATATACGTTATCAAAATGAAGCTACATATAATTCCCTTGCTCGTCAACGTATGACTAATATTGTACTTAACCAAGTATATTTAGCATGGGCTTTATACCAAGCTTCTGTTGAAGATTATTACCTAGATTTAGGTGTTGCTACAACATCTGAAGATATTGCAGAAGATATCACAGATAAAGAAGGTGCTGATAAAGCTATTAGCCACCTAGAATCGGCTAGAGCAATAATTGATGAAGCTAATGCTTTCTTATCTTATATTGATGTTCAAGAATCTATTGGTAGATTGTATGCTAGTGTAGGCATGGACACTATTCCAATGGAATTGCTTTCTGAGAATCCTTCTAAAATTGCAATCAAAATTAGAGAAACTTTAGATAATTGGAAAGAAGGTATTTTTGTAGCATCACCAAAAGAAAATGCACCATTGTCTAATAAAAAGCCTCCTGTTGATATTTCATCACAAGTTTTAGTACCTGATGTTGTTACAGGTGTTGGCACTGATGTTAGTATTAAAATTCCAGATGAAGTATTTGAACAAGTAAATTGGGATGGCGAATACAAGACTGTTGCAGGCTCTCTTGATGATGCTGGACTTCCAACATGGTTAAAGTATGATGAAAAAACTCATACATTTACAGGTCATCCAACTCTTGATGATGCAGGTAGCCACCGTATAAAAGTGTATGCTTTAGATAACTCTGGAAATGTTGCTGTACTTGGATTTACTATTACTGTTAATAATATATATATTCAAACAATGGAATATAAAGGTTTAACAGGCTATAGAAGAGCAAAAGTATATCACAAATGCAGAATCGGTACAGCTTGCTCTACTGATGACATTTAATAGGATTTGATTTGTGTTTAATTTATTATTGAAACACCCAATATTATTTGTTTTAGGAACATGTCTGCTGTTTTTTATAACGGCAGGCATGTTTTTTTATAATTTTAATATAAACAACTATCAAATAAATTATATTGCAATATCTTTATTTATTATACTTTTGCAAAAAAAATATATTGATAGATTTTTTATATTTTTAATATCAATTATTTTTTTGGTATTAAATGCTTATTTTTCTGTTAGTAATCAATTCTTATTAATTATTCAAATTTTGCAAATTATATATACCGCATTTAATGATAATAAAAATGTTCATCACTTTACTTTTTATGCTATATTTATATCTTTTTTGGTGCACTTGTTTTACATTGTGCATACAGATATAGACTTTAGACAACATGACCTAAGCGGAACGCTTTATTATATGAAAAAAATTGCAGAGAACGGCATCAACTGGAAAAATTTTGATCCGTGGTATATGTACTATTTCTTTCATCAACCACTACACTTTATTCTTATGGAGTACTTTTTAAGGTTTAGCACCTTATTATGGAAATCTCAAACAATATCCATTGAGAGCTTACAATACTTCTCGTTATTTTATGTTACTATCACTTCTGTTTTAATTGCTAAAATTTTATATCTATTAAAGTTTAGAGGCGTTACATATAAAGCTATTTTTATACTACTTATATTTAACCCAACATTTATCTTATTTACGGGGTATATTTCTGATGATGTTCCAGTATTATTTTGGAGTGTGTTTACAACTTATTTCTTGATTAAATGGTATTATACAAACAAACTAATTTATATTATACTGGTTGCACTAGGGCTTGGACTTGGAACATTAACAAAATTGTCTATTTTACTGCTAGCTCCTGCTATTTCATGGGTATTTTTATATAAATTAACAACAGAAAAAAACAAAGAATTAGTACTTAGAGGGATAGCTTTGTTTGTAATTATTGCTGTTCCTGTTGCCTTATTATGGATTATGCGAAACCACATTCTATTTGATATGCAGTTCTATAATGTTCCTGACACATCTCCTATGGGGCAAAATTTTAAATATCTATCGCTTACAGATAGAATCGGTGATTTTTCTAAACTATTTTCTCCTTTTATGAATGCGCCATATGATGTTGATGCAAATATGATTTTAGCAATCATTAAAACAGAGCTTTTTGGGGAATGGAATTTTAGTATATTAAATAAATCAATATATATCCCATCATTTATTCTTTATATTTTAAGTTTATCATTAAAAGTTTGTGCATTTATTGGTATGGTTTATATATTTATGAGAAAGAATATAGCCTGTAAGGCATTATGGATATTTTTTGCAATAACATATTTATGCTCATGGATTTATGCAATAAAATATGCTTTAGATTATCCTTATATATGCTCATCTGACTATAGATTATTTATCCTATTATTATTACCTGAAGCTTTATTTATTGGAAAATTGTTTGCTTCAAATAAACCAAAACAAAATATATTGTTTTCTATATCTATTATATATGCAATATTATCTGTATGTATTTATATTTTTAGCTTTTAATCTTCGTTTATTTTTTTGATTTCTTCATCTATAGCCTTAGATAATTCATCATTTGTTTCTGTATCTTCTTTATTTTCGCCTATTGTTTGGGCTAATAAATTCTCAGGCATTTCTTCTTTAGAAATATTCACCTCATCTGTTGGTATTTTTATATTTTTTTCAATATCCCTATCTTTTTGAATAAAATTTTCAATATGAATAGCTTTTGGCTCTTTTGCTTTTAACTCTTGAATATTTTCACCACTTTCATGAATATTTATATCATCTTTTTGAGCCTGAATAATATCTTTACTTGGTAAATTATCTCTAACATTTAACTCTTCTTTTGTTAGAAATACAGCATTTGATATATCAGAATCCACACATTCTAACAACCAAACATCATATATCGGATGTTCTATTGCGTTAACACCAGGAGCTGAAGATAACATCCAACCTCTAAAAATATTATATTCTTCCTCTCCAAAACTTTTATCTGCAACATCTACAAAAGCAAAGTTTTCTGGAGTTTCTTCTGCAGGACGTTTTTTACAAGAACGTAATACAAATGAAAAATCACCGTATGATACTTTTGAGTTAACAGGAACAGTAATTTTATTTACCCTTCCTGTAACTTTATCCATCGCCTGCATAAGAGCAGAATTTGTATCTATTTCTGTAGCCATAGAAAGACTTGAGCTTAAGATCAAACCAGATATTCCTAATTTTAAGCTATTACTTATCTTCATTATCAGTCACCATAAATATTATTTCACCAACCATATCCTCTAAAGATTTGGCATCTTTAACATTACTAGCCATATCACCTGGCAATAATTTATCTTTTGCTTTACCTGGTTCTATTTTTATAAACTTATCACCCATTAGGCCATCACCTGCAACACTAATAGTACTGTCTTTAGGTAAAGATATTTTTGGAGATATACTCATTTTAACATTAACCATATAATCATCTTTATCTAAACTTTGAGCAATGACCGTACCTACTTTAACTCCATTTACCATAACATCTGCACCAGTATTTAGCCCTCCAACTTTTAGAAAACGAGCATTTATCTCATAGCCTTTTACTACTTGCAAATCTGATACCTTATATGCAAACAACATAAACAAGCTTGCAACGGCAAGTACAACTAATCCCATAATTGTTTCAACAGGTTTTTTATTCATTGCTATCTCCCTTTTCTTCTAAACTTGTATTTTCATATTCTATATTATCAATATCATTTTCTTTGTCATCGTTTATAACACTATCATCATCTATTGGTTTATTTTTTGATTTTCCCATTGATATTATTCTATCAAGTAATTCTTCAACAACTAGAGCGTCTTGAGTATAGCTAATACTATCTCCGGACCTTAAAAAATCCTCAGAACCACCAACATCTATCTCAACATATTTACCACCAATTAAACCAAAGCTTATTATTGATGCACTACTATCATCAGGTATTTTATATTCATCACCTATTTCAAATGTTAGCTTAGAATTGTAATCTGCATCTAACTCAGATGCTATAACCCTACCAATAGAAACTCCTGACATTCTAACGACATCACCTACATTTAATCCGTCTGTTCGACCAAAGCTAGCATACACTTTATACGTATTGCCATCACCTTCTTTTTTGATAGAGGCATTATGCGATATTGTCATGAATACCATAATAATTATTGCAATAAGGCTTACTATACCAATTCGAATCGACTTTTCTTCATCTGCAGAATATTTTTCTTCCACGTCATTCTCCTAATTTACATATTTTCTTTATTTATAAGGCATAAATAATTTTTTGTCATCATTGTTTTAGTATATTTACATTAAATTGTGAAAATTTTAAACATTTTTTGTTATAGAGTATCATAGTATTGATATTATTGAGAGAAAAAATGATTAAAATAGAAAACATTTCAAAGAACTTTGGGAAAAAAGTTGCATTAAATAATGTAAATCTTCGTTTTAAAAAAGGAGAGATAATTGCTCTTATTGGTGAAAATGGAGCCGGTAAATCTACTTTAATGCGAATCATGTGTGGTTATTTACCACAAACGATAGGTAAAGTTAGTATTTTTGGTAATGATATAAATGACCACCGTATAAAAGCTCTTTCATATATTGGATATGTTCCTGAACTATCTGTTCTTTATAGTGAAATGTATGTTTATGACTTTCTTTTATGGATTGCTGGAATTTGGAATATTAATGATAAAAAAGAAGCGATTATAAGTGCCGCAAAACAAATGCAAATTATTGATGTTTTAGGTGAGAGAATCGAGAATTTATCAAAAGGTTATAAAAAACGAGTTGAAATTGCATCTGCTATTTTGCATAAACCTAAATTTTTAATTTTAGATGAACCAACGGATGGTTTAGACCCAAATCAAAAACATGATATTAGAACTTTTATGAAAAAATATGCTAAAGAAAACATAGTATTGGTTTCGACACATGTTTTAGAAGATGCAGATATTGCAAACAGAGTTGTTATGCTTTCTCAAGGAAAAGTTATTAATGATACGAGTATTAAAGAGTTTAAGAAAGTATCATGTAAAAATAATTTGAGTGAAGCTTTTCGTATTTTAAGTGCAAACGCAAAGGACAAGAAATGAGATTATTTTTCGTACAATTTCTAAAAGATTTTAAGGCTAATTTTAACAATCTTAATGCGTATATAATATTTGGAGCATATTACATTTTGTCTTTATTTTCAGCCATTTATTTAGGTGATTACTTTTTAAGAGAATCTGAGATAATGAACTCTTATTTTGTTATGCAACCAATAATATTGGCATTTATTATTCCGAGCATTACTATGCGTACTTGGGCTGAAGAAATCAAAACGGGAACTATTGAGATTTTACTTACTCAACCTATTTCTTATTTTACCTTAATATTAGCAAAATTTTTTGCTTCCTTTGTATTTTTTATTTTGCTTACCACCTCTTCTTTGTTTTTATTTTTATTTTCAAACACACTTTCGGTATTAGATATTGGGGTTGTTATATCTGGCTATGTTGGATTGTTTTTTTGTGGAGCATTATTTACTGCAGTTGGCTGTATGATTTCTATATTTAATAAAAACAATATATTAAGCTATGCTATGACTATTTTTATTTTATTTGTAATTACTCAATCTGAATTTACAGCTGTTGGAAATCTATCTTTAAGAGTTCTTAATTTTGAAGACAACTACATTGCATTTTTGAGCGGTATACTTAGTGTAAATAATATAATTTATTTTATTTTAGGAACAGCCTTATTTTTATGGATAAACCTTTTAGGTATCTATGTCAGAAAATCTGTAACATCAAATGAAAAAGTATATTTTGTTGCTTTTTTAGGAATCGTTATATTGATATTTGTTTCTAGCGTAATTGGTTTTTCTTATAGTTCGGATAAACAATTTGATATTACTGATGAAAAAAGATTTACATTGACAGATGAAACCATAAAACAATTAGAAGGTATTAATAAAAGATTAGACATTACATTGTACGAATCTAAAAACGCACGAGAAGAAGCTAACTCTAGCTATGCTGTTTTTGCAGAATTTGCTGAAAAGATATTAAAATTATTTGAAAAAAAATCAAATGGTGCAATTAGAGTAAATACTGTTCATGTTGAACCTTTTGGTGAAATGGAAAGAAGATTAATCAGAAGCGGTATATCTTTTGAAGAAGATAAACTTGGTTATAAAAAATATATTGGAATAGAACTATCAGACAACGAAGGAAATTATAATTTAATTAAAGGACTTAGCAATTTAAGGCAAAATTTACTTGAAGCTGATATTATGCGTTTAATTAAAACTTTTGGAAAAGAAAAAAAGAAAATTGCTGTTTTTGTTAATGAAGATGATAAGATTTCTATGAAATATTTTCAAACAATTTTAACTGAATTTTATGATGTTGATTTTTTAAGCAAACTCCCCATTTTTTTACCTCCTACATATAGCGCTGTATTGATTATAAATCCTCCTCATGTTTCTACAGATAATTTACTAGCTCTAGAACAATATGTTCTCAATGGCGGAAATTTATTGATATTTGGTGAGCATGAGAGATTTAGCCTATATTCAGGAAAACATTTTATCAATTTTTTGAATAATTTTGGGATAAAACCTATTACAGACGGTGAAATCACTATCAATATCAATGGTAATGAAATTAAACATGGAGCTAGTTTTGTTTCTTTTGATGATATAAAACAAGATATTCGCTCTATTTTAGTATATGGAGTGGGAAAAATTAAAACTAAAGTTTTTGATGGTTATAATGTAACAAGTGTTTTATCATTTGAAGGTAATGATATTGCAGTTGTTTCAGAAGGATTTTTCCCATCAAATTATATTGATTTAGCCAAAGAAGAAATATCTATTACTCCTTTGTCTATAAAAAAAGGAAAAGTATTTTTTGTTTATGACACCGATTTATTAAAAGATTATATTTCGATATCCGAAGAAACAAAAAATAATTATTTTTATGAATTAGTACCAATTAGCGATAATATGCTATTTTTCTTGCGCCTTATGAATTATGCCACAGATAGTGATAATGAAACAGGTGTAAGATACAGACACTTTATGATAAATTCTTCTAGTATAGGTAATGCTGTTTTAGCTCAAATAAAACAACGTTACGATACTGTTATGAATGAATTAAAAGAGAAACTAACATTGCATAAACAAAAAAAAGAAACTTTTTATGATAAATTAAATGCTCAAGGTTTTGCTTCTGTCAAGAATATTGGTGATTTAAGTGAAATTGAACAGATTATCGATGAAACTGAAGATCAGATTAATAAAACTAAATCCTTAATTGCAAGTGATTATCAATTAATAATTATGGGACTAACGTTTGTTTTAATTTTAGTTTTTCCTTTTATATATATAATTTTACTCTTCATTATTCTTATGATTTTGAACAAAGTAAAACAAAAGAAAATTAAGGAGGTTATGAAAAATGATTAAACATATAAAAATCGGATTATTTCTTTTGTTATTTACTATTCCATTGATGTTATTTGGCATCCATCTTAATAATGGACGGATTCATGCATTATCTAGAGGAAACTATTTTTTTGATATTACTCGTAATCACCCACAAATATCTTCTATTAATTTAAAATTTGCAGATGGAAACACAATTAGCATTAATAGAAAAGAAGATTTATGGTTTGTAAAAGAAGCTGATGATTATTTTGTTTCTTTTAAGAAAATAAATACACTTGTTACATTGATTAGAAATACTATTATCTATAGAGCTGATGCTTTAGAAAAAAATGCTCTACAATTTTTAGAAAAAGACTGCATTGTTATTGAATCGATTGACAACACAGGAAAAGTTGTAGAAAAGGCTGTTATTGCCCCTAAAAAAGAAAAAAACAAACACCATTATGCTTTGCTTAACAATGATAATTTTTTATATCAAATAAGTGGAAATTTTGATATATCTTCTAATGTTTTAGATTGGCTACAAATGCCTATTTTAAAAATTAATAAAAAAGAGATAAGAGAAATCAGAAGCGATAAATTCTATGTTTATCGTAGATTTGATGGTGAAAACTTTTTAGAAAAAGATACAAATAAACATACACCTCATATTGATAGTTTTATTAATCAATTATGGTATTTGTCTGCTGTTGATGTAAAACATTCTGTTAATTTTAAATTTGATAATTACAAAAAAACAAGTACCTTTGATATCGTATTATTTAATGGGATAATATATCACTTAACATTTTATAGTAACGAAAATGAATATTGGTTGAATGTTAGACTTGATAGAAATAAACTTATGTCTGAGGCTGGTATCAACATATTAGAAGAAAATAGTATGTTATTTAAAGGTTGGTATTTTAAGCTACCTTCTGATAGAGGTGATATTATTTCAAACTTCTCGATTTAATAAAAAAGCAGGTTTTAAACCTGCTTTTTTTTAACGCTCAAGTTTTTTATATCTTATGCGATGAGGATTACAGGCATCTTCACCAAGACGGCGAATCTTATCTTTTTCATAATCCTCAAAATTACCCTCAAACCACTCAACATGACCATCATCTTCATATGCTAGGATGTGAGTTGCTAAACGGTCTAAAAACCATCTATCGTGAGATGTTACTAAAACACAACCTGGATAGTTCATTATACCCTCTTCTAAAGAACGAAGTGTATCTACATCAAGGTCATTAGTTGGCTCGTCTAGTAAAATAACATTAGCACCTTTTTTGAGCATTTTAGCTAGGTGAACACGATTTCTTTCACCGCCTGATAGTTGCCCTATTTTCTTTTGTTGATCTGTTCCTTTGAAATTAAATTGTCCAACATAGGCACGAGATGGCATTTGTTTCTTACCTAGCTCTATGATATCTAGACCATCTGATATTTCTTCCCATATATTTTTGTTAGCATCTAGTTCATCTCTTGATTGGTCAACATAACCTAAATCAACTGTTTGACCAATAATTATCTCGCCAGAATCTGGTTTTTCTTGACCTGTTATCATTCTAAATAAGGTTGTTTTACCTGCACCATTTGGACCAATAATTCCGACAATCGCTCCCTTTGGAATCTTAAATGATAAATCATCAATTAAAACTTTTTCCCCATATGCTTTAGAAATATTTTTAGCTTCAATTACCATATCACCTAAACGTTCTGTCATTGGAATATTAATATATGCTTGAGTAATTTGTTCTTTTGAGCTTTCAGCTAACAACTCTTCGTACGCATTAATACGAGCTTTTGATTTTGCCTGTCTTGCTTTAGGATTTTTTCTAATCCACTCTAGCTCATTAGCTAAAGTTTTTTGACGAGCACTTTCTTCTCTTGCTTCTTGTTCTATACGTTTTTGTTTTTGCTCAAGCCATGATGTGTAGTTTCCTTCATAAGGAATACCTTGTCCTCTATCTAATTCTAGAATCCATCCCGTAACATTATCTAAGAAATAACGGTCGTGTGTTACCATTACAATTGTACCTTTGTAATCTCTTAAATGATGCTCCAACCATGCAACCGACTCGGCATCTAAATGGTTTGTTGGCTCATCAAGTAATAACATATCAGGTTTTGATAAAAGTAAACGGCACAATGCAACACGTCTTTTTTCACCACCTGATAATTTTGTAACATCAGCATCAGATGGAGGGCAACGAAGTGCATCCATAGCTATTTGAACAGTACGTTCTATATCCCAACCATTGACTGCATCTATTTTTTCTTGAAGAGATGCTTGCTCTTCTATTAATGCGTTCATTTCATCATCTGTCATTGGTTCTGCAAACTTCATAGAAACTTCTTCAAAACGTTTGAGCAGTGCAACTGTATCTCCTAAACCATCCATAACATTTTCCATAACTGTTTTAGAGGCATCTAGTTTTGGCTCTTGTTCTAAATATCCAATTTTTACACCTTCTTGCGCCCATGCTTCACCATTAAATTCTTTATCAACTCCTGCCATTATTTTTAATAATGTTGATTTTCCGGCACCATTTACACCCAAAACACCAATTTTGGCACCTGGAAAAAATGATAAGCTGATATTTTTAAATAATTCTTTTCCGCCTGGAAAAACTTTACTTAAATTTTGCATAACATAGATATATTGATATGAAGCCATATTTCTTTCCTTTACTATAATGTGTATTGTTTGATATTATCTTCTGCTTTCTTGATATCTTATTTTTTGATAAATTCCTTCTTTTTGAGCTTGTTTTTGTCTTTTTGCAATTATTTTATTATAAAAAACATTTAATTTTTCTCTTTCGTTTTCAGAACGATTGTATAAATAATTAGGATTATATTTTTGACGTGGTTTTATAACCTTTCCATCAGGCATTTTTAATGTACCATTTTTATATAGCTTGGCATTAAATATTTTTTGATTATCAAAACGACTATTTATTTCAGAGCAATTTAACAAACCATCACTTCTTTTGTTAATATATGCTGTTGCTTTAGCATTGTTATATTCATACATACCCTTTGCTTGCTCAGAATCGGAGCGAGCCGAACTTACAAGAAAGGCTCTTGCCACAAGTTCATATGAAGGATAACGAGATGCTCCGCAAGCAAGCCCTTCTCCGGCAACATATCCAAAATTTTTAACATCTTCCAAATAATTATTATTTGCAAATGCTGATGATGTCATAAATACTACAAAAACTAGTGTTTTGAT
The DNA here is from genome assembly GCA_017465945.1 of Alphaproteobacteria bacterium. GTDB lineage: Bacteria > Pseudomonadota > Alphaproteobacteria > RF32 > CAG-239 > CAG-267. The sequence continues at coordinate 47,177 of JAFTVD010000008.1, read as the reverse complement.
GAATTTTATCATATTTCAAATCTGCCATATTGTTAGTTTTTTGAATTATAACGTCAAATAAATGTAATTCAAGTGAAAAAATGATTTGACAAATTAAAACATTTAGCTTATGTTTCGCATAAACTTTTGTGTAAGGAATAAGAAAATGAAATTGTATAGCTCTTTGAAGTCTAAAAAGGCACGTGTTAGAGGTTGTAAGCTTGTTCGCCGTAAAGGTCGCCTTTATGTTATTAACAAAAAGGAACCTAAGTATAAGTGCCGTCAAGGTTAATTTAGACTAGTAAAATTAAAATCGGGCAAATTAGCCCGATTTTTTTATATACACTCTATGACAGCTACGGCGTTTACATATTCTCGCTCATTAGATAATGTTAAGTGCATTTTAAATTCTTGATTATCAGAAACAAAGTAAGCTCTCGCTAAAGCATTGTTATACAAATTCACTTCGGGCTTACCGAGTTTGTTATGAACTATTTCTACATCTTTTAGGGTTATTCCTTTTTGAAAACCCGAACCTAGAGCTTTAGATACAGCTTCTTTTGCTGCAAAACGAGTTGCAACAGCTAAGGTTAAAGAACTGATATCTTCAAATTTTATTTTATGACTTAATTCATCTTGCTCTATGTCTGTAAAATATTTTTCAATAAATCGGTGCAAAAATTTTTCACCTTTAGCAAAACGTGAAACTTGAACTATATCACACCCTAGACCTAATATCATTATTTTCTCCTTCATATTGTGATGATGGCAGTGACTTTTCAATGATTTTAGATACTAACCACCATACTATAATGTAGTATGGAATGCACCCAACCAACATCGGCAAAAATATAGGCCAAATATCACTTATAAATAGATTAAAGTCAAGAGATATAACTGCATGAAATAAATTCCTGAAAAACACTTTAAAATCTATAGGAAGTGGCGGTGCATCTGAAGATAATAAAAAGTGCCCTGTATGTAATGTTAAATACCATATAAAAGGAAACGTCCAAGGATTTCCAGCTATTGTCCCCAAAGTTGCGGCTATTGAATTTTGCTTGGTTAGTTTTGTAATTATTAATGATAGCAATATATGAAAACCTACAAAAGGTGTAAAAGATACAGCAACTCCTGTTGCGAATCCTTTTGCTATACTTTTAGATGAACCTTTTATAGAATAAAGTTTTAAGAATATTTTTTTATATATTTTTTGAAGTTCAAGTCCCATCTTTTTTATTAGGGACATTTTACCTCCTATATTCTTGATACAAAACTAATAACTTTTGATGCTTTTAAGCCGGCTATTATATCGTTTAGATGATCCATATTCTTTACATCAACATCTACTAATATCTCAAAATAACTAATCGTTCTATAGACAATATTCAAGTTTGTTATGTTAGCATTATGGCGAGCTATTAAATTTGACAATTCTCCTAAAGCTCCTGGCTCATTGCTAATCATAACTTTTATACGAGCTGTATGATTATCAGTTTCAGCATCTTCACCCCAAGAAATATCTAACCAACGCTCAGGCTCATCTGCATATTTTTCTAGCGCTTTACACGATAATGAGTGAATTGCAACGCCTTTTCCGGTTGTAACTATACCAACAATTCTATCCCCAGGAATAGGATGACAACAACCAGCAAAATGAACCGCCATGCCAGTTATTAAACCTTCTATTTTTAGTGCTGTATTTTTCTTTTTACGAGGTTTAGATAATTTTATAGAGTTTACAACTTGAGTTATTTTGGATTGTTTATATGCTGGGTATACGGTGCGTAACACATCCCAACCTGTAACTAAACCTTCTCCTACTTTTGCATATAAATCATCAAGGCTTTCACAATCAAATTGAGTTAATGTTCCATATATAGATTTTTCATTAAACTCTAAATTTTCTTGTTTAAATAATTTTTCAAGAATATCTTTACCTAAAGATAAAAATTGTTCGCGTTTACATGCACGAACATATCTTCTAATTGCTGCCTTTGCTTTACCTGTTACAACAAAACGTTCCCACTCTGTGGATGGATGTTGAGCTTTTGATGTTAATACCTCGACTTGGTCACCATTTTGCAGAACACTACGTAAAGGTTTTATTTCTCCATTAATTTTAGCACCAACACACTTATCGCCAACACTTGAGTGAACAGCATAGGCAAAATCAACAGGTGTCGAACCAAATGGTAGCCCTATTAAATCGCCTTTAGGTGTAAAACAGAAAACTTGATCATTATACATTTCAAGTTTTGTGTTTTCCAAAAACTCATCTGGATTTTGAGCTTGTTCCAAAATCTCTAGCAGCTCACGAATCCATCTAAAACTACGACCAGCAACCTTTTGTCCTTGTTTATAAGCCCAGTGCGCAGCCACACCTTTTTCATTTATCTCATGCATTTCATGAGTTCTTATTTGTATTTCAATGCGGGTATTTTCAGGACCAATAATACCTGTATGAATAGATTGATAGCCGTTTGGTTTTGGTGTTGATATATAATCTTTAAAACGACGAGGTATCATATGATATTTGCTATGAATTGCTCCTAAAGCTTGGTAGCATGCACCAATATCATCAACACAAATACGGAAGGCCATAATATCAGATAATTGTTCAAATGACGCATTTTTTAACTGCATTTTACGCCAAATTGAATATGGAGCTTTTTCTCTACCTGTAATTGTAGCTTCAACTCCATTTTCTTTCATATCTTTTTGTAATTGATTTATAATTTTAGGAACAAGGTTACTACCTTGCTCTCTTAAAAAGTTTAATCTTGCAACAATCGAATCGTGAGCTTCTTTATGTAATTCTTTAAATGCAATATCTTCTAGCTCTGTCTTTATTTCTTGCATACCAATTCGCTCAGCAAGGGGAGCATATATATCTAATGTTTCTTTTGCAATTCTTTTTCTTTTTTCATCTGAACAAAAATGTAGTGTTCTTATATTATGCAAACGGTCTGCTAGTTTTATCAATAAAACTCTTATATCTTCAGACATTGCTAATAATAATTTTCTAAAATTTTCAGCTTGTTTGCTTGAACCTGATTTTTGTTCGATAATAGCTAATTTGGTAACCCCATCTACGATTGCTGCAACTGGAGCTCCAAATAATTCTTTTATTTCCTCTACTGTTGTATCAGTATCTTCTACTGTGTCGTGCAATAAACCAGCAATAATTGAATTACAATCTAGGCGAAATTTTGTAAGAATACCAGCTACTTCTATTGGATGGGAATAATATGGGTCACCTGATGTTCGTAATTGAGCACCGTGTTTTTTCATTGCAAAAACATATGCTCTATTTAATGCCTCTTCGTTAGCATTTGGATCATAGGACTTAACTAAATCAACTAATTCGTATTGTCTTAACATATAACCTCTTTTCACACAACCACTAATTATAGTATGTAAAAATAAAAAAAGCAAGATACTTTGTTAGCACCTTGCTTTATAAAAATTAAAATTTAACGATTAAATGCTTTTATTCTTCAAAATCATCCATATCATCAGAGAAATCATCTCCAACACCAAGTAAATCTTCGTCAAGATCAGCATCATCTAATGACATTCCATCTGTTTCAATATCGATAGTTTCACCTTGGCTATTTTCAATTTGCATACTTTCTGCTAGAGCTGCATCTAAAATAGTATCACCATCAAACTGAGCATCTAATTCTGCCAATTCTTTTTCTGCAGCCAAGATTTCTAATTCTTCTTCTTCAGGCTCTTCTACTTCTACGTATTTTTGTAATCCCATAACAAGTGAACGTTGTAAATCTTCGATATCTGCTTTATTTTCAGCAATTTCTCTTAATGCTACCACAGAATTCTTATCGTTATCACGCTCTACTTTTATAGGAGAACCTGATGCAATATCTTTTGCACGTTGAGATGCTACTAAAAGAAGTTCATAGCGGTTAGGTATTTTTTCAATGCAGTCTTCAACTGTTACGCGAGCCATTATTTATCCACCTTTTTTTTAATAAAATTACACTTTGAATGAGTTTATACATAAAACTTATTGGAATTGCAACCTTTTTTTTAAAAAATCGTCAATATATTACAGGAGCGGTTAACATAACCCCTTTTATTTTCACAAATTTTTTATTTAATTCATCTTGTAGAGGGCGCACAGCCTCTACATCTTCTTTAAATGCTGCATACATTTTAATTATCGCTGCTTCTGAGGCATACATCTCATCTCGCCACTTTTTAGGGAGTCTATCTATGTAATGATTATAGTATCCTTTGCGATGAAAACGTACCGCATACGCAATGGATGGCGACGATGATGCAACTCGAAATGCTTTAATTGTTTTATCTCCAACGTAAGCCCATTCTTCTGGCGTATATCCATGCTTTGCAAGAAGGCTCTTAAATTCTACATAAAGCCCTGCAAAACGTGTTTTTAAGACAAAACGCTGACATGGGTTTACAATATCTTTCAACATATTTTGTGTTAAAGCGGTTCCTTGCTCCATTTCCCACAAATCAAGTAAATACTCTCCAGTAATTAGAGCCGCAAAAATCCGCATATCATCTTTTGTACCCCATTGCATTATTTCATCTATGGTATCAGAAAATGCCTTTGCATCTTTTGTAGTTAGAGGTGTGGTTAAACTTGGTGAAATAGTACGAAAATTCATACCTGTTAGAGCTTTCTTCTTAATAGATGCTTTAGGAGGCGGAGGAGTTTCAACAGGTACGCCTATTTTTTCTTTCAAAAAATCAGGTAAATCAACTTTAACTCTTGGCTTCTTTACAGGCACTTCTACCGGTGTATCATTATCTTGAGGCTCTGTTTCTCCCCAAACTTCAGGCATAAGCAAAAAATATAACGATGGCGACATATTCTCTATACCCTCTATTGCTTTCATTTTATCAGCCACTCGTTCTGGAAATTTATTTTTAGTTTCTTTAATTCCTGGCAAATTTAATATTTTTTCAGACATACCAGGAACTTCGTGCAACATAGGACCTATATATTGATATGTTTCTTTTGGTAGCCAGCTAATAACTTCTAACAAATCATCTTCATAGTTATTCTTTAGTCGTCCTTCACTTAAACCATAAAATTTAATAGTTTTACTAAATTCTTTTTTGAATTTATTACCCATATCTAGACGAGATTTATATCCCTTATCGTACAAAGAATTATTGTTTATATATTTATTTATAAACTCCTTAATATCGGGAATCTCCATATTCATATCAACTTTGAAATATTTATCATAGTCTGAAACACCAGCAAATGAAGTTGACGCCCAAAACAATATAAATAAAATCAAAAAAACTTTTTTTAACATTTACTCACTCTCTAAACTATTATCTTGGCAACATTCTAAAAAGTAAAAATTAAAAAAACGTTATACTTGCATTTTAAAACCAAATAGATTATTGTGTTTGTTGTAATAATCACCCCTCTTTTTGGAGTATAAAAAATGATATGGACTGACGAAGCTGTTGAAGAATTAAAAAAAATGTGGGACAAAGGCATGACAACAGGCCAAATTGCAAAGGTGTTAAATGTTACCAAAAACTCTATTATTGGTAAGGTACATCGTTTATGCCTAACTGCTAGACCTTCCCCTATTAAAAAATCTAGCGGAAATTCTGCTGAAAAGAAAGCAAGCAAACCTCAAAAAGCTGAAAAAGTTGAAAAAGCAACAAAAACAAGCAATAAAGTTGTAAAAGAAGTACCAGTTTCTCCTATATCTGAAAACACAAAAAACACAACTCCTGTAGTAGAAGAAACAAATATCCCTTTGGTTAAACTAGACAATCATACATGCCGTTGGCCAATGGGTGATCCTAAAGATGAGGATTTTTGTTTTTGTGGAAAACGCATAAGAACAGGTCAAACATATTGTGAAGAACACGCAGCTGTTGCTTATGTTAAAGCTGGTAAAAAAATTTAACAATAAAACCATCTAGTACAAGGTGCGAATCGACTTCGCACCTTTTGTTTATGGAGCCAAAATGTATAGTGAAAAATTTTTAAAATTTATAGAAATGTGGCAAAAAGAATTTGCAATAGAACGCTCTATTGATGAAAAACTTTGTGTTGATAAAGATGGCAACCCTATACCTTGGTACACATATCCTGCTATTGAATATATTTCACAATTTGATTATAGCGAAAAAGAAATATTTGAATTTGGATGCGGCTACTCCTCTATGTTTTGGGCAGAACGCGCCAAAAAAGTAACAAGTATTGAAGATAATATTAATTGGTTTCAAAAGTGGCAAAATGAATTTAAGCATGAAAAACTTGATATGCGTTGGCGAGATGAAGGGGACGGATATTTTAATGCCATTTTTGAAGACAATAAAAAATATGATGTAATTATAGTTGATGGAAAGAGAAGGTCAGATTGTGCAAGAACAGCTCTTAAATGTTTAAACAAAGGGGGAATGATAATTCTTGATGACAGCGACAGAATCAATACCAGCAAAGAATATGTAGAAGCAGTAAAAGAACTAAAGAAAGGCGACTTAATTCAGGTTGACTTTTATGGATTTTGCCCGATGAATAACTACACAAAAACAACATCATTATTCTTATCTAGAGATTTTAATTTTAAGTCACAGTACATTGTACAACCCATTAACGGACTCGGAAATTTATGGAGCATGGGACGAAAACATAGAAAAGAATTTTTTAAGATAAATAAATAACTACAGATTATCTAGTTTTTCTTTTATTCTTTTTGCAACATTTTCATAAGCTTTTGTATGAGGACTATTAGGATTAGATATAACTATAGGGGTTCCCTCATCAGAATTTAAACGAATATCATAACACAAAGGAATCTCACCTAAAAAGTCGACATTATATTTGATAGCTGTTTCTTTTGCGCCATTATGCCCAAAAATATCTTCTCTATACCCACACTTTTGGCATATATGATAGCTCATATTTTCGACAACACCCAAAATTGGAACACCTATTTTGTTATATAAGTTTATTCCTTTTATAGCATCTATTAAAGCTATATCTTGCGGAGTTGAAACAATTACAGCGCCTCTAAATGCAATTTTTTGTGACAGTGTTATTTGAATATCACCTGTTCCAGGAGGCATATCTATTACCATAACATCAATATTTCCCCAATTAGTTTGTGTTAAAAGCTGTTCTATTGCGCCACAAGCTTTTGCTCCTCGCCAAATCAAAGCTGTATCTTCTTTTACCATACTACCTATTGACATTGAAGCGATACCACATTCCATAAATGGCTCGAAAGTTTTTCCATCAATAGATGTTGGAGGAACATTTTTATATCCCAACATAGTTGGAATGGACGGACCATAGATATCTGCATCAAAAAGTGCAACTTTTAGACCTAAATTAGCAAGAGATAGAGCGATATTGACAGATGTCGTTGATTTACCAACCCCACCTTTACCAGATGAAACAGCAATGATATGTTTAACACCTTTTATATTCCATTTATCATCGGTAACTTCTTCTTTTTTTTCTTTTTCAAAAACTATTGTTATTTTTTTATCTTGAAAAATTTTAGATAATTCATCTTTTAAGATTAACTCTTTTTCTGAGTTTGTTTCAGACTTTATTGATATTATTATTCTATTTGCAATTTCTTTTATTGAAGAAATTTCATCTGATTTAAAATACTTTTGAACAACTTTTTTTATATTATCTACATTCATACTACAATTCCCCTGATGTGGATATTATTTATTCTATATTGTTTTTATACAAGATTTGTATTATTTTTTTTAGAATAAATTGCAATGTTTATTTTTTATTTATGTACTTTGAGGTTTATAGATGATAAAAAAAATTACTAGTTTTAATATTAACCCTTGGGATGTATCCGACGATACACCTTCAAAACCAAAAGTTGTCGATTTCACAACAAAAATTGCAAAGATGCAAAATTCTAAAGATGATTTTAATGGATATTACAAAATTATCTTGGGTGTTTTATTGTTATTGTGGCTAGCATCAGGTTTCTACCAAGTACAACCTAGTGAAGAAGGTGTTGTATTAAGATTGGGAAAATACACTAAAACAACTTTAGCAGGTCTTCATTACCATTTACCTTATCCAATAGAAGAAGTGTATATTGTTGATGTAAGTAAAGAACGTAGTATAAACCTTGGTGCAAACGAATCGGAATATGTAACAAGAAATTCTATTAATGAACTTACTGAAAGTCATATGTTAACAGGTGATGAAAATATTGTAGACATAAACTTAACAGTTGTATGGAACATTAAAGATGCAAAAGATTTCTTATTTAAAACAAGAACGCCAGAATCGACTGTAAAAGTTGCTGCACAATCTGTTTTAAGAGAAATAATTGGTCAATCTAAAATGGAAGATATCATTACAGGTGATAGAGATAAAATCGAAAACGATACAAAAAAAGAATTACAGGGATTACTTGATGGCTTCCAAACAGGGGTAAACATTGTTCGTGTAAAATTACAAAAGGCTGACCCTCCTAGACAAGTTGTTGATGCTTTTAACGAAGTTCAACGCGCTAAAACTGATGCTGAACGTTTTAAAAATGAAGCAGAAGCTTATGCGAATGAAGTATTACCTAAAGCACAAGGTGAAGCAATAAAAAGAAAGCAAGAAGCTGAAGCATATAAAGAAGCCGCTATAAGTAAAGCGGAAGGTGAAGCAAAACGCTTTTCTTCAATATATGAGGCTTATAAATCTGGTAAATTAGTTACTTCAAAACGTTTATATTTAGAAACAATGGAAAATGTACTAAAGAAAACAAAAAAAGTTATTATGGAACCAGGGCAAAAAAGCAATAATATGATGCCAATTTTACCACTTAAGTAACGAGATGGAGTGTAAATGATGAAAAAGAATTTAAATACAATATTAATTGGTTGTGCTATTTTATTTTTAATCGCAACACAATCTTTTTACGTGGTAATGCAACCCGAGCAAGCTATTGTTTTGCAATTTGGTAATCCTGTTAGATTGATACAGACACCAGGATTAAAATTTAAGGTACCATTTATTCAAAATGTTGTTTTTTATGACAAGAGATTACTAAACCTTGAGCCTCCTGCTCAAGAAGTAGTTTTAAAAGATAAAAAACGTTTGGATGTAGATACGTTTTCTAGGTACAAAATAACAGAACCTTTGACATTCTATAAAACTGTTAGAACAGAATATCAAGCACAAAACAGACTAAAAGAAATTGTTAATTCCTCTGCAAGAAATGTTTTAGCAACTGTTACCTTATTAGAATTATTATCAGAAAAAAGAACTGAAATAATGAAAAGAATAAGTGAAGCGGTTAAAACGGATGCGGCACAAATAGGTGTTGAAGTTGCTGACGTTAGAATCAGAAGAGCTGATTTACCAATACAAGTATCTCAAGCAATAAACGACAGAATGAAAACAGAAAGAATTAGAGAAGCAAAAGGCTATCGTGCTGATGGAGAAAAAAGAGCGCAAGAAATAAGAGCCACCGCTGATAAACAAGCAACAATAACTGTTGCAAACGCAGAAAAAGAAGCTCAAAAAATTAAAGGTGAAGGCGACAAAAAAGCTACAGAAATTTGGAACAATGCAACAAGTGTTGATCCTGAGTTTTATGCTTTTTACAGAACACTAGAAGCATACAGAAATTCGTTTGATGAACAAACTTCTGTTGTTTTAGCACCTGAAGGCGAATTCTTTAATTACTTTGGCAAATCACTAAAATAAGGCTTTATTATGCGTCTTTTTTACATTCTAATCATTTTCATTTTTGGCATAGCTGAGGCTAATGCTCTTTCAACGTATGCTGATATTGTTGAAGAACTAATGCCATCTGTTGTTAACATTTCTACAAAAAAAGAAGTGGTTGAAGAAAATGAAGGTATTGATAATGTAATGCTAAACAAAGAACTTGATAGTAGGGAATCTCTTGGGTCTGGTTTTTTTATCAGCAGTGATGGATATATACTTACAAACTATCATGTGATAAAAGGTGCTAAAGAAGTAAATGTAATTACGAATGATAATTCACTATATACATCAAAAGTAATCGGCACAGATAAAAGTAGTGATTTAGCTGTATTAAAAATCACACCCGAAGATAGCTCCAAATCTTTTGCCAGTGTAAAATTTGGCAATGCTGATAAATCTAGAATCGGGGATATTGTTTTAACTTTTGGAAACCCTTATGGCTTAGGGGTTAGCGTTTCTCAAGGAATAATTTCAGCTAAATCAAGAAATATAGGACTTGGTGAGCAACAATACCTTCAAACAGACGCATCAATAAACCAAGGAAACTCTGGTGGTCCTATGTTTAATATAGATGGCGAGGTAATAGGTGTTAATTCGGCCATATTTACCACTATTGGTGCTGACGGGGTTGGCTTTTCACTTCCATCAAATATGGCAAATTGGGTAGCATCACAATTAATAAAAAATGGAAAAGTTAAAAGAGGATGGCTTGGGTTATCTGTATCACATGGGATCGATAAATACACCAATAAAGAAGGGTTTGTAATAACGGAAATAAATGAAGAATCTAACGCATATAAAGAAGGCTTACGAGTAGGAGACATAATCACCCATTACAATGATAAACCTGCTGGCGATTTATCAGATTTTATACAACTTACAGAAACTATGGATATTGGACAAGCAATACGCTTAAAAGCTATTAGTTATGGTGAAGAATTTAAATATGTTGTTCGAGTTCAAGAGATGCCCAAAGAGGAATTAAAAGGAATCACAAATAAAGCATTGCAAGAAAGTATCGCAAAATCAAATCAAACTGGAGATGATGTATTTTATGTATCAGAGTTGGGAATAACCATAAAAGAAGCAAGTCCACGTGGTATAATGATTATAAAAATGGACAGATTATCACCGTTAAAAAATAAAGGAATTGTAGTGGGGGATATAATTCTTGAAATTGATAGAGGTGATATATATAGTGTTGACAACCTACTTGATGGTATAAGAAATGCTATTGTTGATGATTTTCGCCCTATATCATTATTAGTACAAAATCAAACAAATGTATTTTATGCATCTATTACATTGGAGCCTGAAAATGACTAGAGTTGATTTTTACCATTTACAGAAAGCCCCCCTTGAACAAGTTCTACCAAAGCTTTGCGAAAAAGCGTACTCAACAGGTAAAAAAATAAAGATTCTTTTAGATAACGAAGAACGTATAGAATTTATAAATTCGTTATTATGGACCTATAGTGAAGAATCTTTTTTACCACATGGCAGTAAAAAAGATGGCTTTATTGAAGATCAACCAATATTTATATCTACAAACATTGAAAATGAGAATGGAGCTTCTATTTTGATTTTGGCAGATGGAGCACAAATAGATATCTCCCTACTTAATACATACGAAAGGGTATTAAACATTTTTGATGGTAATAATGATTTAGCATTGGAAAGAGCTAGAGAATACTGGAAAAAAATAAAAACAAGCGATAATGAATTACATTATTGGCAACAAAATGATAATGGTGTTTTTGAACAAAAAGCATAATAAATACATTCTTCTTTTTTGAGAAAAAAGACAAAAAAAACTTGCTTTTTTTAAAATGCGTGCTAGATGTTACCGATGTAAGGTTTTAATTTAGGAGTTTAATATTATGCAAAGTCAGGTTGCGTCAGTATTGGGTTATGAAGATCTAAGACAGGCCGTACAAACTATAAATAGAGAAATTGAAACATTAGAAATTTTAAGAAACAGTTTAGATGGAACTTTAACCAAGGCGCTAGATTTGTTGCAAAATGCAAAAGGCAGAGTAATTGTTACTGGAATGGGGAAATCTGGTCATATTGCTCGTAAAATGGCTGCTACTTTCTCTTCAACAGGTACCGTATCCTTCTTTGTTCATCCTGCAGAGGCAAGCCATGGTGATTTGGGAATGATATCCGATGATGATGTGGTTATTGCTATATCATATAGTGGAGAATCGAAAGAATTATCAGATGTATTAATGTATGCTAAAAGAAACAATGTTCCTTTGATTGCTATTACACGTAACCCAGAAAGCACTCTTGGTAAAAACTCAACATTAGTATTAAAATTACCAGATAATGGTGAAGCTTGTCCGTTAGGTTTAGCTCCAACTTCATCAACAACTGCTACAATAGTTTTAGGCGATGTGTTGGCTATTGACTTAATGAAAAGAAGAGGTTTTTCTGCATCTGACTTTAGACAACGCCATCCCGGCGGAAAACTTGGTGCTATTTTATGCAGAGTATCAGATATTATGCATAAAGGAATTGAGATTCCTTTACTTAAGGAAGATGCAAACATGCAAGAAGCATTACTTGTCATGACAGAAAAAATGCTTGGTTGTGTTGGCGTTATAAACGAAAATGAGGAACTTATTGGTATTATTACCGATGGTGACTTAAGACGTTGGATGTCTCCTCAACTCATAACAGAAACTGTTAAAAGCGTGATGACTAAAAATCCTAAAGTAATTGCTCCTGATGCTTTAATTGTTGATGCAGTTAATATTATGAATAATACAGGAAGAGGTATTACAAATTTATTTGTAGTTGAAAATAATAAACCTGTTGGAGTTATTCATATTCACGATTGTTTAAAGGCTGGAGTAGCTTAGTTTGTTTGAAACTCAAAAAATTGACACTTTTTTTAGTGGTGAAAAGAATCCTTTTGAAGAAGAAGAAAGAAGTTTTGTTACTAGAAGAATAAAAGTTGTTCGTTTCTTTAAATTATTTTTACCAAGCTTAACAGCTTTATTATTAGGTGTTGGGGTCGCTTTATTTGATTTTGATACAACACCTGATAATACAATTTCTTTAGCAGAAGATGAGAAAATTTATTTTGAAAAATTTAGAATAAAAAACACTGTTTTTGAAATAACCGAAAAAGATAATCAATTTAGTGTGTTAAAAGCCGATGTGGTTGAAGAAACTACTCCAGGTAAAAAGATTTATAGCCTTATTAATCCAGATGCAAATACAACAGATAAGGAAAAAAAGATATCTTTAATTGCTAAAACCGGTATTTATGATGAAACAAAAAAAATACTACAGCTAAATAAGGATGTTGTTGCTAATTATAACAATCAACTAAAGATAAATACCAATAGTGCTTTATATAATTTTACAACAGAAAAAGGCGAAGGAAAAGAAAAAATATTTGGTAAAACTGATACCGGCAGTTTTGTTGCAGATAGTTTTAATTTTGATAAAAAAGAAAGCATTATAAATCTTTTAAAAAATGTTACTATCATAAATAATGATTTAAAACTTACCACCCCTCAAAAAGCCACATTTTTCAATAATGAAAAAAAATTTATTGCAACAAACGCAACAATAACAAAAGACAAAGACACGATAAAAGGTGATGTTGTAACAGTATATTTTAAGGATACTAAAAAATTTGAAATAGAAAAAGCATATAGTGTTGGTAATACTGAAATAAATTCAAAAGACAAAACCGCTTATGCTAATAAAGGAGAGTATATAGCAAATAAAGGAATTATCACTCTTTATGAGAATGTAAAAATCGTAGATAAAAAAGGATACATCGCAACGGCAGATGTTGGGGTATATGATATTTCAAAAAGAACTTTTTCATTAGAAAAGAATGTGAAAATCATTAACAAGAAAAACACCATAACAGCATTAAAAGCAGTATACTTTCAAGATAAAGAAGAGTTTCATTTTTATGACAACATCAATATTATGCAAGAAAATAATACAGCAAGTGCAGATAGGGGTGTATATTATATAAAGAAAAATATTGCCGAACTAGAAAGAAATGTTATCATATCTAAAGATGGAAATATAGTTAGAGGAGATAAAGCCATATCTGATTTTAATACATCAAAAAGTAAATTGATTGCAAAAAAAGGTGGTAGAATCTCTGGCAAACTTATAGAAAATAAATTAAAAGACTAGTGGGGACAAATTAATATGACTTCAGGTTTGAATATTCAAGATTCTGTATTAGAAGTTTTTAATATTGGTAAGAGATATAAAAATCGTAGTGTATTGAGAAATGTTTCTTTGAATGTTAAACGAGGAGAAGCAGTTGGTTTGTTAGGCCCTAATGGTGCCGGCAAAACAACTTGTTTTTATTGTGTTACAGGTCTTATTACCCCTGATTATGGTGATGTTCATATCGACGGACAAGATATAACATATATGCCTATGTATAAAAGAGCAAGACTTGGAATCGGATATTTACCACAAGAGGCTTCAATTTTTAGAAATTTAAGCGTTGAAGATAACATAAAAGCGGTTTTAGAGATAGTTGTTGACGATAAAGAAAAAAGAGAGCAAATGCTTGAGGAATTATTAAATGATTTTTCGATTGCTCATTTAAGAAAGTCTCCATCTATTGCTCTATCTGGCGGTGAAAGAAGAAGGTTAGAAATAGCAAGAGCCTTAGCAGGTCAACCTAATTATATATTGCTTGATGAGCCATTAGCAGGTATTGACCCTATTGCTGTTGGAGAAATTAGAGAACTAGTATCTCAATTAAAAAATAGAGGACTTGGAGTTTTAATTACTGATCATAATGTTAGGGAGACCCTAGATATTATTGATAGAGCATATATATTACATGGTGGAGCTGTATTAATGGAAGGAACTCCTGAGGAAATTGTTGCAAGTGAAGAAGTTAGAAAAGTATATCTTGGAGATAATTTTTCAATATAAGGTTGGCTTTTTTTATTTGACTTTTTATAGATTTTTAGAGTAAGATTTAATTAGAAATTAGAAATATATGAAGGGATAAGAGATGAAAGTTACATTTTCTGGAAAACAAGTAGATGTTAGTGAAAAATTACGTAGACATGTAGAAGATGCTGTGACAACTTCTGTTGAGAAGTATTTTAGCGCTCCAATTAGCTGTTCTGTTGCTTTCTCTAAGGAAGGTGAAGATTTTGGCGCAGAAATTACAGTTCATCCTGCTAAAAACATTGTCTTAAAAGGTAGTGGTTCAGCTTCTGATCCATATTCTGCTTTTGACAATGCTAACGAGCATATCGCTACTCGTTTACGCCGTCACAAAACAAAACTTAGCGCTCATAAGAGCAAAGTTGGTTTAGCTGAACTTGCTTATGCTGCTGTTTTACCTTTAGTTGAAGAAGATGAAGAAGTAGATGTTAATGAAAATGCTCCATTGACTATCGCTGAAACAGATGCAAATATTCCTGTATGCACAGTAAGTGAAGCAGTTATGTTTATGGATTTAAGTAACGAATGTGCTATGATGTTTAGAAATAGTGCAAACAACCATATCAGCATGGTTTATCGCCGTAAAGATGGTAACATCGGTTGGGTTGAACCAAAGTCTGATAACTAATTTAAGGATTTAACTTATGAATATTGCAGATATAATTTCTAAAGATGCTGTACTTGATAATGTTCAAGCAAGCAACAAACGTGAATTAATTCAAATTTTATCTAAAAAAATTGCAAATACATCTAAATTGGATGAGAGGGTAATTTTTGACGCAGTTTGGGAACGTGAAAATCTTGGTTCTACTGGTTATGGTGACGGAGTTGCTTTTCCTCATGCTAGAATCGAAGGATTAGAAAAAGTTTCTGCAATGTTTGCACGTTTGGATGAAGCTGTAGATTTTGATTCGCTTGATGGCAAACCTGTTGATTTGGTATTTTTACTAATCAGCCCTGAAAATAGTGGTGCAGACCACTTGACAGCTCTTGCCTCACTTTCTCGTATATTAAAAACAGAAGGTGTATGTGAAAAATTACGTAAAGCTCATTCAGTAGATGAAATTTATACAATTCTTAATTCTTAAAAATTACATCTTTAAGCAAAAACCTCACGAAAGTGAGGTTTTTTTATTGTTATCTTGCTTTTATTTTATTTAATAATTTTGAAAATATATTTCTTTTATTTTTAGGTGATATTTCTGGAAACACGTAGTCTTCCACGATTTCACGTGCTGTAGCTCTTCCTTTTTTATCAGCAATATAATCTACTATATCTTCTGCTACATCTTCTACTTGTGTTGGATTTTTTTTAATAAATTCTTCTACAAATAAATCCATTCTCTTTTTCATATCTTTAGATAAATTTTCTTGCCCTAAATAAGTAATAATTTTTTTATCAAACTTATCAGGTGTATCAATATTTGTACTGTTTATTACAATATTTGCAACTTTATCATTAATATTGGTAGAATGCTTTCTATTTATGATAAAAACTAATATCTCTCTATATTTTGTATATTCTTGAGGATTAGATGTAACCTCTTTATCAACTGCCTTTAATAATTCTTCTGTTACCTTAGTGTTTTTTGTTGATGATAATATCTCAATGCAAAGTTCAGGTGAAATGCCTTTTTCTCTTAACATATTATAGCATTTTATTGGTCCTTTGGGAGTTGTAATATCTAATATTTTATTTTTCATTTTATTTCCTTATCAAAAACATTAGACACACTATATCACAAAATTATAGCATTGTAAAGTTCTATATTAATTGGTTAAAAATATCCCTTTCCCCGTCTAAGAATAGCTTTGGCCTTATCTGTATAAGAACTATCTTCATTATGTATATAAAATGGAGGCAAAATTTTTGTTATGGCTTTTGATGTCTTTTCTGCAATAACAGCAACACGTTTAGCGTCTTGCCCTAATTTAGAATATATTGGCAAAATTTGAATATTACCTGCTTTATTTTGCATAGCATTTATGATTTCATTTATAGCTTCTGCCCTATTTATAAGCAAAATAACGCCTTTAGGCTTTAACATTCTTAAACAAAACGATATCCAACCGGTTAAGTCAAAGTCTTGATGATTATGGGCTATTTTTTTACTTTTATTTGGTGATGGCATATCATGATCACTATATGGGGGATTAGTTATCACAAAGTCAAATTTTCCACCTTTAATTGCCAATTTATCTCTTATATCTATATTCTGATATTTTAAAAATGAAGCAAAACCATTTTCTTGAGAGCTAAAATTTGAAAGTTCAACCAAATCATTTTGAATATCTATTCCTAAAATCTCTACATTTTTATCTTTCAATCGTGATGCAAGGCAAAGTGATATAGCACCTGTTCCGGAGCCAACATCAAGAATTTTCGCATTTTGTTTTACTTTTTTTTCATCTAACAATGAAGATAAAAAAACTGCATCTGTTGAGGCTCTATACCCGTCTTGAGGTTGAAATATTTTTACTTTTTTATCTAATAGATAGTCATTTGTATATGGTTGCATATTTTTTTCCTAAATAAAAAGACCTAAAAGGGAAAACTTCCTTTTAAGCCTTTTAGCGATTTTTCACCTAATATTAGTAAGCACTTGGAGCTGTTTTTGCTAATTCGGCATTAGTTGTAACCCACTTTTCTTCTGCTTCATCATCAGATGTAATTGCAGATTGTGGACATTCAGAAATACAAACACCACAATCAATACAAGTATCAGGGTCAACAACATATTGATTATCTGCTACGTGAAATGCTTCCACTGGGCATACGCCAGCGCATGTTCCACATTTAATACACAAGTCGCCATTTACTACTGAAGGCATCTTATTATCTCCTAATAAAAAAATTCTTTTTCTTGTTTTGTTTTAATATCAATAAAACCTAATTGCAAGTGAAAAAAAATTAAAGCACAAAAAAGTTGAATTTATCTTAAAACAATTACTTCTTTTAGTGACCAAATTAATTTGTTATTGAAATTATAAAAAATATGAGTATTATCGGCGATAAATGGTATATTTTGAGGTATAAAATAATGACAAATATAAAAGTTAGATTTGCACCAAGTCCTACAGGATGGATTCATATTGGTAATGTTAGAACAGCATTGTTTAACTATCTTTGGACTAAAAAGATGGAAGGAACTATGTTACTTCGAATCGACGATACTGATGTAGCTCGTTCTAAAAAAGAATATGAAGATGGTATTTATGATGCACTTAAATGGCTTGGTATTAATTGGGATGAAGAAGCTCGCCAATCAGCAAGAGTTAAACGTTATGATGAGGTTGTTGAACAGCTTAAAAAAGATGGTAGAATCTATGCTTGTTATGACACTCCTGAAGAATTGGAGTTTAAGCGCAAACGTTTAATGGCTAAAGGACTTCCTCCTATTTATGATAGGCAAGCTCTTAAATATACTCCAGATGATATTAAAAAATTTGAAACAGAGGGAAGAAAACCTCACTATCGTTTCAAATTAATTGATACTGATATTGTATGGGAAGACGAAGTTAGAGGAACATGCAAATATGATGCAACGAAACTTTCTGATCCTATCATTATTAGAGAAGATGGTAGTTATTTGTATCATTTACCTAGTGTCATTGATGATGTTGATTTTCAAATCACTCATATTGTTAGAGGTGAAGACCATGTTACAAATACTGCAGCTCAAATTCAAATGTTTGAAGCATTAGGGGGCAGAGTTCCTACATTTGCACACCTACCACTACTTACTGGTAAAGAAGGAAAACTTTCAAAACGTTTGGGTAGTCTTGGTATTAGAGAATTAAGAGAAGATGGTGTTGAAGCCATGGCTATTTCTTCATTTTTAGCAAAACTTGGTACATCTGAAGATATTAGACCTTTTTATAGTTTAGAAGAATTGGCTGAAACTCTTGACTTTAATAAAATTGGTCGTTCACAACCAAAATTTGATGATGAAGAATTAAAGAAATTTAATGCAAAGCTTATTCATGGAATGCCTTATGAAGCATTAAAAGATAACTTTGGGGTATCTAAAGAATTTTGGGAAAAAGTTAAAGGTAATCTTGTAATTGCAAAAGACGTACTTATTTGGAATAATATTTGCAATAAAGAAATTGAACCTATTATGGAAGATAAAGACTTTACGATTGTTGCATCTGAAATGTTGCCAAACGCATCATTTGATGAAAATACTTTTGGTAATTGGATGAATGAGATTAAAGAAAAAACAGGAAGAAAAGGAAAAGAGCTTTTCCACCCTATTCGTATGGCTTTAACTGCAGAGGCTAATGGTCCTGAACTCAAGACTTTACTACCTCTTATTGGATATGATAAAGCATATAAAAGATTAAGAGGTGAAAAAGCATAAAATCTTTTTTTATTCTTAAAATTTAAGCCCGAAAATCTCGGGCTTTTTTTATTATTGATAACGAAGAGCATCTATTGGATTTAATCGCATTGCTTTTAAGGCTGGCATAAGGCCTGAAACAATACCTACAATTATTGCTACACTAACTGATACAACAACTGCCCATATTGAAATTGGAACTTCATAGCCTAAAATAGTTCCTGCAAGTTGCGATATTATTATTCCAAGTATCATACCGATAAAACTACCAATAAAAGAGATTAATATAGATTCTGCTAAAAACTGTGTCATTATCCAATTATTTGGAGCACCAAGAGCTTTACGTGTACCTATTTCACGAGTACGTTCTGTTACGGACACTAGCATCATATTCATAATACCGATACTTCCGACAATTAATGAAATTGAAGCAATTACCGCAAGCAACATTGATAAAACAAAACCAACATTTCTTACCTTATTTATAAAATCTGTCATGGGGCGAATTTGAAAGTCATTCTTTTCCCCTTCTTTTAAGCGATGACGAGCTCGAAGTAAATATTCTATTCTTTTAGAAACAGCATCTATTTCTTGTTCTGATTTTGCTACAACATAAGCCATATTTACATATTGTGGTCTGTCTGAACCTGCTAAACGTTGGCGAAGTGTGGTATAGGGAATATAGATAAAATTATCCATATCATTACCAAATAAACCATCACCCTGCTCTTTTACTGTTCCTATTACTTTGAATGGTTGACCTTTTAGACGAATGGTTTTGCCTATTGGATTTTGAAGACCAAAAAGCTCGTTTACCATTGTTTGCCCAATAACAGCATATGGACGAGCACTTTTAACATCTTTTTGGGTAAACATAACGCCATCTTCTATTTCAGAATTATTTACTTCTAAAATATCTGGATTTGTACCATATACAGATG
Organism: Alphaproteobacteria bacterium; assembly: GCA_017465945.1. Taxonomy (GTDB): domain Bacteria; phylum Pseudomonadota; class Alphaproteobacteria; order RF32; family CAG-239; genus CAG-267. The sequence continues at coordinate 27,222 of JAFTVD010000008.1, read as the reverse complement.
TTCCGTAGTTATTTGAACCATATACTACTTGTACAGCTGTTCTTCCTTCATATGATGCTGCTTTTACACCTTTTAATTCTTTTAGGGCTTTTACATCATCTACGGTAACACTGGGTAGACCTCTTGCCCCTCTTACACCACCTGTTACAAGCTCGGCAGGGCTTATAAATATTCGATTACTACCCATTGATGAAAAAGATTTTGTTATGTGTAATTGCACGGCTTGTCCTGCTGATACCATCATCACCACCGCTGCAACACCTATTAATATACCAAGCATTGTAAGAAAAGTTCTTAACTTATATGATGTGATAGAAATCCATGCTTCTTTTAAGATTGCTTTTAACATTTGGTTTCCTTTTCTTTACTATAATCTTTTCTTAAGCCATCATAAACTTTGCAACCATCGCTTATTTTTATCATTCGGGTTGCATAGTTAGCAACGTCATCTTCGTGTGTTACTAAAACGATAGTTATACCTTGTTTATTTAGCTCGGTAAATAATTCCATTATTTCATCTGATGTTTTGCTATCTAAGTTACCTGTTGGTTCATCTGCAAAAATTATGGATGGATTATTAACAAGAGCTCTAGCTATGGCAACTCGCTGTTGCATACCTCCTGAAATTTGTGAAGGTGGACGTTTCTGATATCCTAATAGACCAACTTTTTTTAGCATTTGGAGAGCTCGTTTATAGCGCTCTTTTTCTTTTATATTTTGGTAAACAAGAGGAAGCGATACATTATCTGCTATTGTGCGTTTCATCATTAAATTAAAATTTTGAAATACAAAGCCTATCTTTTGACCTCGAATTTTCGCAAGTTCTATATCATTTTTATTTTCAATATCATAACCATCTAGTACATATGAACCCTTTGTTGGTTTGTCTAAACATCCAAGAATATTCATTAAGGTAGATTTACCAGAACCCGATGGTCCCATTATGGCAACAAACTCCCCTTCGTTAATCTTAAAATTGATATTTTTTAAGACTAACTGGCTATTACCTCCCTCCATAAAGTAGGTTTTATATAAGTTTTTTACTTCTATGACTGGAGTTTTTCTCATTATCTTTTCCTTGGCTCTATTGCCTCGATTATAACATTATCGTCTAAGGATAATCCTTCTTTTATTTCTATATTTGTCATATCGGACAAACCTTTTGTTATAACACGAGGAGTAACTTTTTTATTTTCAAACAAATAAACAATATCTTGATTTTCACCTATATCTTCTATTTTTTTGATTTCCATTGTATCTTTTATAGCTTTTGATGGTTTATACTGAAGAGCCATCGCAGGAATTGTTAATACATCTAATGCTTCCATTGCTTTTATGACAACAGATGCAGTCATTCCTGGAAGAAGCTTACGGGAAGAATTATCAATCTCAATGATTACTGTATACATAACAACATTTGATTCTTCTGTTGGAGAAAGGCGAACCTGACGTATTATTCCATCAAATTTATCATTTGGATATGCGTCTACTGTAAATATTGCTTTCATTTCAGGCTTAATATAACCAATATCAGCTTCTGAGATGCTTGCTTCTATTTGCATTTTTGATAAATCTTCTGCAACGGTAAATAATGTTGGAGTTGAAAAAGATGCCGCAACTGTTTGACCTTGTTCTATCTCTTTAGATATTACTGTTCCTGAAACAGGGGATGTTATTGTGGCATATTCAAAATTTCTCTTTGAAATATTATAGTCTGCCTTTGCATTTAATACATTTGCAGAAGATTCTTTATATTCAATTTCTGCATCTTCTAATGATGCCTTAGAAGTTAATTTGTCTGTATATAGTTTTTTGATACGCTCATAATTTAATTTTGCTTTACTTTCTTTTGCAAGAGCTAATTCATAACTTGCGTAAGATTTTTCCATGTGCTCTTTTAGGGTTGATGAATCTAATAAAGCTAAAACTTGTCCTTGTTTAACATCATCATTATAATCAGCTAAAACCGTTTCTACAATACCTGAAACTTGTGTTCCAACAGTTACTGTATTTATTGGATTTATAGTACCTGTGGCTGTAACCTCATAGGCTAGATTTCCTTTTTTGACTTTACTTAATTCAAAATTATTAGCACTTAATGTTGCTTTATTAAAGTTTTTATATGCAATTACTGCTGATAAAATAATAATTATTGCAATGATTATATATTTTTTTCTTAACATTAAAACCTCCCGATTGAACGATATAAGGTTGATTTATTTATTAATACTGTATAAAAAGCGTTTACTAATGTATCTCTTGCATCTGCTAATTGAGATTCTGCTGTTAGTAGATTTATAATATCTGTTTTGCCTATTTCATAGGATTTAAATGCTACTTTTTCATTTTCTTCAGCACTTTTTAACAATTTTTTACTTACTTCGTATGATTTTAGAGATGTTTGGTAGTCATGATATGCACTCCAAACTTCATTTTTTATTTTATTTTTTACATCATCTAACATTAGACGTTCTTTATCTCTTTTTAATTTAGTTGCCTTTATTTTGTGGGTTGTTTCAAATCCTGTAAATAAAGGCAAACGATAGTTTAGACCTATTTGACTGTCTTTTTTATATGAATAATTGCTATTCCAAGAATTATTATAACCACTTTCTGCAGAAAGCGAGATAGTACCATAACGAGATGAACGTAGTTCTTGTAAACTAAGATTTGCCTGATTTATGCTTTCTTCTTGTGCTTTTACTTCAAATCTTTCTTTTGAAGCGTGCTCTATCATTTTTTCTAAAGTATCTTTTTTGTTTAATGCTGTTAAATCTCTATCTTTAGGTGGTTCTTTTAATTTAAAAGTTGTTGACGGAGGTAAATTTAATATTATTGCTAAATCTCCCTCATATTGTTTTACAGCATTTTCTGTTTCTATTACTTTTAACTTTGATTGCTCATAGCTAGTTTGTGTTTGTAATTTATCATTAAGAGCAACTAGTCCTACATCATATTTTCTTTTTGCTTCATCATAAGATTTTTTATACATTGCTTCATTTGCTTTTGCACTTGTTAAGTCTTCTTTTGCACCCAATAGTTTGAAATATGCAGTATGTATTGATAAAATTAAATCTTGTAGAGCTCTATTGTAATTAAAACCAGAACTTGCTAAATATGATTTGAAACCATCTATTCTTGCGCTACGTCCTCCAAAATCATATAACATTAGTGATAAACCTAAATTTAGGTTATATGGATCTGTTTCTTTACTATAGTTTCCTTGGTTTTTGGAATGAGTTTTGTTTAATCCTGCATTTAAGTTTATATCAGGAAAATACTCTGATTTTGCAGAAGATAAATTTTCTTTATTTTCAAGATAAGACATATAATCAGCGTTTAAGCTTGGATTATTACAAATTCCTATTTTAATTAAATCTATTAGCGATACCTTTTGTTTTGAGACAATATTTTTATCTAAACAATTTTTTGGAGCATTTGCCTCATATACTCTGAGCTTTTCTCCTGCAAAACTGCTATTTGCCACAAAAAAAGAGCAGATAAATAATATTCTTGATAATGACCTTAAATGCATATTTTTATCCTTTACATGAAAATATTTTCGTAATAAGGTTAAAGAAGTTAGTTTAATAAATAATTAAATTTAAAAGGTTTTTTATGACAGATTACAGATTGAAATATGTTGATTTATTAAAAGATATTTTATCAGAAGCTTCTTCTTTTAGCTCAATAAAAAATGATATTGATGATAAAAATAAAGCCTTTTTTAATATGTTATTTATGACAACATTTAGACAGCTAACATTTATAAAAGAAGAAATTTTACCTTTGTTTGTAAAAAAGAAAATTTCTAAAAAACAAGATATTTTACAATATGTCTTATATCTTGGAATTGTTGAATTATTGTTTTTAGATACTCCAAGTTATGCGATTATAAATTCGTATGTTGAAATTGCAAAAACTAAAACTGATAAATTTGGGGCAAATTTTGTAAATGCGGTATTGCGTAATGTTGCAAGACAAAAAGATAAACTTTTAAATAACCGAAAATCAAAATATTTTAGCAAAGAGTTCTTAAAAATATTGCGTCAAGATTATAGCGCTCAAGAAATTAAAGATATGGAAGAATTTGTAAATATTGAACCTATGCTCGATTTAACTTTTAAGCCAAGTGTAAAACCAAAATTTACAGATTATATTAAATTAGATTTTGATACAATTAGACTTTCTTCTAATATAAAAGTTACAGAACTTGATGGATTTGGTGATGGTGATTTTTGGGTTCAAGATGCCTCATCTTCAATGGCGGTAAAATGTTTAAGTGATGATTTAACAAATAAAAACGTATTAGACTTGTGTGCTGCTCCTGGTGGAAAAACCGCTCAACTATTAAGCAGAGGAGCAAAAGTTAATGCCATTGATATTTCTCAAGATAGAATCGACATTTTGAAAAAAAATATAAAAAGACTTAACTTAGAAAAAAACTTAAATATTGAATGCATTGATGCTTTATGCTATGAAGCAAATGATAAATTTGATATAATTTTAGTTGATGCTCCGTGTTCTGCAACCGGAACATTTAGACGTCATCCAGAGATTTTACATACAAAAACTATTGGTGATGTAAAAAAAATGTCACAAATTCAAGAAAAAATACTAGATAAGGCGACATCTTTATTAAAGAATAATGGAATAATTATTTATGCCACTTGTTCACTATCAAAAGCTGAAGGCGAAGTTCAAATTCGTAAATTTTTGAATAAATATAAAGACTTTAACATTAAAGAAATTAATATAGCTGGAACATCTTTAATGAAAACAAAAGAAGGTTTTTTAAGAATACTTCCTCAACATTTAAAAGATTTTTCGGGGACAGATGGTTTTTTTGTTGCTTGTTTGCAAAGAAAAAATTAATAATATGATATTATAATCGTATGAGATGTATTATCAATGGAGGAAATATGAGTGAATTTGCATTATTTGGTATAAGCTCAATGTTGATTTGCTTTACTATTGCTACGTTTATTTTAAGCCGTATTCCAACTAATATAATCACTGATGAATACGATGTTAAGCTTGATCCTTTGTGTCCAGTTCTAGGTGTTATGTTTTTAGGATCACTTGGAGTTTATACTTTTTTTCCTCAACATTTTGATACAATAAAAGAATATGGAATTATTGATTTTATTTTACCATTTATTTTTGCTGGTATTATTTATTTTTGTTATTTAATTGGTATAGAAGCACTTACAAATATTGTAATCTTTATTTTTTCTTTGGTGATTAGCTTTATTCAGCCTGATAGTTTTCTTCTATTTTCGGGCAATTTATCTTTTTGGCAAGATAGACTAGTTGTTGCCCTTATTTTATTTATTATATCAAAAGGACTTGGTATAATGAATGGTTTAGGAGGTATTGCTTGTTTACAATTTATAACAGTTATGATTGTAAGTGTTATATTGTCACATTTTGGAGTTGCTCCCCAAATACTTGCATGTTTGGCTTTAGCTTATATAGGAACAATACTTGCTTTTACTTTTTATAGCTGGCCACCTGAGAAATTAATTATGACAAATGGTGGGTTTACTGCTATTGGATTTATTTTAGGGTGCTTTATTATTAATATGAGCGTTGAATATGCAGATGCTTCAATGTTTATTGCGTGCTCTTACTTATTTACGGAAGTTGGCTTTGTCATTTATAATAGATTTTTGTTAAACCAAAAAGAGGAATATGCTTTTATGAATACAAAATATTACAGCATTTCAAATGATGGAAACTACGAGGAATATGTTGTTAAAGGAACTTTGAAAATTTTTGCTGTAGATGTTTTCTTAGCCGTATTGCAGATAACAGCAAATGAAAGATTAGCTCTTCCTTTTTTCTCTGTTATGCTTAATCTGTGGCTTCTATCAATTATATCTGGTGAAACAAAACCTGAGGATGTTATGTCTATAACCAAAATAGGGTTTAAGTCTGTAAAAAGAATATTTGGTCGTGATGAAAAAAAACAACCTGTAACAAAAAGCAAAACAAAAGGGAAGAAAAAAAAGGGTAGCTAAGATGGATTTTATCAAAGTATTATTTGGAAATACCTCTAAAGCAAAGCGTGTTTTGCCTAAAGTAGAAACACTGAAGGTTGTTGTTGCAGAATTTGTTGAATATGGCAACTATAATTTTGGGCAATCTTTAGTTAGATTATTACAAAGAAATCCAAGCTTTAATGTTCATTATTTTACAGAACCCTTTGATAAAACATTTTTATCCTTGCAAGGTCGTCATTTTTTTGATTTATCAGATACTGGTAATAAGATATTGCAAAAACTTAATGCAGATATTGTCATTTGGGGATATCAAGAAGACGCAAATATTAGATTAAATTTTCAAACCGCTAATGCTTATTCAGATTGGGATAATGTATCTTGTTCTATTCTTGATAGTTTGTATATTCCCGCTGAACATTTTGAGCATATAAACTTCTTTCCTGAAATGCTAACAAATCTTATAACGGGTGTTATTGCCTCGGCAATTAGTGAGCAACGCATTGATTTAAGACATTTAAAGCAAAAGTTATTAAAAAATGTTACGACTAAATTTATAAACGCTGGCCCGCAAGGAAATAATGACTTTTTATATTCACCATATGTTATGAATACTGTTGGTTTGATATATCTTACACAATCGCAAAAAGAATTATCACAAAAAGCTTTTGATACTTCAAAAGAATTATTTATGAATGCACTTTCTTATAAGCAACAGATAATGCAAAATGTTCATTTAGGGTGTATTTATAAAAACCTTGGGCAGTTGTATGAAACAGCTTTAAAACAAGAACTTGGTGGTCAATGGCAATTATTTAGAGATGCTATAACAAATTACAGAACTGCACAAAAATATATAGATCACTATAATTATCCATACGATTTTGCTCTTATTTCTTTTAAATTATCACAACTATATTTCAAATATTGGAAATTCACCAATGATATTCAAGCTTTGCGTGATGCTGTATTTTTCTTAAGAGAAGCAGAAAAAACATATACAGAAATTACATTTCCTGAATTGTGGTCGAAAATAGAAGGATATTTAGGCTTTTACCTATCACTACTTGGTCTGTTTTCTAAAAGTAGTGAAATTTCAAAACTTGCAATTAAAAGCTATAAAAATAAGCAAACAGTGTATAGAAAAGAGCTTTATCCTGTTATGTGGGCAAAAATTCAAGAAAACATTGCAAATGTATATTATAATATGGGAAAAATATCTAATGATAAAAAATCTTTTGCTGAAGCTATAGATTATTATAAATCCGCACTTAAAATATATGAAAACAAGAAAATGCACCAAGAAGTTACTATTGTTAACAATAGCATGGATAAAATATTGAAAGCGATTAAAGGTTGATTGTGATTATTAAATAACCTCTCTTCTGCCTACATGATCTGCTGGAGTTATTACTCCCTCTTCTTCCATACGTTCGATTAGAGTTGCGGCTTTGTTATAACCAACTCCTAACCTTCGTTGAATATAGCTAATTGATGCTTTTTTATCATTTCTTACAATAGATACAGCTTGTTCGTACAAATCTTCTTTTGACGAACCACCGCCCATGGATGTTTTATCAAACAAAGGACCGCTATCTTTACCTTTTGTATCTAACTCACCTTCGGTTACCCCATCAACATACATTGGTTCACCTTGAGATTTTAAGAAATTCATTACTGCTTCTACTTCTTCATCTGGCACAAATCCACCATGAACACGTTGCGGACGAAGTCCTGCTGGCATATAAAGCATATCACCTCTACCTAGTAATTGTTCTGCACCTTGTTCATCTAAGATTGTACGGCTGTTGATTTTAGATGTTACTTGATAACTAATACGTGTTGGGAAGTTAGATTTAATTGTGCCTGTGATAACATCTGCAGACGGACGTTGAGTTGACATAATAAGGTGAATACCTGCTGCACGAGCCATTTGAGCAAGACGCTGAATTGCTGCTTCTACCTCTTTACCTGCAACCATCATAAGGTCGGCTGCTTCATCTACAACGATAACAATATATGGAAGTGGTTTAGTATCAAGAAGTTGCTCTTCATATTTTGGTTTTCCAGTTTCTGGGTCAAACCCTACTTGGATGGTTCGTTTTGGTGTTTCACCTTTATCCGCCATTTCTTTTAGCTTTAAGTTATAGCCTGTAATATTTCTAACAGATAAACAAGCCATTGCACGATAGCGTTCTTCCATTTCTCTTACCGCCCATTTAAGACCTATTACCGCCTTAGCAGGATCTGTAATCACAGGAGTTAAAAGATGAGGAATTCCATTATACATAGAAAATTCTAACATCTTAGGGTCTATTAACATAAATTTACATTCATCAGGTCTCATACGATAAAGAAGCGATAGAATCATAGCATTAACACCAACAGATTTACCTGAACCTGTGGTACCAGCTATTAGTAAGTGTGGCATTTTTGCTAAATCTGCATATACATTTTTACCACCAATATCTTTACCTAATACAATGTTTAGAGTGTTTTTGCTATCAGAGAAATTAATATCTTCTAATAAATCTCTTACCCAAACTGTCTCTCTTTTTGCGTTTGGAACTTCAATACCAACAGTTGTTGAACCTGTTACTGTTGCAATACGAACAGAACTTACTGCCATTGAGCGAGCAATATCATCTGCAAGAGATATGATACGAGATGTTCTTGTTCCTGATGCAGGGTCTAATTCATATAATGTTACAACCGGACCTGGACGAACTTTTACAATTTTACCATTAATACTAAATTGTGATAAAACCTCTTCAAGCTCTCTTGCTGTTTCATTAAGTTCTTTTTCATTTACACTTAACCCCATTTTATCTTTAGGACGGCTTAAAAGATTTATATCTGGATATTTATAGCCATTGTCTTGTTTGATTTTTGCTTTAGAAATACTAACAACATCTGCTTTGGGTTTATTTTGTGTTTTTTCTTTTATTTTTTTATCTTCTACTGGTGCTGTTTCTAAAACAGGCTCTATTCTTTGAGCATTTTCATTACTACTTGATAAAGATGATGTTACGTTATTTTTCTCAAATAATGCACTAGGATGAATAAGCTTTTTAATAAAGACTAAAATTGCCTTTATTACCCTATAAGTAAATACGCTAATTGTTTTTATTGTGTTATACCAATGTTTGAATGTTACACCTGTTGCAAGGTTAAAAGACATGAATGATATTAAACTTAAAATAAATAATGTTATAATGTTTTCATATCCTTTAGCCCCCCAACTAACAAGGATATTATTAAGACTTTGGGGTAAAATATGGCTAAATTTACCTAATAAGTTTATTTTTTCTAAACTTGATGCTAATGTTTGATAAAACACTCCAGATAAAGTAATTATTCCTAGAAATACCGCAAATAAACGAATTTTGAATTCTAAAATTTTGTGATGTTTTATTAATAAGAATCCCCAAATCATAACTGGAATTAAAAAGATAAAGACAGCTAAACCATAGCTATTAACAATAAAATCAGATGAATACGAACCAAATCTACCCATAAAATTGTTAATTTTATCCGAATTTGAAACATTAAAAGATTCGTCTGTTGGTGTATAACCTATCATTGATAATATTAAACAAACTGAAAAAATTAAAATAGAAGAGCCAGAAAAAATTCCTAATATTTTTCCTAATATACTTTTAGAATTATCCTTTAATGTTTTTTTATTTGATTTTTTAGCCATTTTTACCTCATTTGGTGCTAGATTTATTTGTTTTCTTGTAGTTTAAGCTAAAATTTTAAACAAATTATTAAGATAGTAAAATAAGCGCATTTTTATTAAGCTATGCACACGGAAATTATTTAAATCTTGACTTTAGATTGAACTCATTTAGCTTGATAGCAACATAAATTTAATTGGAGTAGTATATGAAATACGCATTTGTTTTCCCTGGACAAGGCTCACAATTTGTAGGAATGGGAAAAGAATTAGCTGAAAACTTTAATTCTGCTAAGGATGTATTTAACGAAGTTAACGAAGCTTTAGGGCAAGATTTGTATAAAGTAATGACAGAAGGTCCTGATTCTGAGTTAACATTAACTTCTAACACTCAACCAGCATTAATGGCTGTATCTATGGCTGTGGTTAAGATTTTAGAAAAAGATTTTGGAATTAGCTTAAAAGATAAAGCAAGTTTTGTTGCAGGACACTCTTTGGGTGAGTATTCTGCTGCTTGTGCTGCTGATGTATTTTCTTTGTCTGATACTGCAAAGCTTTTAAGAATTCGTGGCGATGCTATGCAACAAGCTGTTCCTGTTGGTGTTGGTGGCATGGCTGCTGTTTTGGGTTTATCATTTAATGATGTCGATGCTCTTGTTGAGGCATGTAATGATGCTAAACATTATTGCGTTCCTGCAAATGATAACTCTGAGGGACAAGTTGTATTATCTGGACACATTCAAGCAATCGAAAAAGCTGTTGAAATTGCTTCTGAATTTGGTGCAAAAAGATGTTTAAAACTTCCTGTTTCAGCACCTTTTCATAGCCCATTAATGCAACCTGCCGCAGAAATTATGGCTAGAGCATTTATGGAAGTTGAAGCAAATGATGCTTTAATACCTATTGTAGCCAATGTTTTAGCTAACACAGAAACAAATAAGCAAGACATTATTAAAAACTTAATTACTCAAGTTACCGGTACCGTAAGATGGAGAGAAACAATGGACTTTTTTGCTAATAATGGCATTACAGACTTTGTTGAACTCGGCGCTGGGAAAGTTCTCTCCGGTATGGCTAAACGTAGTCTAAAGGATGTAAACTCTATTTCTGTATACAATCCTCAAGATATTGAAAATTTAGCTAAAAATTTGTAATTTTTTAGGAAGGAAACTATCATGTTTAATTTAGATGGTAAAATCGCTTTAATTACCGGTGCTGCCGGAGGACTAGGAGATAAAATCGCTCGCACATTACACGCTCAAGGCGCAACACTTGCACTTACAGATATGCGTGCAGAACCAATGGAAAAGCTAAAAGCTGAACTTGGTGACAGAGTTGAATTCTTTGTTGCAAACCTCACAAACTCTGAAGATGTTAACAATCTTGTTAAAAACGTTGAAGAAAAAATGGGGCGTATTGACATTTTAGTAAATAACGCTGGTTTAACTCGTGATAACTTATTTATGCGTATGAGTGACGAAGATTGGCAATTAGTATTAGATGTTAACTTATCAGCTGGCTTCAAACTTGCTAAAGCTGCTATCAGAGGCATGATGAAGAGAAGATATGGCCGTATCATCGGTATCGCTTCTGTTGTTGGTGTAATGGGTAACCCAGGTCAAGCAAACTACTCTGCATCTAAAGCAGGTATGATTGCCATGAATAAATGTTTGGCTCAAGAAGTTGGTTCAAGAGGTGTTACTGTTAACTCTATCGCACCAGGATTTATTAGAACTCCTATGACAGATGTTCTTCCTGATGATGTTAAAGCTCAACTACTTAGCAAGATTCCTGAAGGAAAACTTGGTGAAGCTCAAGATATTGCTAATGCTGTTGCTTTCTTAGCTTCTGATGAAGCACAATATATCACAGGTCAAACATTACACGTAAATGGCGGTATGGCTATGATATAGTATAATCTAATTTTAGATTATTTTGACACCGATTATCTGATTCGGTGTCTTTTTTTTTATAAAAAAATAAGCTTATAAGCAATTCGAATCTATTTATTCACATAATATTAATAATTTAGATGATAACAACTTATTGTTTTAAAGTGTTTTTCTTGCGCTAACCATAAAATTGTTAATTTTTTGATAAATTTTTTAATTTTTCCATTGATTCCCATAAAATACCATGTTATACCATATTATATATGGTCATATTAGAAGGTAACAATGCGTAAGAGTTTTTTGTTTTTAGATACGATTACAAATAAAGTAGATGCCAAAGGTCGTGTATCTCTTCCTTCAGATTATCGCGCTATTGTTAAAGAACTATCTACAGAAATCGTTTGTTATAGAAGCCTTACAGCACCTTGTATAGAAGGGTGTTTAGAAGAGTTACTCGAAAAACTTGCAACAGATATAGAAAACTCAACAGACTTTTTTTCAGAAACTCAGGATGACTTAACCAACTTAATCTTTGGAGATGCTAAAAGATTTACTTTTGATAGTACTGGTCGCATTGTTCTAACCGAAAAACTATTAAAACATGCTGAAATAAAAGAAAATGCTGTTTTTGTTGGTAAGGGTAGAAAATTTCAGATATGGAGTGAAGAAAACTGGCTAAAAGAAGAAGCTCGCATTAGAGAGAAAATCAAATTATCTAGACCTACTCTAAAAACAAAGGAAGGTGAATAATGACTTCTAGTGTTCGCCATATTCCCGTTATGTTAAAAGAGGTTTTAGAAAACTTAAGTATTCAAAATAAAAAAACATATGTTGATGCAACATTTGGAAATGGTGGATACACAGAAGCAATATTAAATAGCGCTGATTGTAAAGTAATTGCTATTGATAGAGACCCTAGTGTTATTCAAAGAGCAACAGAGCTAAAAGAAAAATATGGCAACAGATTCGAATTTAGAGCAGGAACTTTCGGTGAGTTATCAGGTCTTGTTAAAGAAGATGTAGATGGCGTTGTTTTTGATATTGGCGTTTCCTCCATGCAACTTGATGATGGATTTCGTGGCTTTTCATTTAATAAAGAAGCTCCTCTTGATATGAGAATGTCTTTAGATGGTATTAGTGCAAAAGATATTGTAAACAATCTTTCTGAAGAAGAATTAGCTGATATATTATATAATTATGGTGAAGAAAAAAAATCTCGCCAAATTGCACACAAAATTATTTTATACAGGCAAACAAAAGAAATAGAAACAACAACAGAGCTCGCAGAAATTATATATTCTGTATTACCTAAAAAGTTTGGGCAAATTGATCCAGCTACTCGTACATTTCAAGCAATCCGAATCGCCGTTAACGATGAATTAAATCAACTAAAAAATGGTTTAGAAGCTGCAACTAAGATTATTAAAGAGGAAGGGCGAATCGTTGTTGTTACTTTTCATTCATTAGAAGATAGAATCGTAAAAAACTTTTTTACAGGTAACACTTCTAAAAAAGTACACGTTTCAAAATACAATCATGATGATGTGGTTTGTGATGATAAATTATTTTCCATATCGTCTAAGGCAATTATTCCAACACAAAAGGAATGTGGTATTAATCCGCGGGCTCGTTCTGCAAAACTAAGATATGCAATAAAAAAGAAAGGATTAAAATAAAATGAGCAATGTTAAAACAGCTATATCTATCTTGTGGGTTATGTTTACTCTAGTAATAGGTTCGTACTATTTTGTTTTAACAAATGATGTACAAAATCTTGAAAGAGAATTGGCTCAAATTAATCGAGATATCGAAAATGATATTAGAGATATACATATCTTAGAGGCAGATTGGAGTGAATTAAATAATCCTGAACGTTTAAAAACTTTAGCTGGCAAATATATTTCTTTAGATTTTGTAAAACCTGAACAAATTATTAACTATTCTGCTTTACCATTAGAAGGAGAGTTACTTGAAAAACCTACTATGTTTGCAAAAAATCATAATAAGTTTCGAGTACTCGTAAGTTCTGAACGATAATTTTAATGGTTATATAGCGGTGAAACTAAGTTTATCTAGAAAAAAAAATACATTTTCATATGCGCCAGGACAAGAGATTAGATTCTCTTCTGGTAGTTTTGGTTGGGAAACAGAAGACGAATCTGTTAATGTATGCAAACGAAGAATCTTAACAATAATTGGTTTGTTTTTACTAATATATTGCATCATAATCGTTAGAATTTTTAATGTATGTTTGGTAAATGGTATTAGTTTTGAAAAGGAAAAAATAACTTATTATCGTCCTAAAAGAGGAATAATAGTACCTGTACACCGGGCTAATATTACTGACAGAAATGGTGTTGTTGTTGCAACAAATTTGCCTACAGTAAACTTATTTACTAACCCTCAAAAGGTTAGCAATGCAAATGAAATTGCAAAAAAATTATCTGATATATTTGAAGATGTAAGCTATGAAGATTTTTTAATTAAATTAACTAGAAAATCTCGTTTTGTTTATTTAAAAAGAAATATATCACCACAACAGCAAGCAAAAGTTAACGCGCTTGGTTTTCCTGAATTAGAATTCCAACCTAGCGAAACACGTATTTACCCTCAAAAAGACTTGTTAGCTCATGTACTTGGAAATACAGATATTGACAATATTGGTATTGCAGGGCTTGAAAAATCTTTAAATGATAGACTTAATTCTTCAACAAAAGATTTAAGATTAACTATTGATTTAGGTGTGCAATACGCTGTTAGAGATGAATTAATTAAAGCAAAAGAAAAATTTAAAGCAGAACGTGCTACTGCAATATTGATGGATATAAACACATCAGAAGTAGTCGCTCTTGCATCTGTTCCAGATTACGATTTAAACAGAAGAGATTTTAAGGATAAGGATATTAAATTTAATTTTGCGACTCTTGGAGTATATGAAGCAGGTTCTGTTTTTAAGGTATTTAATACAGCTCTTGGTCTAGATAGTGGAAAAATTAAAATCAAAGATAGCTTTGACGCAACAAAACCTCTTAAAATGGGAAGACATAAAATAACTGACTATAGGGTTCCTGCAAAATGGTTAACTGTTGGTGAGACATTAATACACTCATCAAATATTGCTTCTGCTCAAATGGCTTTAAAGGTAGGCAAAGATCTTCAAATTAAATTTTTCAAAAATCTTGGTTTCTGGGATAAAATACAAAATTTAGAAGTTTTTGAAAAAGGTCGCCCAATTCATAGAAGTGAAAAGTATTGGCAAGATCATACTGTTGCAACAACTGCTTATGGATATGGAATATCTGTTACTCCAATGCATATTATTACTGCTTTTTCCGCTATATTAAATGGAGGAATATATACTCCTCCAACTCTTATAAGCGAAAATAGTCAACGTGAAAGCAAACGAATTATATCAAAACAAACTTCTTTGGATATGCGCAAACTTCTTAGAGACGTTGTGATATATGGTAGCGGTAAAAATGCCAATATTGATGGTTATGAAGTTGCTGGAAAAACAGGAACTGCTAATAAAATTGTTGACGGAAGATATATTAAAGGTAAAAACGTGACATCATTTGTATCGGCTTTCCCATCATCTGACCCTAAATATGCCTTAATGGTTATTATAGATGACCCTAAACCAATAAAAGAAACCTTTGGATTTGTTACATCAGGATGGAATGCTTGTCCAACAGGAGGGAACATTATAAAAAGAATCGCCCCTCAACTAAATATAAAACCAAACTTTGATATTCCAACTCAAAGGGAAAATGTTTTAGAAAATTATGGAATAAAAAAACTAAAGTTTTAATTTTTTTCAATTTAAATAAAAAGTTTATACACAAATAGTATAGTTTGTTATTGAAATATTTACTTTTGTTTCTTAAATTGTCATTGTCTAGTTGATTATAGAGTTACTCGATAAACAACAAAGTTTTTAACCATATGGAGAAAATAAATGAAAAAACTTTTAAGCTTGCTTTGCGCAGTTGTATTACTTTCAGGCTGTTCTACTACAAGTAGTTGGTTTGGTGGTAGCGATTGCCAATCTAAACTTGCTCGTGAATTTGCAGAAAATGCAAACACAACTGTTTACTTTGATTTTGATAGCTCTGCTTTAACAGCAAAAGCTGTTGCAGATTTAGATTCTCAAGTTGCATGGTTGAAGAAAAATCCAAAAGTTAATGTTGTAATTCAAGGTTACTGCGATAAAAGAGGTACAGCTGAATACAACTTAGCATTGGGTGAACGCCGTGCAGAAGCTGTTAAACAGTATTTAGTATCTCAAGGTGTTTGCGCTAAGAGAGTTGCTACTGTTTCTTACGGTAAAGAATATGCTTTCCCTGGCGACACAGAAGAAGCTTATGCTAAAAGCCGTCGTGGTGTAACAGTTGTAGAATTAAGCAAATAATTTAATTATATGACTTAAAGAAAAACGTATTCGCAAGAATACGTTTTTTTTGTTGAGTTATAAAATATTTAGCTTATAGTCTACTTGTTGTTTTATTTTATTTTTGAGGGTGAAATGAAAAAATATTTATTACTTTTTGTTAGTGTAATAATCTCTGTTTCTGCAAATGCTGAAGATAGTTTATTAAGAGAAGATATAAATAAACTAAAAGAAGATTTGGTTGTTGTTCAACGCCAATTATATAGAGATAAAGCAGATACCACCGCCCCTCAAGAATCGGTTTCTAATATCCAAGTTAAACTTGGGGAATATGATCAGTTTATTAGAGATATTAATGGTAAAGTAGAAAATATTGAGTTTAGACTTAGCCAATTAGAAAAAAAGATTGAAACATTTGATAAAGATATAGAATTGCGGTTTGAACAATTTAAGAGAAGTGTTGGTAGTGTAGATACTAAAAACATGAAAGAAGTAAAACAAACTCCAACAAAACCAGCAAATAAACCTAAAGTAACTTCCAATTTAAGTGCAAAAGATTTATACGAATCAGCATTAAAAGACTTGAGGGCTAGTAAAAATAAAGATGCAGAAAATAAATTTTTAGAATTTTTGGGGGCTTATCCAACAGACCAATTAGCAGGGAATGCTCAATATTGGTTAGGCGAAGTATATTACAAACAACAAGATTTTAAAAAAGCTGCAGTAGCATTTAAGGAGGGATATAGTAAATTCCCTAATGGTGCTAAAGGACCTGATTGTTTATTAAAACTAGGACTTACAATGAAAGCATTAAATAAAAAAGAAGATGCTTGTACGGCTTTTGTGAATTTACCTGTTGTATTTGATAAAGTAAGTGATGACATCTCATCTCGTGCAAAAAAAGAAGCTGAGGCATTAGGGTGCAAGTAATCAAAGATTTTTTTATTAGAAATAAAATTACAGATACCAAAATTGCAGTTGGTGTTTCTGGCGGAGCTGATTCTCTTGCCTTAGTTTTAATGTTAAAAGAAGCTTTTCCTTGTTTAAATTTTGTTGCTCTAACGGTTGACCATGGTCTTCGCCCATCATCTTTTGATGAAGCAATGTATGTAAAAAAAGTAATGAATGAGCATAATATTGAACATCATATTTTAACTTGGGAAGGGGATAAACCAAATACAGGCATTGAGGAACAAGCCAGAATTGCAAGATACAATCTTTTATGTAGTTGGTGTAAAAATAATGATATAAATTATCTTGCCATTGCTCATCATATGCGTGATCAAGCTGAAACTTTTTTAATGAGAATAGAAAGAGGAAGTGGTCTATTTGGACTATCTTCTATGAGTGATGTATCCGAAAAAAATGGCATCAAAATTTTACGCCCTCTTCTTAAATATTCTCCTCAAGCCTTAAAAGATTATCTTATTTGTAAAAAAATTAATTGGGTTGAAGACGAATCTAACGAATGTGATGATTTTTTGCGTGTAAGAATGCGTAAATTTCTCCCGATTATGGAAAAAGAAGTAGGTATTACCATTAATCGTTTATGTGAAACTGTAGAAAACTTGCAAAGATCTAAAAAGTTTTTAGAAGATATGGTTAATTTAAATATAAAAAACAACATGTATTGCTGGAATAATATTGGATATTCTGTTGATTATAGTTGTTTTTTATCTTGGCATGACGAGATTAAATTTCATGTTTTAGGCAAAATCATTAAAGATCTCGGCGATAATTTATATACTCCCGAAGCTGATACATTATTACATTTGTTAGATGATATTACACGTAATGATTTTGATAGTGTAACTCTTGGAGGGTGTGTTATCTTAAAAAGTGATTTAAAAATTTGGATTATTAAAGAATACAGAGAAAAAAATCAAAATTATTCAAATGACGAATGGAATGATTTTATTAAGCAAAATCCAGAGTTTAGGGGAATTAAATTTCCACACAAGTTAAAAATAGCGTTATTAAAAGAAAAAAAATAAAAAAATATAAAAAAAGTACTTGCAATTATATTTTTTGTTGGGTATATATGTTTTTGTTCTGATGGGGGCGTAGTTCAGTTGGTTAGAATACATGCCTGTCACGCATGGGGTCGCGAGTTCGAGCCTCGTCGCTCCCGCCAGTTAGATAAAGCAGTCGTGAGACTGCTTTTTTTTTGTTTTTATCAACATCTTCTGCACATAAATATATACTATATTATATAAAAACACCAAAATAGTTGTTTTTTGTAAAAAATATAAAAAATTAATTGATTATTCAAATATTTTGATATATATACTATGGTTGTATAATAAAAGTTGACAATATGTGAGGATACGATGAATAAAAATGAAATTAAAGAATTAGAAAATATATACAATGCTATAAAAATTGAATGTAGCTTTGAATTGTATAATGAAGATGCTTGTTATCATGAGATATCTGAAAAAATCGTAGATACATCTGGTACTCTCTTAAGTCTTGCATATAGAATTGTTCGCTTTAATCTAGATAAAGATGAAAATACAAATTTAACTATTGATAGAATAAAAACTCTACTTTCTAAAATATATGAAACATTACAAGAGATAGATTTTTATACCAATAAAGAAAAGCACATTGATGAACTTGTTTCTAAATATGCTCCAAATGGAATTTATTTATAATTATATTTTTCTTTTATAGATTCTTGCTGCATTTAGAACTACAATTACAGAGCCTAAATTATGCATTATTGCTCCCGTCATAGGAGTTAATATTCCAAGCATTGATAAACTTATTCCTAATATGTTTAAGCCCATTGAAATGCTAATATTTGTTTTTATGGTAGATATTGTTGCTAATGATAATTTCTTTAAATAAGGAATGCTTTCAATATTATCATTTATTAAAGAAATATCTGCACTATCTATTGCAATATCTGTTCCTATATTGCCCATAGCAATACCAACATTAGCTATTTTTAGAGCTGGTGCGTCATTTATACCATCACCAACCATACAAACAATCTTCCCTTTTTGTTTTAACTCTTCTATTTTATTTACTTTATCTACGGGAAGAAGATTACCAATAACTTCTGTTATATCTAATTTTTGAGCAAAATATTTAACTGCGTTTTGATTATCTCCTGATAA
Organism: Alphaproteobacteria bacterium; assembly: GCA_017465945.1. GTDB lineage: Bacteria > Pseudomonadota > Alphaproteobacteria > RF32 > CAG-239 > CAG-267. Next base: position 8,134 of record JAFTVD010000008.1, on the reverse strand, counting down.
AATTATTGAGCCAATATTTAGTTTTTTTAAATTTTGAATAACACTAATAGAATTTTCTCTAATTTTATCTGTAAGAGCAATAAAACCTAGTACAGTATTTTTATTTCCAGTAATTACTATTGCTTTGCCTTGATTTATATATTTTTTTATTTCTTTTTTTATATTATTTGGTATATCTATGCCTTCCTTAGAAATAAAATCTAAACTTCCAACATAAAACTTATTTTTAGCAATACTTCCAGTAACACCCTTTCCTGGAATAATTTTTAGATTAGTTGCTGGAGTTAATTTTATTTTTTGTTTTTCTACATAATTAACAATAGATTTTGCTAATGTATGTTCTGAATATTTTTCTAGGCTTGCAGTTATTCTTAAAAAGTCTTCTTTTATTATATTATCACTGGTTATAACGTTACTTACTATAATATTTCCATGCGTCAATGTTCCTGTTTTATCAAAGACAATTGTATCAACTTTACCCATTTCTTCTAAAGCTTCACCAGATTTGATAAGTACGCCATTTTTAGCTCCATGGCCTATTGCTGCAATAATTGATGTTGGAGTTGCAAGAATTAAAGCACAAGGGCAAAAAACAACTAAAATTGTAACAGCTCTTATTATTTCTCCTGTAAAAAAATATACAAGCAATGACAAAGCTAAAGCTGATGGAATTAAAATTCTTGCCCATTTATCTACAATTTTTTGAGTTGGAGCCTTTCTAGTTTCTGCATGCTGAACAAGGTCTATCATTTTTTGTAAGTAAGTATCTTTAATTTTTTCTACTTTAATATCTATACAACCAAAACAATTTATTGTGCCTGCCATTACAGTATCGACTATTGTTTTATCTACTGGCAAAGCTTCCCCTGTTAAAGTTGATTGGTTTATTGATGAAGAACCACTGATAATTTTTCCGTCTACAGGAATTGTTTCTCCAGGTAAGACTCTAATTGTATCGTTTATTTTTATTTGTGATATTGGTAATATTTTATCATTATTTTTATATATTTTACGAGCAACTTTAGGTGTTAACTCAAATAGTCTTTCTACCCCTTTTTTAGTTTTTTCTATAGTTTTGTGTTCTAATAGTTCTCCTATTACCATAATTAAAGCAACTTCACCTGCTGCAATAAGTTCTCCAATCGAAATAGAGGCAATCATAGCAATCGTAATAAGAAAAGGTGATGATAAAAAACGTTGATAAATTAATTTGTAAAATGCCTTATAAACAATGGGAGTTCCAGATATTATAATGGTGATTATCGCAGGGTTAAAAACAGGCTTAAAATCAAATATCATACATACAAATGATAGTATTAAACAAATTGCAGATATAATGGTCATTTTTATCTCTGAAAATAAATTTACGACTTTCTTTATCATGGTTTCTCCCTCTTTTACCTATATTTTTTTAACATTAAAAAATAGCCATAAGCTGTAATTATTTTTATAGAAACTAATATCCACATAACAGCAAATAATGAAAAATTATCAGCTAATAAGCCTACAAGGTAATAAAAAATAGCAAAACAAATCCCCTCACACATTGAAATAATCGATTTCATTGTTGCACGTTCATTGGTTGATAATTCTTTTTGAATAAGCGCAGATTGAGCGGTTGTAGATGTTCCGTAAAATAAATTAACCATACTCATGATAAAAGGAGTTAATGTGTTATGCAATAGTAAACCGCACGCTCTTACTAAAATATTGCCAATTGATGATGCTACTAATATGTGAAAAAAACTAAATTTACGGATATATTTTACAATATAATAACTTATTGCTCCTGTTATTTGCTTTATCATTCTTATTAAATTTACAAAATAAAGAGGGATTAAGGTATTAAAAAAAGCTCCCTCAATACTATGAGCAGCATATCCACTACTTCTATCTAAAATTTGTAAAAGTGATATAATTTGTAGTTTTTTATTATGCTTTATTTTTTCAATAGCCTCAAGAAAATGCTTAAAAGAATTATCCTTTTTATCATTAAATGACTTATTTGGTTCTATATAAAATAATGTTATAACAAAATGTATAAACATTGGTATAACACAAATCCATGCAAGAGTATTAAGTGAATAAAAGTATGTTATTATAGCCCCAATAATTGCTCCTAGAGCAAGCCCTAATTGTGTGAACATACCTGCTTGAGAAAATATTATATCATACTTTGATTTTAGTTTTAATTGCTCCATAGTTTCATACATCATTGCCTCATTTGTTCCTGATACAAACGCCATAGCAATACCCCAAAATAAAGAACCAATAACTAATAATTCTGTTGAATTATAATTTCCTGCCAATGCGTACAATAAAAAACAAATAACAAAACAAAAAGAAGATGAACATAAAGTATATTTTCGTCCTAATCTATCTGATAAAATCCCTGTTGGAATTTCCATTATGCACTGCAATATATTTGCGATAGAAAATATTCCCATTGCTATTGCATATGAATTGGTTATTTGTTCAAAATAAATCACTGCTAAAGGTGATAGAGGCCAAAGTCCATCAAAAAAACTAGCTAATTTAAATAATGTGATATTACGTTTTATCTTTATTTTTGTAATTTCCATAATTTTTTAAATTCTCCATTTTTATTTAGTAATTCGTCTATTGTTCCCTCTTCTATAATGCGTCCTTTATCAACAACAATTATTCTATCCATACTTTTTAGAGTTGATAACCTGTGAGCTATCGCAATTACAGTTCTATTTTTCATTAGGTTATCTAAAGCTTTAATTACTTTATCTTCTGTTTTATTATCAAGAGCCGAAGTTGCTTCATCTAAAATTAAAATTGGTGCATCTTTTAAAATAGCTCTTGCTATTGCTACTCTTTGCCTTTGTCCACCTGAAAGTTTAACACCTCTTTCTCCTGTTATGGTATTATAACCAAGAGGTGTCTCTTTTATAAATTCATCTGCACAAGCAAGTTTTGACGCCTCATTAATTTGTTTATTTGATGCTTTGAGGTTTGAATATTGAATATTCTTTTTTATAGTTCTATGAAACAAAATATTATCTTGAGATATGGTGGCGATATTTCTCTTTAAGCTACCTGTTGATACTTTGGAGATATCCTTCCCATCTATTAAAATTTTACCACTATTTAAGTTATAATTTCCTTGCAAAAGAGATACTAAAGTACTTTTTCCCCCACCACTTTTCCCAACAATACTTATTTTTTCTTTAGGTTTTATTTTTAAGTTAAATTTATCAAAAACTAATTTATTTTTATCATAGCCAAAACTTATATCCCTAAATTCAATTTCACCATTTTTGATTTTTAATGTTTTTAAAGTGTTATTTTTTATATCAATAGGAGCTTCAAAAACTTTAAGTGAATCAGAAAGTTTAGCAACATTGTTTCTAACTAGTGTAATATCAAGCATTAGTCTAGAAAACATAGGAATAACATCATCAATAAGTAATAAAAGAGCAATAGCACCTTCTAAATTAATGCTATTTTCTCTCCAAAGGTAAAGGACTAAAATAACTGAAGCAACTCTAAATATTGCTAGTAATATTTCTTGTATTGCATGAATTGTGTTTACAGAAAAGGCTGTTTTATTTTCATATGCTTGTAAAACTTTTAGTTCTCTATCTAATCGTTTTTTTTCATTTTTCTCTTCACCAAACATTTTAATTAATAAAATATTTGTAAGACTATCTGCAACATATCCATTATATTTGGATGTTTTTTCTTCGGTTCTCTTATTAAGAGATGCTGATTTTTTTGAAATAATAAAAGAAAATAATGCAGACAACATCCCTAATATTATCACAATTAACATAAAATATGTATTCTTATTTCCAATAAAAATAAGAGGAATTATTATTAAAAACAGACAAGAGGTAATTCTTGCAAAGCTTAATTTAAGTCCCCACATATTATCACCTAAAGCCTTTATTCTTTGAGCAATGACTCCTGCTTTTTGATCTTTTAAGTAAGATAAAGAATAATTACTTACATAATCAAATGCAAAAATACGAGCTCTCCAACTAAGCATAGAACGTGCTTTTTCTGATGTTGTTTCTCTTAAATATCTAATTAGGTGAGTTAAACAAAAAATAAGTAATATTAACCCAACATAAGATAGAACTTTTGTGCTATTAAATTCATCTTTAGAAATAGAAGAAAAGTACCCAATCAATTTAGAAAAAATTACAATGTTTAATACTTTTGATAAACTCATTAAAAACGAATAAATAATATCAAAAACTAAAACTCTTCTAAAACCTTTAGAGCAATCCCAATAGAACTTAAGAGGTGATTTTGTGTTAGCATTTTTTAATTCTTCATATTTTATATCAAACATTTTTACCTCCTTTCTTTTTTAATTCTACCTGCCATAGCTTAAAGAATTTTCCTTTTATTTTTAATAATTCATCAAAATTCCCCTCTTCAACAATTTTACCTTTGTCAAGAACGATAATTCTATCCATATTTTTTAAGGTTGAAAGGCGGTGTGCAATAGCTATGACTGTTTGGTTATTAATAATATTTTCTATTGCTTTATTGATTAACTTTTCTGATTGGCTATCAAGCGATGATGTTGCTTCATCTAAAATTAAAATAGGAGCATCTTTTAATATTGCTCTTGCTATTGCTAAGCGCTGTCTTTGACCACCAGATAACTTACACCCTCTATCTCCAGCAAAGCTTTCATATCCTCCCTCTTTTTCCATAATAAATTCATCCGCATATGCTTTTTTAGAAGCATTACGAACTTTTTTTATATCTTTTATATTTGTACCAAAGACAATGTTTTGATAAATATTGCGATTAAACATAACTGTGTCTTGAGGTATTAGACTAATATTTTGGTGCAAACTTTCTTGAGTTACATCACAAATATTTTTGCCATCAATTAAAATTTCACCACTATCTAATTCAAAAGCTCTTTGAAGTAAATTAATTAGCGTTGTTTTACCGCTACCAGATGCACCAACAAGTCCAACTTTTTCTTTTGGTTTAATTGTTAAATTAAAATTATCAAACACTGGTTTTTTCTTATTTTTATAAGTAAATGAAATATTTTTAAATTCTATTTTTCCTTTTGTAGCTTTTAATGTTTTAGCACTTTTTTTATCAACTATTTCATGAGGTGCATTAAATATTTCTAAACCTTTTTCTACCTCAAACATTTCCTTTACAAATCTTTGAATTCCATCAAACAACATACCAAACCAATTAAGTCCGTATATTATTGTCATGAAAACAAAAGTAACATCAGCTGTTGTTATTTTATCAATTTTCCAGTAGTAAACAGATAGCAAAAGTAAAATAAATGAAGCAAAAGATGTTGCTACTCCAACTGCTGAAAATTGCATAAAAAATACTTTTAGAGACTTAACGGCTAAATCAAACTCTTGCTTGAGAAGTGGTGTAAAAGATTTTTTTTCGTATTCTTTATTATCAAATTCTTTTACAATATTTATATTATTAACGGTATCTAAAATTCTACCATTAACAAGAGCTGAAGCTTTTGACTTTAATGAACCTACTTTTTTTAAATTTTTAGTAAATATTTTTCCTGGTAAAACAACCAAAATACATAAAATAAAATAACTTCCCCCTATAACAGGTGAAACCATCATAAGCAAAACAACCTTTATAATAATATCAACAAATGCTCTAATCTCCCACATAAAACTATCAAGCATATCAGGCATTTTTTTTACTTGGTTCTTGTAGGTTATAAGCATTCCTGATTGTTTATCTGTAATATATTCGTAGCTGTGCCCTAAAAGATAAGAAAATAATTCCTTTTCCATCAATGTTTTGCATGAAATAATAAACTTTTTTTTGAAAAAGTATCTTGAATAATTAGTAAAGACAATAAATCCCAATGATGAGCCTATTAAAAGATAGACATACTTAATGGCTGCATTATAACTATTTTCATTATTATCTTTTAATGCGCCAATAATATTTGCAAAAAATCTGATATTAAGATTCTCAAATAAAATACCAAGTATCGTCAATAATAATGCAATAAATATCTGAAGCTTAAATTTGCTAAGATAGATTTTTAACAAACCACTAAATTTTTTAGGAAATGGTTGCATTTTGATTTTTCCTTAAATGTATACATATATATGGCAAATGATTGCATAAATTTATTTATTTTTGATTAACGTTATTGACTTTAAACTTATTTGAGATAAAAGGAATTTAGAAATAAATTATTGTTTAACTTAAAAATTATGTATCATGAAAAAGAAAATCCTTCTTTTTAATTATTTTGTGATGAAGTGTGTTCAAAAAGAACATGAACTTCATGGAGTTAAAAACTTTCAGATGAGTTTGCTCGCGCTTGTTCTATCCTATTCTGGTATTATTCGCCGTTATCCTACTGGTTGCAACTTGGAACAGATTTGTTTTTGCAACAGATACTATCTTGAAGACTTGCTGTTGTGCCTTTGTGTAAATGCTCACAAGAATGGTGATGATTTGTTCTCTGTATTTGATTTTAAGCCTTGCTACGGATATCGGGGTGATACTTATTCAGATAACTACGTCGCAGATGCTGACCTAGATGAGTATCTTGAAAATCTTTTGCCTTCTGTAAAAAGTGCAAAAGATATTGATTATGATGCATATCAGTCTTTGGTACAGCTAACACCTGATGAACTTTTGAAAGAAAGTTATCACTTAGGAAATGTGTACAAGGTAAATGCTTCTGCTATTGAAGTTGCTAAGGACTATGATGAAATTGGGGCTATTGATCGCGCGTGGGCTCGTATGGAAAATGATGATGATTTCAATAAATTATTCAACATCCGAGGGAAGCATACTCCAAGTGGGGTAAATCAGGCAAATGTTTTTCTTTCTCGTTTTGATAATCAAAAAATCCTTAAAGAAAGATTTGCGTGTTAAAAAACAAAAAAGGTATCACATTATAGTGATACCTTTTTTGTTTAGATTTTAGATTACAAAATAATCTCTTGTAGTAAAGTTTTTGCATTTTGTTTTAATTCAGCAACGTTTGAATTTTCATCAAAACCAATACAAAATACTTTTCTTCCGTGTTTTTGGGCCATTTTTTCAATGACACTCCAACGCTCAATTCCTTTTTTGTTATAAAATATAACCTGAGGAATATCTGGAAACATCGCCAACATAATCCATGTGTGTGTTCCGGCAATACCAATAGAAGCTGTCAGGCTACTATATACCCAAAAGAAATTTTCATGAGCAACACCTCGAATTCCGAATACTTCATTGTCCTCTGTTTCGCCAGGAATATAAAGAAGATTAAACATCTTTTTTAACTCCTCAATTTTATCTAGGTCATTTGTCTTGTGAAAATGTTGACCTAGAATGGGGCGAAGCGGTAAGTCGTTTACGATGTCCAAAACCTCCAATGGAAGAGATTGTTGTTCGGCACTTACGCCGCATTTACCATCTGAAACAAGTTTCTGTGGAACAACAAGAATGTTGTCAAGATCTTCTTCCCACAACTCATCAAATTGAGGAAGAGAAACCAAACCTTTTTTAGGACCGCAATTTTTTGAAAAGAAGGCATCCCAAACAAATTCGTTGTCTAGCGTTCCATCTCTTAATGATTGAACAAAATCCCACGACTTTTCCTTGTAAATTTCCCTTTCACTGAAGTCAATTTCTATCAAGTCCTGATTAAAAAATGACATCACTTCTTTGATTTTTTTACTTTCTACGTAAAATTCTATTTCATTCTCTGTTTCTGGAATGATAACAACTTTCTTGCCGAGCCTCTCTGCTAGGTGAGCAATGGCTACTTCATGTCCAAATCTAGAGGACATTTTGATAAACTCTTTTTCCATAAATAATGAATATGATTTTAATTAAACATAAAAAGCAATTATCAAAAATTCACAATTATATATACATGATAATTACTTAACGTGCGAAATGTATCATAATTTTAAGCTTAAGTCAACTATTTTTGTCTATTTTGTAAAAAAGATACCCCCGCGTAAAACGCGGGGTTCTTCATATGCGGCTATAAGCCTTTAGCACTGGCAGCCCCTGAACGGGGCTACCAAGCGTCTGCCAGACGCAATATGTTACTACTTACCCGTAAACGGGTCATTTAAATCCATTGTTAACTGCTCAGCTATTTGATCTTCCTTAAGCTGAT
>JAFTVD010000007.1 GCA_017465945.1 Alphaproteobacteria bacterium | reverse complement strand
GGATTTAAATGACCCGTTTACGGGTAAGTAGTAACATATTGCGTCTGGCAGACGCTTGGTAGCCCCGTTCAGGGGCTGCCAGTGCTAAAGGCTTATAGCCGTTAAAGAAGAACCGCCGGCTAGGCCGGCGGGTTTCTTTTTTGTTTTTAATTTAAACTTGTAATTTTGTTTTATTTTAGTATGATTTTTTTGAATTTAACATTAAAGAGGTTTTATATGTCTGGTGTGCAGATTATAAAAGTAAAAGACGCTGATGATGGCATGCGCTTAAATAGATGGTTTTTAAAATATTATCCTGGACTTAGTTTGGGAAGATTCCAAAAACTAGTTAGAACAAAGCAAATAAAAGTTAATGGTGCAAAAGCTGAAGCAAATACAAGACTTGAGGCGGGTTTTGAAGTTAGAGTACCACCTTTGGATAATGAGAAAAAAGAACAAGTATATGTTGGGGTTTCTCAAAATGATGCAAAGTTTATTGAGAGTTTGGTTATCTATAAAGATGAAAAAATCATTGTTATAAATAAGCCATCAGGACTTGCGGTACAAGGTGGCACAAATACTGAACGCCATATTGATGGTATGCTTGATGCTTTGAAGTTTGGAATGGAAGAAAAACCAAAGTTAGTGCATAGAATCGATAAAGATACTAGCGGTGTTTTGGTTTTGGCTCGTGATAGAAAAATGGCAGATGTTTTAACAAAAGCATTTAGAGAGCATACGTTACAAAAAACATATTTGGCACTTGTGCGTGGAATGTGTGATAAAGAGTTTGGTGAGATAAAAGCTCCGCTTGAAAAAATTGATGGTAGAGTTCAAGTGATTGAGAGTGGTAAAAGCGCTGTTACTGAGTATGAAATTTTAGATAATGTTGGTGATAAGTTTGCTCTTGTGTCTGCTAGCCCTTTGACAGGTAGAACACATCAGATTAGAGCACATATGGAATATATGGGTATGCCAATATTAGGTGATGATAAATATTTTGGAAAAGAGCGTAGTAAAAACGAATTATTTGCAAAAAAATTGCATTTACATGCTTATAAAATAGATTTATCTGCGATTTATGGTAAAAAAATGGTTGTTAAAGCTAAATTGCCGGACTATTTTAAAGAGAGTATAAAAGTATTAGGATTAGATTTTAAGGAGTAGCTTATAATGAAAAAAGCAATTAAGATTCTTTTAATATCATTAGTTAGTTTATTTTTATTGGTTATTGTTGCGGGGTATGTTGTTTTATCGCAGGTTGACTTTAATAATTATAAAACAGTTATTCAAAAATCTGTAAAAGAATCTACTGGTAGAGATTTGGTTATAGGTGATATTAAGGTTGTTGCTTCTTTTAATCCAACAATAGAAGTTAAAGAGGTTAGTTTTTCTAATGCTAGTTGGGCAAAAAATCCTAATATGGTTGAAGCTAAAAGTATTAGGTTAAGTGTTGGGCTTTTGCCTTTGTTAGGTAAAAATTTTGTTATCAATAATTTTAAGATTAGCGATGCTGTTGTTAATTTAAGTGAAAATAAAGAAGGAAATAATAATTGGACTTTTGGAAGTGTTGACGCAAAAGAAGTTGTGAAAAATACTGATAAAGTATCATTTGATTTTAGTTTTGTAAAAACAGCTAATGCTAGTACTTCATCTATGTTGTCTTCTGTTAGCATTAAGGAATTTATGCTAAATAATATTCAGATTAACTATACTGATAAAAAACAAAATCTTTTAGCTTATAATGTTAAAAATTTAAGTTTAACTGAAAATAGTAAAAGAAATATAGATTTTGATTTTGATGTTAATAATGGGGAATACAAAGGGAAAGGCATTTTAGGAAATTTGAGTATTTTTGGAGAAAATGCTGGATATCCTATTATTGCTAATTTGGATATTATGGGAATAAATATCGTAACAGAAGTTAAATTATTTGATGTTTTTGATAATCTTACTTTTGAAGGAAAAGCAAAAGTTAAAAAGTTTTTAGGCAAAAATAGCTCTTTTGATGAGAGTTTGGATGTTGCTTTTAACGGTGGGTTGAAGAATGTTTTGGCTAAAATTAGAGAATTAAAGGTTGCCGGAAATATTATAAATGGAAATGTTGAATGCGATTTGTCAACAAAAGTTCCATTTGTTAAAGCTGTATTTAATTCATCAAGCATAGATATATTATCTTTTCAGAAAAATAAAAAAGTTGCTTTGATTGATTTTGTTGTTAAAAATGCAAATGCAACTAATATGGCGCCTAATGAGGTTGTTCCTTATGATGTGTTGCGTATGGTTAATTTAGATGGAAAAGTTAATATCGCAAAATTGATGAGGGGTGATAAAATTTTAGGGGCTGATTTATCTTTGTTGATAGGATTAAATGATGGAAAAGCTAGTGTTAATGTTGATAAAGGTGTTTTAGCTAAAGGCGTAGTTAAAGGTGGCGCTAGTTTGAGTGCTTTAAATAGAGGTTTAGATGTTGATTTTGGTATTGAAAAATTAAATTTGTTGAATTTAGTTGATGTATTGGGTGTAAATTCATCTGCATTTAATTTTATTAGTGGTGGAAATAGTGATGTACACTTAAAACTAAAAAGTAGTGGAGAAACATACTCTTCGTTGGTTGAAAATTTAGATGGAAGCATGGTGTTTATTATTGATAATTCTAAAGTGCATCTTGGTAATATTGGTATGATGAAAGGGAATATTGTTTCTCAATTATTTAATGCGTTGAATTTAACAAAAGGAAATGATGAATTGAATATGACTTGTGCTGTTGTGAGAGCTGATTTTAAGGATAAAAAAGTTGATTTTCCAAACGGCATAGTTGTTAATGCAGATAAGTTTACAGTGGTTGCAGATGGTGATATAAACTTAAAAAATGATGCGTTAAGTTTTAGTGTTAAACCATTTGCTGGAAAATTAACAGATACTAATATTGCTAAAGCATTATCATCTTTGGTTAAATTAACAGGTACTATTGATAATCCTAAAATTGGTATAGATAGTGCAAATGCTATTAAAACTATTGTTGGTGTAACAACGGCTGGTCCTGTTTATTTGGGTGCTCAAATGCTATTAGAAAGTGATGGTTCGCCTTGTTATTCTGCTCTAGATGGTACAGGGTATGAACAGAAATTTCCTAAACCTAAAAATGTGGTATCTGAAACAGCAAATGATGTTGGGCAAATTTTAAATGATAGTGTTGGTAGTGTTAAAGATACAACAAAAGGATTGTTAAATCTGTTATCTGGTGGTTTGACAGGAAATTAGTAAACGATATAAACAAATAGCACTAATTAAGGTTTTTAATGAAAGAGGTTTACTTAAAAATTGAGGGTCGTGTTCAAGGGATTGGATATAGACGCTGGGCTGTTTCTAAGGCTTTGGAAATTGGTGGCATTTCTGGGTGGGTTAGAAATGAAGATGATGGAAGTGTAGAAATTTTAATGAGTGGTGAAGAAGATAAGATAAATAAAATGGTAGAAAATTGTTATAGAGGACCAATGTTTGCTAGGGTTGATAAAATTGTTTTTTTGCCAGGTGTTACTAATTATTTTTTGCCACAAATTGTAGAAGGTAAGTTTGTTAGAATATAAAAGTATATAAAACATAAATATAGGAAAGGTTTAATTGTTTTAGGGATATTTTTGCATATTTTATTTTTGTATTTTTTATAGAGGAGATAATTTATGCAACATGTAGAAAAAACTATGGAAAACCTTCGTTTATGTAAATGTTTTGAATGTCCATCTTATACAAAAGCTTGTAAATCTAAAAATAGCTCTAATCTTTATGATAATATTTCTAAAATTAAAGAGATTAATCATTTAGAGATAATGTTTTGCGCTTTTGAAAAAAGCGATTGTATTCATGAAAATCAAGGATGTTTATGTTTAAAATGTCCTGTTCATAAAAAGTATGCTTTAAATAATGAAGATTATTGTTTGACGACGGGTGGTATATTGTAAATATAATGGAGAGTACAATGCTCAATAATGTGGTTGACGATACTCAAAATAAAGAAGCTCGATTTTTAAGATTGTATAAAATTGTGCAGGAAAGAGAAGCTTATATGAGTAATGAGGCTAAAATTTCTCAATATAATACAATCTTAAATTTTTTTATGAAGTTTTTGCAAGATAATGGTGATTATTCTGTAAATATTCAAACTATTTTGTTTTGGACGTATGTTAAGCTGGGGGATGTTTACTATAATGAGGGAACAAAGGAAAGTGATAATAGTAAATATTTTATAGCTATTGAATACTATAATCAGGCTTTGTTGTATTCTCGTTGTACAGAAGAAAAAAATCGTGTGTTGACAGCTTTAAAAGATTTATATTATTATCTTGGAGATGAAGATGCTTTGGTTAAAATAGAAAAAACTTGGGCTGAAAATCATGAAAAAGAAGATAGATTTTCTGCATATACGTTTTTAGCTGAAAGTGCAAATATTCCTCAGATAAAAGTGTTGTTTTTAGAAAAGGCTTTAGATGAGGTTATTGGACAAGATAAAAATTTTTATGCAAAGTATCAGGATACATTAAATATATGTAGCCAATTAATAGTACTTTATGAATTATTGGGCGATAAAAAGCAAATACAAAGAATAAAAGATTTGCGAGAAAGAACGTTAAAATTACTAAACTAGGGGGTAACTATGGCACTTTACACAACTGACTTGTTGATATTGGGATCTGGTCCGGCAGGATATACTGCTGGTATTTATGCTGTTAGAGCAGGAATTGATACTATGATTGTTTCTGGTAATCAAGAAGGCGGTCAATTAACTATGACTAGTAGTATTGAAAATTTTCCAGGTTTTGAAGAAATTAGCGGTTATGAATTAATGGATAAAATGAAACAACAAGCTGTAAAGTTAGGTGTAAAATGTGTTAATGACCATATTGTTGAAGTTGATTTCTCTAATCGTCCATTTGTTTGTAGTTCTCAAAATGGACATTCTTATAAGGCTAAAGCTGTTATTGTGGCAACAGGTTCTTCTGCTAGATGGTTGGGATTGCCTTCGGAAGAAAAATTTTTAGGTTATGGTGTTTCTTGTTGTGCAACATGTGATGGATTTTTTTATAGAGGAAGAACTGTTGTTATTGTAGGTGGAGGTAATTCGGCTGTGTGTGAAGCTTTATACCTCGCAACGTTGGCTAATAAAGTTATTTTGGTACATAGAAGACATCAATTAAGGGCAGATAAAATCTTACAAGATAGATTATTTAATAATCAGAAGATTGTTGTTGAATGGGATAGCGTGGTTGAGGAAGTGCTTGGCGAAGAAGAACTATCTAAAAAAGTTACAGGTATTAAGATTAGAAATGTTGAAACTGACGAGATAAAAACTTTAGACGCAGATGGTGTGTTTATTGCAGTGGGACACCAGCCTAATACAGATATATTTAAAGGCAATCTTGTTTTGGATGCTAAAGGGTATGTTGTTACTAATGGTGATGGAGCTACTACAGATGTAGAAGGTGTTTTTGCTGCTGGTGATGTTAAGAATCCTAAATATAAACAAGCTGTCATTTCTGCAGGTAGTGGGGCTATGGCTGCGATGGATGCTATTGAGTTTTTAGAAACTAATAGATGATGTTACAATGATATCATATAAGCAATAGGTGTTATTTAGTTTATGTTTTAGATTAAATATCATATTTGAATTTGTATATAAGTTTTCTCCGCAAGTACGATACATAAGTATTTGCGGATTTTTTAATGCTCTATTAGATATGTCTTCAGGTTTTATTGGGAGATAATAAAAACTGAGAAATTCTTGGAATGATTTTAATTTGGTATATTCGGTGGCAGTTTGATTTAATAAGATAATATTGTTATTTAAGTATGGTAACATAATATTGCCAGAGAAATCATCAAAAGTTATTAGCTCTTGTTTGTTGTTTGAAAATATTTTATTTATTTGCATGGCGCTATTTTTTATTTCATTAACATAATCTTTGTAGCTATGTTTGTAGTGTATATTATTATTAAATATTAATAACATAGACAGTATAGAAAGAGGTAGTAGTTGTTTGTTATTTAGTGGTTCTTTTTTGGTATTTGCAATCCAATATGAAGATATTAGATATATGTAGTAGAAATAGTGGTGATGTCTTCCGCCCTCATGAATGAAATTTAATAATAAAGTTAGTTGAAGTGAGGAAAATAATAAAAAGAATAATGCAGAATATTTTTTATTTTTGATGAAAATGTATGTTGATGCCAAATATACTGCACACACTATTATTATGTTGGCAGGAAAATATGCTATATTAATATTGGTTGTAATTAGTCCTGCATTAGGGGTGCTTCTTAATATTCTGTCATCGTAACCATAGAACTGAACATATAAAGCGATAAGTTCTATTATCATAAATATTGTAGTGATTAATATTTCTTTTTTATTGAGTTGTTTTTGGGAAAATAATTGTTCTTGTAAATATATTATTCCAAGAGAGAAGGCGGCGAAAAAACCAGTGGTGTTTGTGTTGGCGAGTAATAGGATTAGAGTAAGGTATAGAATTTGTTTGCTAAAACGTTGGTTATGTAAGTTTAGTATTATAAATAGCAAAAATATTGTTAGGGAGTAACTACGAGCAAAACTGTTATATAATTGTAAGAAGGGGGCGGAAAATGTTATGAGATATTTTATATAAGTTGGTAGAGGTGCGTATTTGTACAAAATATATAATGATGATAATATAATTATAATGTTTAGTATGTACAAAGAATAGGGGTAAAAAAGATTTAGTTTTGCTATTGGAAATAAAACATAATACCAAAGAAAGGGGTGTCCTTCTACTTTTCCAATAGAGAAAATTTCTATTGGGTTTAAGTATTTTGCAATATTCCATGCTCTTGCTTCATCAAAGTGTGGGGGAATTTGCCAATTTAAATATAAGCATGACAAAATAACAGATAAAAAACCGATAAGATATAAATGATGTATATAAAATTTTCTCATGCTTATACGTTGAATAAAAAGTTTAACAAATCACCATCTTTTACTATATAATCTTTACCTTCTGAACGCATTTTTCCAGCTTCTTTACATCCTTGTTCACCGCCAAATTTGATGTAATCATCATAGGCTATTGTTTCTGCTCTAATAAAACCTCGTTCAAAGTCGGAATGAATAATGCCGGCACATTGTGGTGCTTTTGAACCTTTGATGAAAGTCCAAGCACGTACTTCTTTTGGTCCTGCGGTGAAATATGTTTCTAATCCTAGAAGTGAATAACCTGCTTTTATTATTTTGGTTAGTCCGGTTTCTTCTAAACCTAGAGCAGATAAAAATTCTTGTTTTTCTTCATCACTATCAAGTTGAGCTACTTCTGATTCTATTGCGGCAGAAATTATTACTGCTGATGCTTTTTCGAGAGATGCTTTTTCAAAAACTTTTTTAGAATATTCATTACCTGTTGAAGCGCTATCTTCATCAACATTGCATACATATAAAACAGGTTTTGATGTTAGTAATTGTAGCATTTGATATTGTTTGTACGCATCTTTATTGGCAGGGTCTGGAGCGGCTGTGCGAGCTGGTTTTCCTTCTCTTAAAGCATTAATAATAGGTTCCATAACTTGAGCTCTTAAACCTGCTTCTTTATCGCCACCTGTTTGTGCTTTTTTCTTAGTTTGTTCGAAGCGTTTTTCTAATGACTCTAGGTCTGCAATCATTAATTCTGTTTCAACAATTTCTGCATCACGAATCGGGTCAATAGAACCTTCAACGTGAGTAATATTTCCATCATCAAAACAACGTAAAACATGAATTATTGCATCTGTTTCACGAATGTTAGCTAAAAATTGGTTGCCAAGACCTTCGCCTTTTGATGCTCCTTTTACAAGACCTGCAATATCTACAAACTCTAGTTGTGTTGGGACTATATTTTTAGGATTAACTATTTTTGCCAATTCTTGCAAACGATTATCAGGCACAGCAACACGACCAGTATTTGGTTCAATAGTGCAAAAAGGAAAGTTTGCTGCTTGTGCTTGAATGGTTTGAGTTAGAGCATTAAATAATGTAGATTTTCCAACATTTGGAAGGCCTACAATACCACAATTAAATCCCATTTTTTTACTCCTAAAATTTGTTTTATTGATTTATATAAGAGATATGATTGTTTTGCAATAGTAAAAATAATCAAGTGATGATTATTTACTGTTGTGCATTCCAACAATGTTTGAGTAGTGTGCTATGCCTTTTTTTATTAATTCATTGATTGTGGTGGCTATAAATTCTATCTCTGTACTTAATTTTTCTATTTCTGATTTTGAGAAACGAGAAAGAACAAAACTTATTGTATCTGTATTATGTTCTTTTGGTGAGCCTACACCTATACGAATCCTATTATAGTCTTGTCCAATTTGCGAATCGATGTTTTTTAAGCCATTGTGTCCGCCAGCGGAGCCTCCAATTTTTGCTTTTAATTTACCTAAAGCTAAATCTTTGTCATCATGAATAACAACAATGTTTTGTGGTGATATTTTGTAAAATTTTGCAACCTTAACAACAGAGTTTCCTGAGAGATTCATATATGTTTGGGGTTTTAGTATGAGCACTTTTTCGTTATCAATAGTGCCTTCAGAAATTAATCCTTCAAATTTTGATTTGAATGGGGAAAAATTATAGCGGTTGTGTATTTCATCAACCGCCATAAATCCTATATTGTGGCGTGTTTTAGAGTATTCCTCACCGGGATTTCCAAGACCTACCACTAAAAACATTTTTAATTCCTTGACTATTTACGTAAGAAATCAACGTGTAAAGGCATATCTGATACTGGATGGAATTGTACATCTTTACAGATAACTTTTTCGTTTTTGCCATTAACAACAATAGTGATAACTGATTTGTAGAAATCGCTTATGTCTAAAGCTTTTTCTAATTCTACAGGATGAAGGCTGATGTTAACAGCATCTTTTTTTCCACCATAGATAACAGCAGGAACACGACCTTCTCTACGACATGCACGAGCTGCCCCCTTACCTGCTTTTTCACGCAAATTTGCATTAAATATAATATCTGTCATTTTTTTATCCTTAAATTTTATGTTTTGTTTATATCGCAAATAACCTCCAGGGGTGTTATTTACAGAGCAGTTTTTATTATAGTTTGTTTTAAAAAGCAAGAAGTTTTTGTTTAAAAAAAATAAAAAGCTCTGAAAATCAGAGCTTTTTATGATTGTTTTGAAAATTTTATTACTTTTCAGGTATTACTTCACCTTCAAGTGAATATTTTTCAATTTTTGCAGAGTTGCGTAAATTGTCAAAAATTTCAGCAACTACTTTTTGTGTAACCATATTCTTTAATTGTGGTTCGATGTCTTTTAGTTCTAATGGTTTAGAAGCTCTAGCATCTTCAACCAAAATTACATGATAGCCAAATGGTGTTTTTACTGGTGTTTTTGAATATTCACCATTGTTCATAGCAAATGCTGCTGTTGAAAATTCTGGAACCATCATATCTGCTGTGAAATAACCTAAGTCAACAGCTTGATCTTTTGAATATTCTTTGGCAAGTGCAACAAAATCACCGCCTTCATTAAGTTTTTTGATAACCTCTTTAGCTTTGTCTTCTGTTTCAACAAGAATATGTTTTGCACTTACTTCTTTTTGACTTTCAAATTTTGATGTGTATTCATCATATAATTTTTTTATTTCTTCGTCAGTTACTTTTTCATCAACTTGTTTTTCTAAATAAAGTTTACGTGCTAAATCTTCTTTTGCTGTAACTAATTGACGTTGAAATTCTGGTGTTTCTTCTATTTTAGCTGTTTTTGCTGCTTGATATATTAATTTAGAATTAACAAAAACATCTAATGTTTTAGCATAAAATTCTTCAAAAGGAACTTTATCTTTGATTTGTGGATGATCTGCATAACTTTGTTTTAAATCATTTATATATATTGTTTCACCGTTAACTTTGGCAGCAACACCTTTGTCTGCTCCTGCGTTTGCATTGTATACCTTAAAAGATACAAAAGACGCAACGGCAACAACCACTACAGCAACTGTTGTGATTACAAAACCAACGAGTCTCTTTTTCATAAAATACCTCCAAAATAAAAGTTTTAATCTACTCGTATATGTATATATACTTATTTATAAAATATTCCAAGTATTTTTTTTATTGAGTTTATAACTTTTGTTGATAGTATTGACTTTATTTCATATAAACACTAAATGTAGCTATAAAGGACAAATATATAAGGTAGAAAAATGTTAACAGATATCGCTCGTAAAATTTTTGGGTCAGCTAATGACCGTTTTGTAAAAAAACAATATAAAACAGTTGAACAAATTAATGCATTGGAAGAAGAGTTTATTAAGCTTTCTGATGAAGAGTTAAGAAATAAGACAATAGAGTTTCGTTCTAGATTAAAAGAAGGGGAAACTTTAGATGATATTTTGCCAGAAGCGTTTGCTTGTGTGAGGGAAGCAGCAAAAAGGACTTTGGGACAAAGACATTATGATGTTCAATTAATTGGTGGTCTTGTTTTACACAAAGGTATGATATCTGAGATGAAAACAGGTGAAGGTAAAACACTTGTTGCAACATTGGCTGCGTATTTAAATGCTATTGAACAAAAAGGTGTGCATATTGTTACTGTAAATGATTATCTTGCAAAACGTGATGCTGAGTGGATGGGGCAGGTTTATCGCTTTTTAGGTTTAAGTGTTGATTATATTGTTCATGAAAAAGATGATGAACAACGCAAGATTGCTTATAATGCAGATATTACATATGCTACTAATAATGAGTTGGGTTTTGACTATCTTCGTGATAATATGAAATTTTCTTTAGATGAAAGAGTACAAAGAGATTTTAATTTTGCGATTGTTGATGAGGTGGACTCTATTTTGATTGATGAGGCGAGAACTCCTCTTATTATATCTGGTGCGGCAGAAGATTCTTCAGAGAAATATGTGCTAGTAAACAATGTGATTAAGGACATTGTTGATGCAGACTATGAAAAAGATGAAAAATCTAAAAATGTTACACTGACTGAAGTTGGTATGGAACATGTTGAAAAATTATTAAAAGATGCAGGTCTTATTACTGATGGCGGTTTGTATGATATTAAGAATGTTGGATTAGTTAACCATGTAAACCAAGCATTGCGTGCTAATGTTATGTTTGATAGAGATGTTGATTATCTTGTGCGTGATAATAAGGTTATGATTATTGATGAGTTTACAGGTCGTATAATGGAGGGTAGACGTTATAGTGATGGACTACATCAAGCGCTAGAAGCAAAAGAAGGAGTTGATATTCAATCAGAAAATCAAACTTTGGCATCTATTACTTTCCAGAATTATTTCCGTTTATATCCAAAGCTTGCAGGTATGACAGGTACTGCTATGACGGAGGAAGCGGAATTTTGTGATATTTATGATTTATCATGTGTTGAGATTCCAACGAATCGACCTGTTTTGCGTATAGATGAGCATGATTGTATTTATAGAACAGAACAGGAAAAATATAAGGCTATTGTTGATACTATTAAAGAATGCAATCAGAAAGGACAGCCAGTTTTGGTTGGTACAACTTCTGTTGAAAAATCTGAAATAATAGCCAATTTATTAAAAACTCAAACAGATATTAAATTTGAAGTATTGAATGCAAAACATCATGAACGTGAGGCTGTTATTGTGGCTGAGGCTGGTCGTTATGGAGCTGTTACTATTGCTACAAATATGGCAGGTCGTGGTACAGATATTCAACTTGGTGGTAATCCTGATTTGACTTTGAAAAAGCGCCTAAAGGGTGGTGAAAGTGAAGAAGAAATTGCGGAAATAAAGAAAGAAGTTGAAAGAGAAATAAAAGAAAATAAAGAAAAAGTATTGAATGCTGGTGGTTTATATATTCTTGGAACAGAGCGTCATGAAAGCAGACGAATTGATAACCAGTTAAGAGGTCGTTCTGGGCGTCAAGGAGACCCTGGTTGTTCTAAATTCTTTTTATCTTTAGAAGATGATTTGATGAGAATCTTTGGATCTGAACGTATGTCTGATGTGTTAAAACGTTTAGGTTTGCCAGAAGGTGAAGCTTTGGTGCATCCATTTATTAGTAAAGCGCTAGAAAAAGCTCAACAAAAAGTAGAAGAGCGTAACTTTGATATTCGTAAAAGTTTGTTAAAATATGATAATGTTATGAATGATCAACGTAAAGTTATTTATGAAGAGCGCAAAAAATGGATGGCAGATGAGGATGTTTCTGAAACTATTGAAGATATGCGTAATGATTATTTGACATCTGTTGTTTCAGGACATGTTGTTTTGGGGACGGCGCCTGAAGAATGGAATATTACAGGATTGAAACAAGATATTTTTGCCATTACAGGTATGAGTCTTCCTTTAGAAGAATGGATTAAACGTCCTGCTATTGATAGTGAAGATATGGTTGAATTGGTTCTTAATGAAGTTGATAAGAATATTAAATCTAAAAATTCTGATATTCCTGAGGCTATTGTTCATTTGGTTGAGAAAAGTATTATGATGCAATCTCTTGATCAGTTATGGAAAGAACATATAGCAACTTTGGATTTAATGAGACATACTATTGTATTGAGAGCTTATGGTCAAAAAGATCCTCTTAATGAATATCAAAAAGAAGCTTTTAATATGTTTTCTGATATGTATGATTTGTTAAAAGAGAAAGTAACTATGCTTACTTGTCGTGCAATTATTCAACAAAGTAGTGATAAAGATGTAAGAGAACAGGAAAAACAACGTCAAAGTCAAAAAATGGAAGCTTTTCATGAGTCTTTAAATGGAGATGTTGCACCTGAAAATAAAACGGTTTCAAATAATGGCGATAACATAGTGCGTCCTGAATGGAGTAATGTTTCAAGAAATAGTCCTTGCCCATGTGGTAGCGGTAAAAAATTTAAGCATTGCCATGGTAGGGTAGCATAATAAGGACTAAATAATGACAACTCCTTTGTTAGTAATAAAAGATTTACATGCTTGTGTTGGGGATAAGGAAATTATAAAAGGATTATCCCTTACCATAAATAAGGGTGAAGTACATGCGATGATGGGACCTAATGGGGCTGGTAAATCTTCGTTGTCTTATGTTCTTAGTGGTAAACAAGGATATGAGGTTACATCTGGTGAAATTGTATTTAAGGGTAAGAATCTTTTGGATATGAGTGTTGAAGAAAGGGCTAGGGAAGGTGTTTTTCTTTCTTTGCAATATCCGGTTGAGATTCCAGGGGTTGGTGTTTCTAATTTTTTGAAACATTCTCTTAATGCGGTAAGAAAACACAATGGTGAAGAAGAATTAGATACAATCAATTTTATGAAATTACTAAGAAGTGAGGCAAACTCTTTAGGTATAAATCCAGAGATGTTAAAACGTTTTGTTAATGTTGGTTTTTCTGGTGGGGAAAAGAAAAGATTTGAAACGCTACAAATGGCTCTTTTAAAGCCTAGTTTTTCGATTTTGGATGAAATTGATTCAGGGCTTGATATTGATGCGCTAAAGACTGTATCTGAAGGGGTAAATAATTTAAGAAATGAAGATAATGCATTTTTGCTTATTACTCATTATCAGAGATTGCTTTCCTATATTGTTCCTGATGTTGTGCATATTTTTGCAGATGGTAAAATTATTAAAACAGGTGATAAATCTTTGGCTATTGAGCTAGAAGAAAATGGATATGCTTCTTTTTTGAAAGAGGATTAAGATGAAAGAATCTTCTTTGATTAAAAATGTAGATTTGTTTTTAGATGATAAGCCTAGTGTTTATGCTTTGCGTGATAGGGCAAAAAAATGTCTGTTTGATTATGGATTTCCAACTAAAAAAAATGAAAATTGGAAATATACTGACGTTAAAGAAATTTTAATCAGGGATTTTGATATTAATCAAAAACAATGTGATGGTGAATGTTGTTGTAAAAACAAGGCGGAAGATAGTTATTTTATAGAATTTTGTTTTTGTGCAGGGACACTACATGTTGAAGATTTTGTTTTACCTGAAGGGGTGAATGTTATTCCTTTGCCATTAATGTTATATGAAGGGGAATATAAGAAATATTTATTTAATGCGTTTGATTTGAAAAAACATCCTTTTGCATGTTTAAATGGGATGTATTTAGAGCAAGGTTTATGTATTATTGTTGATAAGGGGATTAAAGTTGATGTTCCGTTATTGATAAAATATAAAAATACTAAAAGTGATAATATTCAGATGAATATTCATAATGTTGTAGTTTTGGAAAAAAATGCGAATTTGAGCATTGTTGAGGAATTTTATTCAAAAGTGGATAATAGTTATTTACTAAATATTGTTAATGAAATTTATTTGAAAGAAAATAGCGAATTAAATCATTACAAAATCCAAAAAGAGAGTAAAAAGGCTTATCATATAGCTTTGAATGCTTTGAAAATTTATGAGAAGGCAAAGTATAAACAATATTATGTATCAAATGGTGCAAAGATAAGCAGAAATGAAAATGAAATTAATTTAGAAGCAAAAGATGCTTTAGCTGAAATTTATTCGGCATATAAGGTATCAAAAGATATGCTTTCGGATATTACTACAAATGTTAATCATAATGTTTTAGAAACATCATCTAATCAATATGCAAAGGCTGTTTTAGAAGATGGAGCTAAAGCTGTATTTCAAGGGAAAGTATATATTGCTAAAGATGCTGTAAAATCTGTGGGTAATCAGCTTCATAAAGCTCTTTATTTAGATGGTGATGCAGAACTTTGTTGTAAGCCACAATTAGAAATATATGCAGATGATGTAAAGTGCTCTCATGGTGCTAGTTGTGGTGAAATTGATGAAGAACAACTATTTTATTTAACATCTAGAGGTATTGCAAAAGATGTTGCTGTAAAATTAATTACAGATGCTCATTTGAATGAGATTTATTCTTTGATAGAAGATGAAGTTATTAGAGAAAAGTTTATTATCTAACTCTCATTAGAGAATAAATATTTTTCTTGATAGCGCAATGATGTTATCCAAAAGGCAAATGTTGTATATAGGAAGAAGAAAAATATAAATTCACAAGAAAATGTATATACATAATTTGTTGTTTTTAAGCTTATAATACTTAAGAAAACAATTCTAAATATTTGAGCGAAGAATATAAAGTAAATTAAAAACCAAAAAAATAATTTATATATATTATCGAAAATTGGCCAAAATGTTTTATCTAAAACAAACCATTTTTTCTCATCTAAAAATTGTGTGAATATGACATTGTTTAATAAAAAAACGATTGATAGTAGTATAAGTAGTGAAAAGAACACAAAATACTCAAGTTCAAAATAAAAATTAGGAGTTGGTGTTTTGGTGCTTAGTAAATAGATTGAAAGGACTATGGTTGCCCAAAATATAAGATTAGCAATAATGATAATAAGAGCTTTAAGGTCTTTTGGGTAATATAATTGTTTTAGTGTATCTTTTGCATTTATGTTGTTTTTTGTTATCAAATCCCAACGATTTACGTATAAAGCGAATCCTACTAAAAGAAGAAAAAATGATGTTAATGTGTTAAATGGTGAGATGCTACAATAATATGAGTTTTCTTGTTCTAGACCGCAAAAAACACTTCTTCCTAAAAGATTTATAATTATAGTTGTTATTAGAGCAAAAACAGATGTTAAAAAACAAAAATTTTTGAAGTTAGATTTTATTGCGTTGACTGGATAGATTAGTCCTTCAAAAAATGGTATTACAATTTTTGTATCTTTATCTTCTATCATGTTTTTCTCCGTTAAAATTCTTTTACTGAGGATACACCAGGAATGCTCTTTAGTTTAGTTAGAATCATATTATCGGCAAATGCGAATCCACCTTCTATTTCTATTCTAACTTCCCAATCGTCTAATTCTGGTTCTATATATACTTTATTGGTTCCACGCATATCAGAATATAGAACTTTTTTTACTTCTGAAACGGCGGATATGTTAGATATGTTT
This sequence comes from Alphaproteobacteria bacterium, assembly GCA_017465945.1. GTDB lineage: Bacteria > Pseudomonadota > Alphaproteobacteria > RF32 > CAG-239 > CAG-267. The sequence continues at coordinate 57,732 of JAFTVD010000007.1, read as the reverse complement.
ATTACCAAACCTTTTGCTTGTTCTGCAATAGCTTCATCTATTGTTCTTACAGAATTTATCATTATTCTTGGGTTTTCTTCTTCGGATTGTTTATTTATTGTAACTTTAGCGAGCAATGGGCAACCTGAGGTTATAACCTCTTCATATTTTGCTAAGCCATCAGAAAATAACATTCCTTCAAAGTTGCCAGTTGTATCTGATAGACCAAGAAAAGCATACTTGTTGCCTGATTTACTGATGCGTTTTTGAAAAGTTTCTACACATCCGGCTATGTTTGCTTTTATACTATCTCCGACTTTGATGTTTGACATAACTTCTTGGCAAGATTTTATGCCTAATTTTTCCATACTTTCGGCGTAAACATCAAGAGGGTGAGCAGAAAGGTAAAAACCAATAGCTCCTGCTTCTAGGCGAAGTTTTTCTAAATCAGGCCAATCAGGTGCATCAAAGAGTTTTACTTTTGATGAATATTCTTCTACTCCAAATAGTGATGATTGGGCACTTGTTTTCATTTCTGTTGCTGAGGAAATGTTTTTTAAGATGGTATCTATATTAGCATAGAGTTTGCCACGTTTTTTTTCTAAACAATCAAATGCTCCGGCTTTTATTAGTTGCTCTAGTTGTTTGCGATTGAGTTGCTTAGCATCTACTCTATTTATAAAGTCTGACATATCCTTGAATTTGCCACCTTTGTTTCTAGCCTCAATGATGGCGTTCATATTTGCTTCGCCAACACCTTTTATTGCTCCTAGAGCATATCTTAATTTACCATCTTGAACACTAAATTTTGCAAGAGATTCATTAATGTCTGGTTTTAGTACATCTATTCCTAATATTTTGCATTCAGTTTTGAATGTGGCTAATTTATCTGTATTGGTGATATCTAAATCCATAACAGCACACATGAATTCTACTGGATAATGTGCTTTTAAGTATGCTGTTTGGTAGGATACTAAAGAGTATGCGGCGGCGTGTGATTTGTTAAAACCATAAGAAGCAAATTTTTCCATTTGGTCGAATATGCTTTTTGCTACTTCTTCATCTATACCATTTTTGATTGCCCCTTCGGTAAACATTATGCGTTGTTTTGGTATTTCATCACGCATTTTTTTTCCCATTACTTTACGCAGTTTATCTGCACCACCCATGGTATAACCACCAAGCTCTCTGGCAATCATCATAACTTGTTCTTGATATACCATAATTCCATAGGTTTCTTTTAAGATTGGTTCTAGGGCAGGATGTAGATATTGTATTTTTTCTTCGCCATGTTTACGTTTAATAAAAGTTGGAATGTTATCCATAGGTCCTGGACGATATAATGAAACAATAGCGATTAAGTCTTCAAAACGGTCTGGACGTATTTGTTTGTGAACGTCTTTCATGCCTGCGGACTCGAATTGGAATACTGCGGTTGTTTTACCTTCTTGAAGCATTTTATAAGTTTCTTCATCATCAAGAGGAATTTTTTCCATATCTAAATCTATGCCATGAGATATTTTTATCCAATCTATAGCTCGTTGAATGACTGTTAGAGTTTTTAAGCCCAAAAAGTCAAATTTAATAAGACCTGTTTCTTCTACAAATTTCATGTCATACATAGTAACAGGCATATCTGCACGAGGATCTTTATATAGTGGAACCAATTGGTCTAAAGGTCTATCGCCAATAACAACGCCAGCGGCGTGCATACCGGAATTTCGATATAAACCCTCTAATTTAATGGCTATTTCAAAAAGTTTATTTATTTGAGGGTCGTTTTGACGCATTTCTTCTAGCTCAGGAACTTGTTCTAGAGCCTCGGGTAAGGTGGGGTTTTTACCTTGAACACCTGCGGGTATCATTTTGGAAATTTTATCGGCTTGAGAATATGGCATTTGGAGTACACGTGCCACATCTCGAATAACAGCCTTTGATTGTAGTTTACCATAAGTGATAATTTGTGCAACATGGTCAAAGCCATATTTTTCTTGAACGTACTCTATGGTTTTATAGCGATTTTCTTGACAGAAGTCCACGTCAAAGTCAGGCATGTTTACACGTTCTGGATTTAAGAAACGCTCAAAAAGTAGGTCTAATTTAATTGGGTCTAGCTCGGTAATTTTTAATGCCCAAGCAACAATAGAGCCTGCACCAGAACCACGACCAGGACCAACAGAAACACCATGAGCTTTTGACCATTTAATGAAGTCTGACACGATTAAAAAATAGCCTGGGAATCCCATTTTTTTGATAACGCTTAATTCGTATTCAAGTCTTGCATAATATTTTTCATCAATAGCTTCTCGTTCTTCTTTGGTTTGAGAATCGTTATATACAGCTATTTTCATACGTTCATCTAGGCCACGATATGCTTCTTCTGTAATGAATTCGTCTTGGGTTCTGCCGTTTGGACACTCAAATATTGGTAATAAAGGGTCAACTTTTTTAGATAGATAATTACATAATTTTGCTATGCGAACAGTGTTTTCTAAAGCTTCTGGTAGGTCTTGGAAAAGTTCTACCATTTCTTGTTCTGTTTTGAGGCGATTGTTTATTGAGTAACGGCGACGGGCTTCGTTTGCAACATATTCACCGGCAGAAATACAAACAAGCGCATCATGTGCTTCATACATTTCTTCGTTTAGGAAGAATACTTCGTTAGTTGCAACAAGGGGGATATCTAAATCGTAAGCTAGATTAATAAAATCTTCTTCTGTTTTTAGCTCCTCATCTAATCCGATACGAGATATTTCCATATATAGGCGATTACCAAATATTTCTTTTAGACGGATAGCGGTGTTTTTTGCATCTTCTTTTCTGTTTTCAAGGAGTAGTCTTCCGATTGTTCCTTCGGTGCCACCTGTTAGGGCAATTAATCCTTCGTTATAATCTTTTAGGTTGTCAAAAGTTAGCTGTGGAGCCCAGCCACGAGCTGTGTTATCTAGATAAAATTGTTTCATTAGTTTCATTATGTTGCCATAACCTGTGGCATTCATTACTAATAATATAATTTTATCTGGTTCTAATTCTTTACCTTTTGAGAGAAGAATATTATCAGAATCTTCATTTCTTATCAGGAATTGGCATCCCATGATAGGTTTGATACCTTCATCTGAGGCATATTTTGAAAAGGCTTTTCCTCCGAACATATTTGCACTATCTGTTACAGCAACGGCAGGAACCCCCATATCGTGTAATGTATGCATAAGTTTTGGAAGCATAATTGCACCTTGAGCAAGTGAATATGCTGTATGGACTCTTAAATGCACAAATTTGGGGTCTTTCATTTGGAGACTTTTCCTTTTATTTTTTTGTTTATTGGAGTTTAGCACAGGTTTATTATTTCTCAACCATTATTTTGGTTGAAAGTAAATATTTGGGGAATAAAAAAGCCTCGTTTTTAGCGAGGCTTTTTTAGATTATTTTTGTTCTAAATTATGTAAAAATTTATTTAATAGCAATACGCCGAATCCACTAGAGCCACAAGGATACATTGGTTTTTGTTTTTCTACTTTATCAACTCCGGCAATATCTAAGTGTGCCCATGGGGTTTTGTTTATCAGGAAGTTTTCTAAGAAACAAGCGGCGGTGATTGAACCAGCAGAGCGACCTGCAGAGATGTTTTTTAGGTCTGCTGTGTCTGATTTTACTTTTTTGCGATAATTGTCGGTTATAGGGAAACGCCATAATTGTTCGCCTGTTTGTTCGCCTGAGATACTTAAAAGTTCTGATAAGCAATCATCATTGGAGAAAAGTCCTGCCATTTCATCACCTAGTGCAACAATTATTGCACCTGTTAGAGTTGCTATGTCTATGATACGTTCTGGTTTGTATTCACGTTCAACGTAAGTTAAGCAATCACCTAAAACTAAACGACCTTCGGCATCTGTGTTTAGTATTTCGACAGTTTTGCCTGATAGTGATGTTACAATATCACCAGGACGTGTTGCTGTGCCTGAAGGCATATTTTCTACTAAACCAACAATACCTACTACATTTAGGTTTAGTTTTTGTTGGGCAAGGGCTTTTAGGGAAGATACAACAACGGCAGATCCTGCCATATCTTGTTTCATATCACCCATACCTTGAGATGGTTTTATAGAGATACCACCAGAATCAAAAGTTACACCTTTACCAACAAGAGCTACATCATAGGATTTTTTCTTTTTGTTACCATTATATTCTAGAATACAAACGTAAGGGTCATTAGCAGAGCCTTGAGATACAGATAATAGCATATTGAAGCCTTTTTTCTTTAAGGTTTCTTTGTTCATAATAGTTACCTTTAATCCTAGACTTTCTAGACGTTTGATGTCGCCAGCATAAATTTCTGGAGTTAAGTTGTTTGATGGTTCGTTGGTTAAATCACGAGCATAACGAACAGCATTGGTTAAGGCTTTAGTTTGTTCATAAACTTTTTTATCTAATTTTTCTTTAGCTGTGAAATTAACATATTCTAGTTTTGGAAAATCTTTTGCTTTTTTGGTTGTAAAGTATTTATCAAAAGAATATGAAGCTAAATCTACGCCTAAACCAATAGCATTTACAATATCGTTTGTTGAATAATCTGTTTTAGGTAAGCGACGTGCAAAAACAGTTGCTGATGAAAAGTTTTTAATATGTTGATAAGCTTTTGCACTTAAGTTTTGGATATCAACGATTGAACATAAATTTTTTACCCTTAAAAGAACAACAACTTCTTTTATTAAATCTAGCACAAGAATTGGGGAATTTTTTTCGTTTTCGGTATCTCTTTCAACTAATGCTTTTAATTTATTAAATGTGCTTCTATCGATAATAGAGCCTGTTATGCCATAATTTAATTGTTCTTCAAAAGTTGCAATTAAGATTTTGGCTGTTGAATCTTTTGGGTTGTTATTAAAAGTAATTTCTGTCATTGATGTCTCCTTTTATTTGGTTATGGGGGTATTTTGAAGTAATTGTGGTGAAAAAAAGGTTAAAATTAAATGGTTGATTTTGATGATTATGGTGATATTGTAGGGTAAATTGTTTAAATAGAAAGGTTTATGATGAGTGGTATTTTTAAGGCTTCTAGTGATAATATAATAAAAGGGGCAGAAATTATCAAGAATGGCGGACTTGTTTCTTTTCCGACAGAAACTGTATATGGGTTAGGGGCTAGTATTTTTAATCCCAAAGCGGTGGCAAAAATTTTTGAAGCAAAAGGAAGACCTAGTTTTAATCCTTTGATATCTCATATTGCAGAAATTGATGAGATGAGAGAATTTGTTAAAGTTGATGAAAGAGCTTTATTTTTAGGAAAGAAATTTTGGCCTGGAGCATTGACTTTTGTGTTGCCAAGAAAAAATGAAAATCCTTTGTTGGATATTGTTTGTGCTGGACTTAGCACAATGACGGTTAGGTGTCCTAATCATAATGTGGCATTAGAACTTATTAAAAAAGCAGGAGTGCCTATTGCAGCGCCATCGGCTAATCGTTCGCAAACTATTTCGCCGACAACAGCAGATGCTGTGTATGAGAGTTTGGGAGATAGGGTTGATATGATATTAGATGGTGGACAATGTGAGGTTGGCGTAGAATCGACTATTTTAGATTTAACGACTCCTAAAGCTGTTTTGCTAAGGGCTGGCGGAATAACAAAAGAGCAATTAGAGAATGCTTTAGGTGAAGAAGTTTTAATTAGTGATGGGAATCCTGATAAACCAACTTCTCCTGGGCAGATGTTGAAACACTATGCGCCAAATAAAAAATTTAGAATAAATGCGATAGAGCCAATGGAGGGAGAGCTTTATATTGGATTTGGTAGTGAGTATGATTTTGGCGAGATGAATTTAAGCAAAAATGGTGATTTAAGAGAAGCGGCTAGTAATTTGTTTTCATATATGCGAATTGCTGATAAAAATGAAAAATATGAAAAAATTGCTATGGCACCTATTCCAAATGAAGGGGTGGGGTTGGCTATTAATGATAGGATTAAAAGAGCCTCAAGATAAAGGGGGAAATTTTGTGAACTACCTTTTAGATGGAACTTTGTCTGTAGCATCTAGGTTTTGTTTTTTGTTTACAAAAATGCAGATTTATGGTATTATATAATATGTTTTGAGTTTTTTGGGGGGACTATGGTTGATACAGATGTAGAGAATGCTTCTACCACTAAGGTGAGTAAAGTTTCCGAGCAGAAAATGAACGATAGGGTTGAAATTAGATCTCAACATAGAGGACCAAATGAGGAATTTAGTGGGAAAACTTTAGAAATGAAACATCAATTTCCTTGTTTGGCTGATGTTATGAAAAAAAATGAAGTAAGTATATATCATGGTAGTCGCAATTTGTTTGAAAACTATGATCATACAAAAGTGATTGCAACGGGGCGAGCATTATATGGAAGAGGGCAATATTTTTATTTAGAGGACAATAAGAATAAAGCAAGAGAATATGCTTTGTTGACGGATGATGAAAAGTATATTCCAGATGGAGATGTTTACCGAGATGAGACAGTAGATAAAAAGATTCTTTATGAAGGTAGTATGAATACTACAGATATGAGACATATAATATTACCTGATAAATTAACAGACGCTCATTATGATATGCTAATTGAAATAGCTGAAGCTGGTGGTAATGAAAATATAGCTAAAGAGTTAAAAGGAATAAAAGCAGTTTCTTCTGATAGGTATATTAATTTATATCAATGGCTTAGAAACAAAGAAAATGTTGAGTTTATGCAAAGTATTGGTATAAATGGTATTTATGACGAAAAAAGAGGTATTTTAGCCGTTTATAATACTTCAAATTTAGGGGTTAAGATAAATGAAGCTGTTGTTTTAGAAGGGACTGCAATCTCTGAAAATCTAATTTCTGATAAGACAGTCTTGATGGTTTGTGATAGAAGAGGGGTTGATGCTAATATTGTCTCTATTAGTGGTGAAGAATTAATGGAGATGTCTACTAATGGAAATATTGATATTACTAAAGGTTTTGTAGATGTTAGGTTGACTGAACAGTTGGGGCAAGAAAATAAGCTTAAGAAGATAGAAGAAGATGCTAAGATTTCTGAGCATAAAATGAATGATAGAGTTGAAGCTCGTGTTCCTCATAAAGCAGTTAGTAAAGAAACAGTAGAAAAGGCTACAGATGTAGCAAAAAAACGTAAAGGTTTTATTGATAAGGCTATTGATGTTTCTAGGAGATTTAATGATAGCGTTGATAATAAAATTGAAGAGGTGATAATAAATGGATCAACGCTTCTTAATAATACTAGTGTGGGTAAAATATATCAAAAAGTGGAAAAAGATGTTTTGGATACAAAAATAGTTAGAAGAACAAAGAGTTTATGGGGAATTTTTACAAAAACTATTGGTGATAGTGCTATTGCACAAGGTGTTAAAAAAGTAGGAACAAAGATTGGTGGAAAAGTTGCTGCGAAAGTTGGAGGAAAATCTGCTGTTAAATGTGTTGTAAAGAAAATACCTATTATTAGTGCGGTGGCTGGAACTGGTTTTGCTGTTGAAAGGTGTTTTAAAGGCGAATGGGGAGCTGCTGGTGGTGAATTTTTATCTGGTGTTGCAGGATGTTTTCCTGGATTAGGAACAGCCGCAAGTGTTGCGATAGATGTTGGGCTTGCAACTAATGATATATCTAAAGCTCTTAATAAAGAAAATAAAGCTGATGATGAAAGAGAACAGATTTTAACTGATGCTAAAAAGCAAAAAAATATAAAAGAAGTTCAAAAACAAATTGCAGAACGAACTGAGGTACTTCGTCGTGAGGGGCGTATAGAAAGTAATAAAGGAAAATCGAAAGTAAATATAACAAAAGTAACACAAGAAATGATTCTTGATAAGAGTGAGAAAAGAGCTTAGTTTATATTATTTAAAAGAGGGAAATATAAAAAAGGGAGGATTGAACCTCCCTTTTATCTTAAGCGTTTTCTTGTTCGTATGCTTTCTTTTCTTTGTTAAAGCGATAAACACTAAAAGGAATCGATAAAGCATATAATATTATCAAAACACCAAAAGTTAGCCATGTTTGTGTAAACAAGAATGTTGCAAGTAATGCTACACAAAAAGCTAGAGGTATCATATATTCTGTTTTGATACGTGTCTTTTTTAGAGAAATTGTTGGAATTCTACTTGTTTCAAGATATGCAACTATTAACATCCAAATGCTACAGAACAAATGTGTACGTAAAAATGGTTCTGCATCTGTGAAATCAAAAGTTATTAATATAGGCATTGTCGCCATGGCAGCTGCAGCTGGAGCAGGTACGCCTGTAAAATAATGCGACCAATATGGTGGAATCGTATCATCTTCTAGCATTGTGTTGAAACGAGCTAAACGCATTGCCATGCCCATAGAGTATAAAAGACAGAAAAACCAACCAATTTTTGGTAAATCAAATAAACACCATTGGAACATTAGAATTGCTGGAGCTATACCAAAACTAACAAAATCGCAAAGAGAATCGAGTTCTGCTCCAAATTTTGATGATGCTTTTAGCATACGAGCAAGACGACCATCTAAACCATCTAAAATTCCTGCTAAAAAGATAAATAAAATAGCTTTTCCCCAGTCTTCTTGTACAGAATAACGAATTGATGTTAAACCGGAGCAAAGTGCTAACATTGTTACAATGTTTGGAACAAGCTTACGGAAAGGTATTTCCTTTAGCTTGTTTTTAGGAAGCTTGAGCTTCTTATTAATAGGTTTCATTATATGTCCCTTTCAAAAACATATACCGAAACGCTGTTTCTGTCGTATATGTTATATTAAATTTAAGTGTAAATATGCGTTGCATATCCGATTACGAAAAAAATTGTAATTAAAAATAAAAAAAATACAAGAAATATGTTGCATTTATATTTTTTTGTATGTATAAGAGTTTTTGTTATGGATTTGCGCTTGTGGCGGAACTGGTAGACGCTGCAGACTTAAAATCTGTTGAGGGCAACCTCGTGCCGGTTCGATTCCGGCCTAGCGCACCATTTCTTAAAAGCACCCGAAAGGGTGTTTTTTTTATATGTAGTATGAGTTTTTAGGGTGTTTTGAGTTAAAAAAATCCCTCAATATTAAGTATTGAGGGTGAAAATTTGTTAGATGGAGTTTTTTTATCACAATGCGCTTATTATTTCTGCATAGCTATTGTTAAATAAAAAGTTTTTGCCAACACCTGCTTTTTTACCAGCTTCTACATCTCGCTCTTTATCTCCTAGTGATATGGATAATGACATATCAATGTTGTATTTTTCTTTTGCCTCTATAAACATTTTGCAATTAGGTTTGCGCCTTTCGCCTTCTAAATCTGGACAATAGAATACATCTGTAATTGTTATGTTGTGTTTGGCAAATTCATCAACCATATATTTGTTTAGGATATGAAAATCGTTATCAGTATAGTAACCACGGGCTATTCCTGATTGATTGGTTATTACAATAATTAGATATCCTTTATCTTGGGCTTTTTTACAAAGCTCAAATATCCCATCAATAAAATCAAATTTTTCAGGTTGATAAACGTAGCCATAATCTATGTTTATGGTTCCATCTCTATCTAAAAATAAAGCCTTATGCTCCATAAAATTCTCTTTCAATTAAATCACAAATTAAGTGTCCTGTTGTGATGTGCATTTCTTGAATGTGAGCAGAAGTTGTGGCAGGAACGCATAATGAATAATCAGCCATATCAAGCATTTGCCCGCCTTTTGCACCAATTAGGGCAACAGTTTTAATTCCCATTTTTTGTGCTTGAGAGAAAGCTAAAACAACGTTTTTAGAGTTTCCACTAGTTGATAGACCTATTAAAACATCTCCTTTTTGACCAACACCCTCTAATTGACGAGCAAAAACAACATCATATCCGTAATCATTGCCGATAGCGGTTAGGTTAGAAGTATCAACAGTTAGAGAGATAGAGTTCATTGCTGGGCGGTTAATTTTGTAGCGTCCAACTAATTCGGCTGCTAGGTGTTGTGATTGAGCGGCAGAACCGCCATTTCCACAAAAAATAACTTTATGACCATTTTTTATTGCATCAATGCAAACATTAGCAATTTCAACAACTTTATTTGATTGCTCTTTTAATAATAAAAGTTGAGAAGATAATTCTTCAAATTGGTTGTTTACATATTCTTTCATATTTTTACCCTTTCATTTTCTCCACTAAATTTGAGGTTGAGTAACCCTCTAATCTTTTTAAAGTTATTGCTTTTCCACCATAACTTATTGCAAGTCTTCCTTCTGGCCATTTATCAAGAGTATAACCTTCTTTGGCAACGATATCTGGTTTTAATTTTTCGACAATGTGTAAAGGTGAATCTTCTTCAAAAACAATTACATAGTCAATAAATTCTAATGATGCTAATAGCATTGCTCTTGTTTTTTCATCTTGAATAGGACGGTTTTCTCCTTTATAGCGTTTTATTGAAGCATCGGAATTTACTGCAACAATTAATACGTCACATAATTTTTTGGCTTCCATAAATGAATTTAGGTGTCCTAAATGACAACAATCAAAACATCCATTGGTAAAACCGATTACTTTTTTGTTTTCTTTTAGATTTTTTACAATGTTTTCAGCTTGTTGTAGGGTTATTATTTTTCGTTTTTGATTCCAACCATGGTCAGATGTTTCTTTTTGTGATAAAACTGTTTTAAGTTCTTCTGCACTAACTGTGGCGGTTCCTAGTTTTCCAACAACGATGCCAGAAGCTAAGTTGGCAAGTTTCATAGCGTTTTTAATTGAGATGTTTGCACCAATGGCGGCCCCTAATGCTGCTAAAGAAGTGTCTCCTGCACCAGAAACATCAAAAACTTCTTTGGCTTCGGTTGGAATTTGTTTTAGGTCATCAATATTTTCTGCAGGAATATAGACCATTCCATGTTCGCTTAATGTTACTAATAAGTTTTTTATATTGTATTTGGAAAATAGTATTTGAGCACCTGCTTTTACGTCGTTATGAAAATTTGGTGAAAGAGGGTCAAATTTCATTCCAGTTGCTTCTGAAAACTCTTTTAAATTTGGTTTTACTAATGTTGCATCTTTATATTTAGAGTAATCTGTACCTTTAGGGTCTGCTATGACTGTTTTTCCAAATTTATTACAAATATCAATAATGATTTGGGTTGTTATTGGGGTGAGCAACCCTTTATTATAATCTGAAATTAAAACTATATCGACGTTTTTAATTGCTTGAGTAAGTATTTTTTTGAATTTGGGTAATAAATCAGTAACAACAGGAATAATCTCTTCTTGATCTGTACGTAGGAGGTGATTGTTTCCGGCAATTAGGCGAGTTTTTACGATTGTTGGGTAATCTTCTATTTTTAATATATGGCTGTGAGCACCTGATTTACGCAATAGTGATGCGACAGTTGCTCCGTTAATATCGTTACCAACAATACCTATAAAAGTTGTTTTGCATCCTAATGTAACGAGATTGGCAACTACATTACCGGCACCGCCAAGCATTTGTTTCTCTTTTTTTTGTTGGAAAATGGGAACAGGTGCTTCTGGAGAAATGCGAACAACTTTTCCGTAAATAAATCGGTCTAGCATAATATCGCCAATTACAAGAGCTTTGACTTGAGAAAATTTGTTAACATCTGTAGATAGTAGTGTCATGATTTAATTTTCTCCTTAATGTGTTTAATTTTATAGACGACTAGTTCTGCGTTTGATTGCAGAAAAATATTAGAGTTGAACGATGTGTTATAGTTATAAATCATATAGTCTGTTTTATCAAAAAAAGTTTGATTCATATGGTGTGATTTATACAGCTTTAATTTATATATTTCAACATTTTTTGTTTACATAATATGATTTTTAGAGTAAAATAATACTAGATTTTGTAGAAATAATATTGATTATGAGCTTTATGGAAAGGGAAAAGGATGGAGGATAAATTTTTTAATAATGATACCTTTTCTGAAGTATATAAGGAGTTTGGGGATATTGTAGCTAGTGTTTCACTGGAAGATATGATGAAACCTTATGAGAGATTGTCTAGAAGAGAAATTGAAGAAAATAATAAGAAAAATTTGAGTGTTGAAGAGCAAAAATTTTATTTAGCATATTATGCGAGAATGGCAACAGAGCATGTTGGTTTTGAGCAATTTAGTAAAGAAAATCAAGAAGCTTTTAAATCTCATATTGTGAGGATGTATAGAGGAATTGACGGAGAAAGAAATCAAGGAGAGTTTTTGGAAGAAATGGGAAAAAGTGCTAAATTTATTGAAGATAAGCACTTTGAGGTTGGAATAGGAAGAGGTGAAGCTTCTCGTGGAGGTGGAGAAAAAAGAGAAAGAACAGTGGGGAAAAATTTTTGTTATAGAACAGACGATGAAAGACCTGAAGGATATGAAAAATTAGGTGGAGCATCATTGGTAACCGAGAGTGGTGAAAAAGTACCAACTTGGGAAATTGGAACCTTAAAAAAGAATGGTGAAGATATTTTAGTGGTGTCTGTTTTTGATATTATGCATAGGGGAAATGAGTATAAAGATTGGAAAGATTTTATAGATAAATTTGATGAGGTTTATGGTAAAGATAGGGAAAAATGGGATAAGGGAAGAATTGTTCTTGATGTTAGAGGGAATCGAGGTGGAGAGGATAAACCAATAGACCATGTGGCAAAAAGAACTTATGGAAATTTGGTTAATACTTATAAAAGATGTGAAGTTAAAGATAGTCCTTTGGGGTATCATTTATATCAACAGCATGGAAGTGTGAAAAATGCTAAAAAATTAGGACAAGAAGCACCAAAAAGAGAATGTTTTTCTGGTGAAAATAAAGCTATGTTTGATGAAACAGGGGTTTATTATGCCTTTAATGAAGAAAAGGGATATAAAGGAAGAATAGATATTTTGACTTGTGCAAGGGTTGGGAGTTCAGCAGAAAGTGCTTATTCTTCTTTTTATCATCATCCAAATGTTAGATATGTTGGTGAAAATACTGCGGGTATGCAACAATATGTACAAGGAACATTTGCGACACCTTGGGGGGGTGAAATGCGAGTTGGATGGGGAAAGCTTACTTATTGGGATAAAGAAGGTGAAAATATTGAAGTTAAAGGACATAAGCCTGATGTGGAATGTAAAGGCAATGATGCTTTTGATGTGGCTTTGAGTATACCAAGAGATTATGGTAGAGTTATGGGTTTTAGAGAGTTAAATGAAGAAGTTAAAGGAGAGGTTGTTATAAAAGATTATGACCCTAAATTAGCTAGTGACCCTTCTAGAAGAGCGTATTATTCTCTACAAACATTTCCTGCTATGGAAAAATTAGAAGGAGAAAATAGAAGAGCAAGAGAGGCGCAAAATGCTTTAGGTAGAGTATCGGCTTTAATAAATAAAAATAAAGAGAATGATGCAACGTTATCTAAAGAGAAGACAAAAAGTGTGGAAAATCGGGGCAATAATAGTTTTGATATGAATGGTTATATAAGGAATAACACTGTGCATAGTGGTGGAAAGTAATTTATTGTGTATTATAAGTTAGATTGGATAGAAATTAAATTTATGTGAATAAAAGTTTACGTCTTAAATTAAAAGATTTGACAGAGTTATGTTTTCATTTTAGATAATGTTATAGTTAATTTTTTAGGAGAAAAATGATGAAAAAGGCTTTAGTTTTATCTTTATTGTTGCTTAGTGGTTGTGCTGATTTGTCTCAATATGCGGTGGCAGATAGTAATGCAAGTGCAAAGACAAAAATGAGAGCTTGTTTGGTTAGCGAAGCTAATTCTAGATTTCAAACAGGAACATTGTTTACTAAATCTATTAGTGCTACTTCTGATGAGTTGGTTAGTGTTTGTTTGAAAAAATTGGCTTTAGAATCTGCTGGAATTAGCCAAGAATCGCAATCTACAGCTTCTACAATTATTCAAAATTTGAAGAATTTTGGAACTGCTAATTAATTGGAGATATGCCCTACGGATGTAGGGCTTTTTTGTTATGTTTTATAAAAAGTTTTTATTTGTTATAGTGGTTTTATTAAGTGGGTGTAAGGGGTTTGTTATACCTGATGAGTTTGTTTATAAAGAAATAGAAACAAATACTTTTAAGCTTGCTAGTTGGCAAAAGGTTGCAAACCCTAAAGGGAAGTTTAAGGTGTATATTGAAGGAGATGGAGCTTCTTTTGATGCATATGGTAGACCAACAAATAATCCAACCCCAAGAGGAAAGCTTTTAAGGGAAATTGCTTTTAATGATTACAATGAAAATGTTATTTATTTAGCAAGACCTTGCCAATTTGTAAAAGATGAAATGTGTGCTCAGAGACATTGGACTACTGCTCGTTTTGCACCGGAGGTAATAAATGCCTCATATGAGGCAATAAAGAGTGTAGCAAAAGATAATAAGGTTATTTTAGTGGGGTTTTCTGGGGGAGCACAAGTTGCAGGTTTGGTTAGTGTTGCAAAAAAGGGGATAAACGTTGTTAAATTGGTAACTATTGGGGGAAATTTAGACCATTTTAGTTGGACAGAGTATCATAATTTGCCTTCATTAAATGAATCAATGAGTTTAACTGATTATAAAAATGAATATATGAAGATACCTCAAATTCATTATATTGGAAGTAAAGATGATGTGATACCTTCAAAACTTGTGTATGATTTTGTGGATGATGAAAATTTGGTGAAAGTAGTTAATGGTGCTACTCATAATAGTGGATTTGAAGTAATATATCCTCTTATTTGGAAGGAATAAAAATTTTAAGTATTATAACGAAGTTTATTTAATTTCAGAAAGAAAGGCTTTGTTATGATTTACGGATATATTAGGATTAGTACAGATAAACAAACTACAGAAAATCAACATTTTGAGATAGAACATTTTGCATGTGCTAATGATATACATATAGATAAATGGATTAAAGAAACAATTAGCTCTTCAAAGAATCTTGATAAGCGAAAACTTGGTTGTTTGTTAAAAAAATTGAAAAAAGGTGATGTTTTAATTGCCTCTGAATTATCTCGGTTGGGGCGAAATTTGTTACAAGTTATGGGGATATTAAATTATTGTATGTCGCAAGAAGTGGAAGTCTGGACTATTAAAGATAATTATCGGTTGGGAAAAGATATTCAATCAAAAGTTTTGGCTTTTGCTTTTGGGTTATCTGCAGAAATTGAAAGGAATCTTATATCGCAAAGAACTAAAGAAGCTTTAATGAGATTAAAAGCTGAAGGGAAAATTTTAGGACGTCCTAAAGGGCGAAAAAGTAGTCGATTGAAATTAACAGGCAAGGAAGAACAGATAATAAATTTAATAAATAAAAAAGTATCTAAAAATCAGATGGCAAAAATTTTAGGTGTAAATAGAGCTACCCTGTCTAACTTTATAGCAAAATATTTATTAAAAAATAATGTTTGAGTGTTTATTTTTCTTCTTTGTTTTCTTCGAGTTCTTCTTGTCTTTTTTGACCTTTTAGGTTATGTAAAAATTGGTTTTCGATTTTTATGTATTGGTCTAATAACCAGCGAGAACGTGAGATAAAGAATATAGTTAAAAGAAGAAGTAGGAAAGTTATTCTTGGATTTTCACTTAGGAATTTGTGTACGACTGTAACGATAAAAAATGAGCAAACAAGAATACGGAAACTTGTTAAAATTATTAATGGTAAACGATTTGCTTTTTTTGCCATCCATAATTTGTAGTATATCTTGGATACTTGGTTTTTATCGGAAAAGAATTTACGCAAACGAATAGTTTTATCATCAAGAGTGTTACATATATTTTCTAAATGTAAGGTTTCTGTTAGAGAATGATGTTCGTCTTGGGCGCATTGTACGGCTAGTTCTATTTCTTCGGTTTGTTTTTTAGGAAATAGCCATGATAATTTATCTTTTATAAATTTTGATGTTACAATGTTCCATCCGATTAGAGCTTTTAAAAATGGTGCCATTAACATAAATGTTAGTAATGTCATTACAATATTTGCGGGTATGCGATATGGAATTAATTCTCTGATAAACGGACGAATGAATGTAGAGAATAATATAATACTATATAGGATAAATGAGAATAAACTTAAACGTATTAAGTAATTTTTGAATAATGCACCCCATAAGCGTTCTTCACTATGAGTTAGAGGTGTGGAAGTGGAGTATTTATCGATGTAATTTAACCATGTTTCGGGTAGCATTTTTTTGATTTTTTTGTATGCAGAATCTGCTGATTTTATCATAAGAGGAGTTAAAAAGGTTGTTATTACTGATACAGCAACGATAATTGGGTATACTTTATCGCTTAAGACTCCTAAGCTCATACCAAGAGATGCAATAATGAATGCAAATTCACCAACTTGTGCAAGTGAAAATCCTCCATAGATAGATGTTTTTAGGGGTTGTCCTGAGGCAACAAAACCAAAACATGAAAATAATATTTTACCCACAATAACAATCATTGTTATTACAAAAATGGGTTTGGCATATGTTACAAACATTATGGGGTTTACCATCATACCAACGGAGATGAAAAATACTGCTCCGAAGAAGTCTTTTAGGGGGCTTAAATTTTTTTCTATGCGCTCTATTAATGGTGTTTCGGATAATATTGAACCCATTATAAATGCACCTAAAGCTGTTGAGAAGCCTGAATAGGTTGCGAGTAATACCATACCAAAACACATACTTATTGTTATTAGTAATAGCATTTCATCATTTAGGAATTTTTGAATTTTTTGTAAAAATGTTGGAACAAGGTATATACCTGTAATGAAGCATAATATTAGGAAGAAAACTAATTTGATAGCACTTAAGGCTAGTTCTATGCCATTGATGTTTTTTCCAAGGGCAATAGTTGGTAGTAATACCAACATCAAGATACCAACTAAATCTTCAATAATTAATACACCAAAAACCAAATCTACAAATTTTTGTTTTTTTATGTTTAAGTCGTTAAATGCTTTTATGATAATGGTGGTGGAGGACATTGATATCATGGAACCTAAAAAGAAACTATCCATAGCAGACCATCCAAGTAGTAAACCTGTGTTATATCCTAAAAATAGCATAAATAAAATATTGGCGGTTGCCGTTATCATAGCGGATTTGCCTACATTTACCATCTTTTTGAAACTAAACTCTAAACCTAAGCCAAAAAGTAGGAAAATTACACCAATATCAGCCCAGAGGACTAAATCTTCTTTGTCTGTAATGGTGGGGAGTAAATTAAAATATGGGCCTGCGAGTATGCCAGCTAAAAGGTAACCTAAAATAATAGGTTGTTTTAATTTTTTGCATAAAAGTGTTGTGAGTCCGGCATAAATAGTAACCATTGTTAAATCAATGATTAGAGGGTGTATTGCATGCATTTACTTTTCCTATATTTTATGTTTAGATAATATGATTTATTAGTGTAGATATAATTTGTTTAAGTTACGTTAATTTATTGTTGTAAAGATTATTTTTCAAGAACGAATAAATTGTCTGAAGCTTGGCGGAAAATAGATGTTTTGCCTTTATCCCATTTTACTTGTAGGCGATTTTGTGGTAATATTGTGAACTTGCCACAATAGAAGTCAGGATTATTGAAACCACAAATTCTGTCTTCTGTTTGTTGAATAAAGATATCTTCCCAGTCTTTTGTTTTTAGTTTTATAAAAGGAGTACCTGCAGGAGGGTTAAAAAATTCTGATGCAAGGGCAAATGGGAATTCTTTAATGCGTAAACCATGGTATTTTTGATGGTAACGAAAATATATGCCAAATAAACGTTCTGATATATATGCTAGGGCTAGCTTTTGTTCTGTATCTCTTGTTTGTAGGTCTTCTTTTATATCCTCATACAGAGGGATAATGATACTAAATAACCATGAAGCATAGTCGTTTAAGATTTCTCTTCTGGTGATTAGCATATTTGTTGGGTAGAATCCTTCTTGGCTATTTAAGTTTTCTATAGCGAAATTATACATATGAGGGTATTTATTTTTTATTATTTCTAGAGCTTTATCTAAATCGCTTATTACGTGTTCGTTTTTGTATTGTTCGTATGTGTTTAATTTTATTGGTTCTGATACTAAAACATCATGAGTTGCAAACCAAGGGAGTATGAATTTTTTTTCGAGTTCTAAATCTCGTAAAAATTCTTTTGCAAAACCTTTTAGATGATTTATGCCTAAATGTCTAAAACGCATAGATGGAAAATCTATCATAGGATAGTTTGCATTATTATTTATACTTAAGTATCTACGATATTGAAACATTCCAACAAATGGTGTGGTTGTGTTTTTCCATATCCAATAAAAAGCTGTTAGTTCTGCAAAATGACGATTTAGTTCTGAAATGTTTTCTCCTGTATTGTCACCAATCATATTTTTTTCTAACCAAGATATTTGTTCTTTGGTGAATGTTCCTGCTCGTGAGGGGCTGTTTGATATAGAGCGTCCTCCTTGTATTGGTTCAAAAATTTCTGATTTAATTAGAGGGGCAGGTTTATAGTATACGACGAAAATTTTTAAGTAGTCTGTTTTGTATACAAATAATGTGTAGAGAGCGCTAAATAAAATAAAAACAGCAAACACGACAAGAAAAATTGTACTATATTTGCTGTTTTTCATATTTTTTTACCTAATTTTTAAACGTAGTGATACTTGATACCAAAGTATTCAAAACAAAGTTTTACGCAATAATGTTTGGGTTTATCATAGTTTCCAAACTTTGGATTTTGTTTTTTAAACTTGTTTTTTGCTTATTTAATTGTTGAGCTTGATAGAAATCTATCATTTGTTTGTTTTTTACAAGTTTAGTAATGTCTGATTTAACCCTTCTTTCTTCTAGTTTAAGCTCACAAAGTTGAACTTGTAGCTTATTGAAAGAATTTGAATTAACCATTTTATTTTAACTCCTCAGAAAAAAAGTTTGTGTCGCCTTGGTGCGATTCTTATTATTTGTGCATAGTATATAGCAATTTTTGATAAAAATCAAGAATTTTTGATGACGAAAATAAAAAAAATAGTGAAAAAAAGTATTTTTATGCTAGTTTATATAAAAATTATAAAGTATGAGTGCTTTATCATTAATGATGAACTTTATTTAAATAGGAAAAAAATATGACTGAAATCAAAAAAATTGGTATTTTAACAAGTGGTGGCGATTGTGCTGGACTTAATGCTGTTGTGATGTCTGTGGTTAACTCTGCTAATAAATATGGTTGGGAAGTTTATGGTATTCATAATGGTACAGATGGTTTAACAGAAGCTCCTTTGTCTTATGAGCTTTTAACTACTCGTAATTTTTCGGATACACCTTGGCCAAGACTTGCAGGTTCATATTTAGGTTCTTTAAACAAAGGTGTTAAAATGGAATCTCAAGCAGAAATTTCTAAACGTTTTGGTAATGGTGTTAGAGAATTGGGCTTGGATGCTGTTGTAGTTGTTGGCGGTGATGGTAGTATGAATATTGTTAGCAACTATTGTAAAAATGCTGGTGTTAAAATGGTTGGTATTCCTAAAACTATTGATAATGATACACCTTTAACACAATATTCTGTTGGGTTTAACTCTGCTTGCCAAGTATGTGTTGAGGCTGTTGATGCTTTGTGGAAAACAGCTCGTTCTCACCAAAGAGCTTTGATTTTGGAAGTTATGGGTAGAGATGCAGGACATTTGGCTATGCATTCTGCTGTGGCTGGTTTTGCTGATGTTTGTTTGGTGCCTGAAATTCCATATACTGTTGATGGTATTATTAATAAATTAAAAGAAGTTAAGAAAAGTGGCAGACAACATGCTGTGATTGTTGTATCTGAAGGTGTTCATACAGAAAGTGGTGAAATGGTGTCAGGTACAAAGAATTTGATTGGTGAAAAAATTAATGGTGGTATTGGTGAATATTTGAGTTCTGCTATTAATGCAAAATATTCTGAGTTCCAAACTCGTGTTACTAAACTTGGTCATGTTCAAAGAGCTGGCGATCCAACTGCTTTTGATAGAGCGCTTGCTTGTGCTTTTGGTGCAAAAGCTGTTGAATTGTTAAAAGAGGGACATACAGATGTTATGGTGGCATTAAATGGTGATAAAATAGAAACATATCCATTGGAGCAAGTTGTTTCTGAAGGTACAACAATGCTTAATAAAGATAGTGTTTATGTTAGAGCAGCTATTGAAATGGGTATGTATGTTGGTGAAGTAAAATAATTTGAATGGTTTTGGGTGAGTGAAAAGCGGTAGTTTTAACTATCGCTTTTTTTAGATAAAAAAGTTGAAATTAGTTAAAAAATATGATATGATGATGGTATTATAGGAGATGTGATAATGTTTATGTGTAATTTTTTAGCGTTAAAACATAAAGAATGTGGAGAATCGTCTGTTTTCTACACACCTATAAACTTGATAGAAAAATATATTTTAACTTGAATGTGGCAACGAATGGAAGTTCGTGGTCATTTTTTATATGGGAGAAAGATGATGAGTAAGACAAATGAAGAAAAATTGGCAGAGGCAAAAGAAAGAGTGAAATCTCTTGTTTCTGGTGAGAAAGATGCAGAA
Organism: Alphaproteobacteria bacterium; assembly: GCA_017465945.1. GTDB lineage: Bacteria > Pseudomonadota > Alphaproteobacteria > RF32 > CAG-239 > CAG-267. The sequence goes on along the minus strand of JAFTVD010000007.1, from coordinate 37,287 downwards.
ATACTTGAAACATTGATTGAAGCAGGAGCGGAAATTAATCCTAAAGAAGAAGTAGGGAGAACAAAACTTATGGATGAACTATCAAAAGATGGTCAGGTTTTTGAATGTAGTCCAAATTCTTCAGAACTTATAGGTGAACAATCAAAAGATGATCCGGTTTTTGAATGTAGTCCAAATTCTTTAGAAAAAGCAAAAAGTGCAATATGGTTTGCTAGTAATCCTGTAGCACAGAAGGCTGAGAAAATATGTGAGCAGATTAGGCGGGAAAGATTGCTTGCCTCGAAGAGCAAAGATTAAAGAAGCTGAAAACAAATTAACTTTAATAAAATGGGGAGAAATCCCCATTTTTTTGTGATGTTTTTTATTATATTTTATCAAAATTTATGCGAGGGTCTACCAGTGAATAGGTTAGGTCACTTATTAGTTTTAAGATTAATCCAAGTAAAGCGAAGATGTATAATGTGCCAAATACTACGGGGTAATCTCTGGTCATTATTGCTTCATATCCAAGTAGCCCCATGCCGTTTAAGCTAAAGATTATTTCTATTAAAAGAGAGCCTGTAAATAGAATTTTTATTAATAGAGATGGAAGACCGGCAATAATAATCATCATAGCATTGCGGAAAACATGTTTATAGAGAATTCTTTTTTCGGACAATCCTTTAGCTTTGGCGGTTAGCACGTATTGTTTGCTTAATTCATCCATAAATGAGTTTTTGGTTAGCATTGTAAGTGATGCAACTCCTCCTATGACAATACAAATTGTAGGTAGGGTTATGTGCCAAAAGTAATCAAGTATTTTATGTGTTAGGCTGAAATTTTCCCAACCATCAGAAGTTAAGCCTTTTAGGGGGAATAGTTGAAAATATGTTCCTCCTGCAAATAAGACAATAAGTAATACGGCAAATAAAAATACTGGAATAGCAGAACCTATGAAAATGATAAAAGAACTTATTATATCAAACTTTTCACCATCTTTTCGTGCTTTTTTTATGCCAAGAGGTATTGCTATGAGGTATATTAAAATTGTTGACCATAATCCTAGTGATATGGAGATAGGCAAGCGTTCTTTTATTAGCTCTATTACTGTTTTGTCTTTGTAATAACTTTTACCAAAATCAAAGGATATGTAGTCTTTTAACATTTTGATAAAACGGATGTGAACAGGTTTATCGAAACCAAACTGTTTTTCAAGCTCTTTTACTAAGTCGTTAGGTAAACCTTTGGAGCCCTGATATTTTTGTTCGTTTAGATTTGGAGTGCCAGAATTTATATTTGCGGTGGCGGAAGTATTTAGTCCTTTGTATTGAGCGAGCATATATTCTACTGGTCCACCTGGAGCTAACTGGATAATGGCAAAGTTTATTAGTAATATGCCAAATAAAGTTACAGGGATTAAAAGAAGTCTTTTTATAATGTAATTTCGCATATTTTTATTCCTTTATCCACCATGTGTTTGTATCTATACCTGTGTTTGTGTCTTGGGGAAATTCAAATTTATCCCAATATGCTATTCTGTCTGAACTAGAGTACCAATTAAATATTACATAGTGATTGAATAGTAATACTCTATCTAATGCTTTAACGTATGCGGTATATAAGTCATTGTCTTCTGTTTCTATTAATTTTTGGATTAGATAGTCTACATTAGGATTTTTTATTCCCATAATATTGTTAGAACCGCTAACATCTGCAGATAAGCTACCCCATAGGTCTTTTTGTTCTGAACCAGGGATTGCTATTCCACCGATACCTCCAACTACGATATCAAAATCAAAATTATCAAGTTTATTTTTATAGGTATTTATTTCTGTTATTCTGGTTGTTGCTTTTATGCCTATTTTTCTTAAATTTTCAATAAATGGTAATAAGACACGAGTGAATGCGTTGCCGTTTGCAGAGTTTATTATTATTTCAAACTCTAAGGGGGTTTTAGTTTTTATATCACACATTTTTTCGTTAATAAAGTCGTATCCAGCTTGTTTTAATAGCTGTACAGCTTGTTTTAAGTTTTCTCTATCTGATAAGTTATCATTACGAAAAATTGCTTCAACTGGAGTAGTAAATATTTCTTCGGGAAGAGTTTTTTCTAATTGTAGTAAAATATCTAGCTCTAAGTCTTTTGGTGTGTTGGTTGCTTGGAATGGGGTGTTGGTGAAATAGCTATTTAACCTTTGGTATTGATTGTAAAATAAATTTTTATTAGCCCAAGGGAAGTTGAAAGCAAGGTTAATGGCTTGTCTTACAAGAGGAGATGAAAATTTTTCTTTTCGAGTATTAAAAGCAAAAAATTGTGTGGTAGCAGGACGATTATGTGTTATGGCTTGTTTTTTTATTTTATTGCTTTTTATTAGGTCATTATCATAACCTGTTGCCCATGATTTTGCTATATACTCATATCTGACATCAATGTTGCCAGAAAACAAAGCTTGCAGGCTGACGGTTGTATCTTGATAGTAGTCGTACTTTATTTCATCAAAGTTGAAGAATCCTTTTCTGGTTGGTAGGTCTTTTGCCCAGTAGTTATCATCTCTGATGAAAGTGATGTATTTTCCGGCATCAAAATTTTTTATTTTATAAGGTCCGCTTCCTAGTGGCGGGGTTAGGGTTGGTTTGTCGTATTCTTTGTTTTCAAAATCTTTAGCAGAGAAAATTTTGAGTGCTGTTAATATTAGGGGTAATTCTCTATTTTTAGTATTTTTTTTGAAATGGAATCTGACGTGATGCGTTGATACTTTTTCTACTCTTTCTACATCTTGGTAGTAGAATTTGTAAACAGGGGAACCTTTTGTTATTAATGAATTGAAGCTAAAAACAACATCATCAGCAGTAATTGGGGTGTTGTCGTGAAATTTTGCTTTAGGATTTATGAAAAATCCTATAAAAGATTTGTCTCTAGGTTGTTCAAATTTTTCTGCAATAAGAGGATAAGCTGTTCCTATATCATCTGATGGGGTGTAACCTAGGCTATCTAATGAAAGAGCGACAAACTCTGTTGAAGCTGTTCCTTTGAAAATGTAAGGGTTGAAATTATCAAAAGTGCCATATGCGGGGAGGGTGATTTTCCCTTTTTTGGGGGCATTGGGGTTTACATAGGAAAAATTTGAAAATGATGCTACGTATTTTGGAGAGCCTGTTATTGAAAGGTGGCTACTAATAGTTATATCATTAGCATTGGCGGTTGATGTTGTTATATGGAAAAAAGTTAAAAGTATCGATATGATAAAATTAATTCTTTTTTTCATTAAGCCAGTCTCCAAGTGGGTTTTTGTTTTCATCATAATTGTTATCTGGAGATGCGTTTATTTCTTTTTCAATTTCATCTATAGATATTATTTTTGCATGATTTTCTTGTTTGAGATTACGTAGAGCAGACTGTGTGTTTGAAAAGCTGCTAATAACATTTGTTTTGTTTTGTGTTAACTCTTTTCTTATTGCTTCTAGTCCTTCTTCGATATTTATATCATTTTTTTCAACAGGATTACTTGGAGTTGAAGTTGTTTTTTTCTTTTTATATGTATCTGTTGTTAAAAAAGAGGGAAAATCTTCAATTGGGGTATTGTTATCTATAGGTTGTTTGGTTTTTGGGGATTGTTTGTTTTCTTTTTTTGATGATGTAGATAATGTTGATACAACAGGGGTTAATATGTTAAACACTTTACCAAGAGCTCCATATTCGATTGTGTTGAATAATATTTTGTTTGTATCATAATTTTCTAGTAAAGAATGTAGGTTTTCATATCTGGTATAAAATTCTAATATACTCCCTTTTAATAGAGGGTCTTTTTGAGCTTTTTCTATTAAATGTTCTGAAAAATCATTTAAGAAATTGTGTGTTTCTATGAAGGTTTTGGCAATTATCCAACGTTCTCCACCCGAAACTCTTACCCATAAATGTTCCATTTGAGCGCTAGAAATAGAATTGCTACGTTTGATTATTTCAGATAAAGTTTCATTTATGTCAGAAATTAGGGATTCTGATTGTTGAATTATGAAACTTGATTTCATTTCTTTAACACAGTTTGAAAGTATAGATGTTATATTGATTATGGCATCTGTATTTTTTTTGGTTTGTTCAAGAAAATAGTTGATACGTAAATTATTAAGTGATGATGTAGTATAGTGTTTTACTATGGCAAAAATTGTCCATATTGATAATATTGGTAATAAATAGATTAAAATATTTTGGTATACGGTTTCGTTATTAGATAAACTAAAGCCAAATGTTTTGATGCAAAAAAAGAACCAAGTGAAACTGGTTAAACTAGCAATAAAAAGAGAAATATTTAACAATTTTTTACTCCAATATTAATTTTTTCTTTATTTTAGCTAGATACTTGTATTTTGCAAATAAAAAAACAATAAAACGTATAGTTTTATACAAGTTTTTCAGTGTTTAAATGTATAGATGTAAAAAAAATGATGAAATTTTTTTATTTTGTGGTATAAGAGGGGCAATATTAAATTTTAAAAGGATAAAAAATGAGTGACTCTACAGCAGTTGTGCTTGATTTTGAAAAAGATATTTTAGAAATAGAAGAAAAAATTGAGCATTTAAAACTTTTGGCTAAAGATGAAGATATGGATATTACACGTGAAACTCGTCGTTTAGAGAGAAAGTTAAGTCAGCATATAAATCGTACATATATGAATTTGTCTGCTTGGCAAAAAGCGCAAATAGCAAGACATGCTTTAAGACCACATTGTTTGGATTATATTAAAGCTTTGATTGAAGATTTTGTTGTTCTTTCTGGTGATAGACGTTTTGCTGATGATGAAGCTATGGTTTGCGGTATTGGTAAGCTTGGCGGTATGTCTGTTGTTGTAATGGGACAAGAAAAAGGTAATGACCTTGAAAGCCGTATTAAATATAATTTTGGTATGGCAAAGCCAGAAGGGTATCGTAAAGCTCAACGAATGATGGATTTGGCTAATAAGTTTAATTTGCCAATAATCAGTTTTGTGGATACTGCAGGGGCATATCCTGGTGTTGACGCAGAAGCTAGAGGACAAGCAGAGGCTATTGCTGCATCTATTGAAAAATGTTTGCAAGTGAAAGTTCCTATTGTTTCTTTGATTATTGGAGAAGGTGGAAGCGGTGGTGCTATTGCTATTGCTACTGCTAATAGAGTTTTGATGTTAGAACATTCAATATATTCGGTTATTTCTCCTGAAGGTTGTGCATCTATTTTGTGGCGTTCTCCAGATAAAACAAAGGATGCAACAGAAGCTCTTCGCTTAACGGCGCAAGATTTGAAAGCTCTTGGAATAATTGATGAAATTATTAAAGAGCCTCTTGGTGGAGCTCATCGTGATACAAATCAGGTATTTGAAAGTGTTAAAGAGGCACTTGTTCGTCAGTTAAAAGAACTGGTTGTTTTAAGTCCTGAGGAATTAAAAGAGCAGAGAACAGAAAAGTTCTTAAAGATGGGACGAAATATTAATGTTGAATTTTAGATATTAAGGGCAGTATTAACTGCCCTTTAGTTTAGGTTAAAAAATCCAAATAATGATTATTTTATTGGTGTAAGGAAGTGCTGTGTATATGAAACCTTACTTAGTAAAATATAAAATTTTGGAGGTAAAATATGAAAAATTCTCAATCTAAATTTTCAAATGAAAAAGCGAAGGCAAATTCTAGTTCAAAATCTAATTCAAGTTCTTCAACAGGAAGTTGTTGCTGTGGTTCAAAGCTTTCTGATGAAATTGATGAGATAGATTTTGTTGAAGTGGAAGAAAAATAGATGAATGGGAGAAATATGATGAGAAATGCGGTTTCAAATACGAATCAGAATAACCATGATTTATCGGTTTCTCATAATCCTACAGATTTCAGAAGTTTGATGAATTATTTTTGGAATTTTATGGATACTTCTAATAATGAAATGTCTGATTTGTTGCCTAAAATTCAAGTAACAGAAGATAAAGATGCAGTAAAGGTTACTGCTGAAATACCTGGAATTGATGAAAAAGATATCGATTTGAAGGTGTCTTCGGATGGTTATTTGTGTATTTCTGGTGAGAAAAAGAACGAAGTTCAAAATAACGCCAAAGATAATTATTTTTCTGAAATCTCGTATGGTATGTTTAAGCGTACCATACAACTGCCTTGGGATTTGGATTATGATGCAACTACTGCTAAATATAGTAATGGTGTGTTAAATGTATCTATTCCAAAATCTCAAGTGGAAAAGCAAAAATTTAAAAAGATTGATGTTTCAAAATCTTAAATAATTTTTGCAAAGAAGGGAGAGTTTTCTCTCCCTTTTTTTGTAATTATTTGTATTTTGTGGCTACAACTTTTTGATATACTCCACCAAAATATGTTTGTTTTGACCAGCTATATTGTTCAGCATCAGGCATTATTTCTTTTATTGATTTTTTCCATAAAGACTCTGCAAAAGGTTGATACAATCTGTTTACTGCTCTGATGAAGTATTTTAATGGATTGTATGGGGAAGGCAGATGATAATCTATAAATATTATCTTGCCATTGGGTTTTAATGATTTTGAGATGTTTTGTAGTAATTTGTTTTTTGTTATTGGTGGGAGCTCGTGTAGTAGCATGTAGCATATTATAGTATCGTACTCTCCTTTTATTGTTTTAGAAGCATTGGCTTGTACGAGATTTAAGCGACGCTCTAAATGTTTTTCTTGGCATTTTTTTAATATTTTGGGAAGAACATCTACTATGGTATATGAGCCAAATGTTCCGAGTGCTTGATATGTTTTTTCAATTTGAGAACCAAGAGTTACACCTACTTGTAGAATATGAGAATGAGGTATTATCTCTTTTTTTAATTCTTCTGACAATATATGATGATATCCTAATGTTAGTATATTTAGCACAAAAGGGTTGTCGAACAGACTATATACAAAAGGTTTTAAATATAACCATGAATATATATTTTTGATGTATACAGGTATGGTTGAATTACTTGTTTTGTTCATTTTTTCCTCTTATTGATTGAGAATATTATCAGAGATATAACCTTGTTTTGCTGCTTCTATTACAGCTGATGTACGATTTTTTACATTAAGAAGTTTTAAGATAATGGTTATATGAACTTTGATAGTTCCCTCTGTTAGGTTTAGTTTATAAGCAATTTGTTTGTTTGATAGACCTTCTGCGATACACTTTACAATATCAATTTGACGCTCCGTTAGACGCTTTTTATTATTATCAATGCTATCTTGAGACATTTTTTCTAAAGCTTTTAATGGGGCTACATATTCTTTTTGTTTTTCATCAGATAAATTTTGTGATTTTGGCGAATATAGTAGTTCATGAGGAACATACATTCCACCTGCTAGCACAAGATTTATGGCGCTAATGATTAGGTTGTTGGATGCTGTTTTTGGGATGTATCCTGCTACACCAATATCTAATGTTTGTTGCAATAGTTCTTTATCTAATACTGCGGAAATTATAATTATTGGTGTTTCTGGAAGAATTTCGTGTATTTTTGTGATAGCGTTTAGCCAATTTGCTCCTGGCATTGCTAAATCGCTTATAATTAAATCAAAGTCTTTTTGTTTTTTTAGAATGTTAAATATATCAGTATAGCTGTGAGCAGTTGTTATTTCTGTGTTTTGTAGGTTTTGCTCTAAAGTAAATTCTAGACCTTTTAAAAATAATTCGTGGTCATCTGCTATTAATATTTTCATTTAATTACTCCAATCACCTAATATCATTTGCCAACAAGCAAGGGCAGAGGCAACAGCTGTTTCTGCTCTTAAAATTCTAGGTCCAAGTGTAGCCCCTTTAGCAAATGGAAGTTTGCGTAATATTGTTAACTCATCATCAGAAAAACCACCTTCTGGACCAATTAGTATGGCGGATTTTGATGTTTTTGTGTTTTTTAGTTGTTCAATAAAGGGTTTGCTTTGTAATGTTTCATCCATAAAGAACAATGTGCGTGATGTATCCCAATTAGATAATATGTCTTGTAGGGATTTAGCGCTTGATATTTCTGGTAAATCTGTTCTTCGACATTGTTCAGAAGCTTCTATTGATTGTGCTATATAACGTTCTGTTTTTATATTATTCGTTATGGTATAGCGAGTTATAGTTGGTATAATTTTCTTTACGCCTAATTCGGTTGCTTTTTCTATTACAAAGTCTGTTTTATCTTTTTTTAAAGGGGCAAATAATAGCCATATATCAGGACAAGAAATATAATCTTTAGTTTTGCTTTGTACAGATATTTGGATTGTTTTTTTGCCTATGTTCGTGATTTTGCAAAGAAATTCGCCATTTTGATTATCAAAACACAATATGTCGTCGTTTATGGTATATTTTACTACATTTTTTAAATAATGAGTTTGCTCTTCGTCTAAGAGTATTGTTTTACCGATATTTAGTTCTTCTTTTGTGTATAAACGAAAGTTTTTTGCCATTTTCTTATTCTTTGTGTAAAGTGGTTATATATTTGTGATATTAACGAAGATATGTTAAAGAATAAATAAAATTTATCAATTTATGGACAGGGGGTATAATGATTATTACGGTTGATGGTCCTGCGGCTGCTGGTAAAGGAACGCTTTCTCAGAAATTAGCAGACAAATATGGGCTTGCATATTTTGATACTGGGATGGTTTATAGAGCTGTTGGACTCCGTATGTTGCTTAATAATTGTGATTTGAATAATGTTGAAGTTGCTGAAAAAGAAGCGGAAAATTTGACTTTTGTTAGTATGATAGAATTATCAAAAAATAAAGATTTTCGTTCAGCAAGAGGAGGGGAGGCTGCATCTATTGTTTCTAGTTATTCAGGTGTTAGGGCTAGGCTTTTAGATATGCAGAAAAATTTTGCGAAGAATCCAACTTTTGCAGATGGAACTCCTGCAAAAGGAGTTATTTACGATGGACGTGATACTGGTACAGTTATTTGTCCTAATGCAAAGATAAAGTTTTTTATAACGGCTTCTCCGGAAGTTAGAGCCAAAAGACGTTATGATGAATTTATAGCTAAAGGTATGGATGCACAGTATGATGTGGTTTTGAGTGATGTTAAAAAACGTGATGAACGTGATGCGAATCGAAAAGATGCGCCTATGAAACCTGCTGATGATGCGATTATTTTAGATACTTCTGATATGGGGATTGATGATGTATTTAATGAGGCTGTTAAAGTGATTGAAGGTAAAATTTAGAAATTATTTGTTAAAAACAAGGAGGTAGCAGGTGGCTACCTTTTTTGTTGCAAAAAATATTTTTGATGTTATATTGGGCGCACAAATATATTTTTCTGTTAATTATGAGTAAAATTAATGTTTACATTTTACGACACGGGCAAACAGATTTGAATCTGGCTCAAAAGTGGCAGGGTAGCGGCTCTGATGTTTTATTAAACGAAACTGGCAAAAAACAAGCTGAAGCTTTAGGCGAAAAAATTAAAGATAAAGGTATCCGCAAGTTTTATTGTTCTCCGTTATTAAGAGCTGTGCAAACAGCTAATATTGTTGCTAATAAAGGTATTTTTTCAGCACCGATTGTTATTTTACAAGATTTAAAAGAATGCAATTTAGGTGATTTTGAAGGGGAAACCTTTGAATATATTAGAGAAAAATATGGCGACGTTGTTGAAAATCTTTTGTGGCCAACTAAAGAAAATTGGGGTGAAAAATATCCTAATGGAGAAAGTAAGGAAGATGTTTATGTGCGTGTAATGAATGCTCTTTTGAACATTGTTATTGAAAACGAGTTTCTCAATGGGAGCGTTGGTGTTGTTTGTCACGCTGGTGTGATTAATGCTATTGCTTGCGGGTTAGAGCTTAGTGATGTTTGTTATGATAATTGTAGTGTGCTACATTTAATCTATGACTTTGATAAGCATCAGTTTATTCATGTAAAATAGTAAAAAATTTAAACCGCTCCTAAATGGGGCGGTTTACTTTATTGATGGTTTTGATTTGGCTGTTGAGATTGGTTATGAAGTATTTAAGTTTATAGTGTAGAATTTGCTAGGTATATTAATGAATTGATAAAATAGGTGGTGCACCCGGCGAGGTTCGAACTCGCAACCTTTGGCGTCGGAGGCCAACACTCTATCCAGTTGAGCTACGGGTACATTTTGTTCTTTGAATTCTGTCTTATATTACGAAAATTGTAAAAAATCTAGTTTTTTTTATAGTTTTTTGGAAGATTTTGCTTGACTTATTAGGATAATGTATGTATGTATGAGCAAAAGTTTTTTGAGTAAAGGATAAAAAAATGGCTAAGAAATGTGAAATTTCAGGCACAGGCGTTATGAGCGGTAACAATGTTAGCCACGCTAACAACAGAACTCGTCGTCGCTTTTTGCCTAATCTTCAAGTAGTTTCTCTTTTGAGTGAAGCTTTAGGTAAGGTTTACAAATTGAGAATCTGCACAAAGACTCTTCGTTCTATTGAGCACAAAGGTGGTTTAGATGCTTATTTGATGGCTACACCTGATGGCAAATTAACAGACGAAGCAAAGAAGATAAAAAAAGTAATTGCTGGTAAAGTTACAGCTTAATATAAAGATTTGTTTGCGGTGGGACCGCTGTTAGCGGTCCTTTTTATATGTAAAAAACCACCCTGTTAGGGGTGGTTTTTTTATTAATCTTCCATTTCAATCAATGTGATTTGATTTTTTTGGATTTTGTTCAGTTTGCAAACTTTACAGAAGGCCCACACCAAAATCAAAATAGGTACAATCATGTAGATACTCATCATCCAGACTACAAGGTCACTATTAATACGATTTATTGCATCGGTTATAAACTTTGTTGTTCCGGCAAAGATTGGAACAACAACAACGAGCATTACTATGGGTATTACTGTTTGGATGATTTTATCTTCTTCAAAAAAAGCATCCAAAATTTGTTCTGATGGAGCATATACAAAATGTTTGTTCCATGTACTGATTGAGGTCATCTTCGTCTCATCGGTAGTTTTGCCAAATTTTTTTTGATAAAGCTCGTTTGCTTTTTGTAATAATTCGTTATTCATAAATATATGTATTAAGTTATAATAATTAATTTTCTTGATTTATCATAGAGTGATTTATTTTTTTTGCAATATACATTTATTAAAAAATCCTATCATTTGGGAATGATAGGATTGAAAAGTTAGTCATGCTTGTAGATGAGCACTTTGTCTTTGCTAGTTTTTACGCAGTCAAAGTGAATACATAAAAGAGCGGCGATGAGTACGATGCAAGCAAATCCTATGATAAAGATTGTTTGCACGGAAACACCGAGTGTAAAGCAAATAGTTGCAGCTAAACAACCAATGATTGCAATGATTATTGAGGCTTTTACGACGTGCTGACTTTTGATGTAGGCAGATGCTTCCTCTTTATTATGAGCAAATAGTACGCTTTTTCTCCAAGGGAAAACGAAAAAGTACCCACTTTCCTTGTGCGTTTTGCCAAACTCTTTTACAAAGTTTGTTTTGGCTTCTTTTAATAATTCTTTAGATTTCATAAATATAAATTTTAATGTATAATAATTAATTTTCGCAAGGGAGTGTATATTGTTAAAATTTAAAAATCAATATAAAAAAAATCGCTTGATTTTATGATATTAGTTGTGTAGGGTGAGGGGTGTTCGGGACGTAGTTCAGCCTGGTAGAGCGCATGCATGGGGTGCATGAAGTCGGAGGTTCGAATCCTCTCGTCCCGACCAATATCAAAAAGCGGGAGTTTATACTTCCGTTTTTTGATTTTTTGAACGTTGTTTATAGTAATGAAATATTGCAAATACAAGCATAAATAGTGCAATGCTTATTAGTGGTTTGTGTGCTAGCCATGCGATTGCTATTGTTATTATAGACAATGCAAAAGATATCCCTAGTAGCAAAAATGAGGATATAGCATTTGTAATTTTTGATAATATAGGAATGAATTGTAATAATACATTTATTGGATTTATTAATAACAATAGGGCTACATACATTAGAAGCCAGCCAGCAACTCTTAAGATTTTTGTTAAAAATTTGTTGTTATTTTTGTATTGATTTATCATTTCATCATATGAGTAGTTTCCATCATATTGTATGTATATTTCTCCGCTTTTAGTGGGCATTTCTGTGATGGTATTGTTGTAATTTTGTTTTCCGATAATAGATATATCAATTCCTGAAGGAACATATTTATAGGAAATTCTAATGTCTCCAATTTCTGGATTTTCAGGGTCGTTTCCTTGATAGTAATATTTATCAGAAATTTGGTATTGGTTATTGGGTGTTAATTTGTATAGTGAGCGATAATCTTTTATTTTTGAAATTTGGTTATGATTAATTGTAAAATCTCCTAATGTCGCATTATTTGCACTAATGGTTCCTGAATGTATTGTAAATTTGGGATTCTCGTATTCTTTATTATGGAAATTATTAGAATTGTGTTCTTGGGAAGACCATTTTTTTTCGTAAGAATATGTTGTTGTTTGTGTGGTGCTACCGCCTAGATTATTTTTTGTTTGTGTGCTTTCATTTTCTATCCATTGGTACATTTCAACTATACGTTTTAAATTTAGTGCATTGTTGACTGATAATGTAGCATCGGATAATGTTTCGTCAGTGAAAACAGTGCCTTTTACCATAATTAGGCGTTCATCATTATTTCTGTCTGCGGTGGTTGATGATAAAATTGTTATATTTTCGGTTATAAAATTTTCTTTTTGAGATAAGCGAACTGCATTTCCTTCATTCCACCATAATAAAATGAATGAACAAATAAATAAAATTATTCCGAATACTATTCCGCCAAACGTGTTTTTTATATTTTGTAGATATGATGTTCGTTGAATATCTATATATTTATTAATCATAAAGTCCTCCTTTAATTAGATGATAGTTTATTTAATGTTGTTTTATGCGTATTGTCAATTTAAATATATGAGTATAGTTTGTTTGTAGTGTTTTTATAAAATAAACCGCCTGATTGAGGCGGTTTTGAATAAGTTACTCTTTGATGATGAGTTTCATTCCTGAGCAAACATCAGAGCGGGAAACGTTTGATAAAACAATGGCAACCCATTCTCCTTGTTTGGCGTTAGTTACATATTTTCGAAATTTTTCTAGTCTTAGACACTTAGTTTTTATAGATGTGTTGTTATTTGTTAGCTCAACAGTGTCTCCTTGGTTAATTTCGCCTTGCTCTATTTGTCCCATTACTACAATTCCACGACCAATAATTTGATAAACAGAATCGATAGTATAAGAAAACTTTAGTTTTTCCATATATAAAATGTTTAAAATTAATAATTTATAAGTAATAAAATAGCAAAAATGATTATATAAATGCTATAAATATTGTCAATAAGATTGTAGAGAGTGTTTTTATTCTTTTGTTTGGTTTTTAAGCCATAAATAATCTAATCTTGCAGTTTGTGTTGTGTCACCTTTTAAGGCTTTTTCTCGTAAGTTTTCAGGAGAAGATTGCATATGTTTTTTTATTTCTTTATACATTTTGCGTAAATTTTTTGGAGTTTTATCTTTTGATGGTATATTGGTTAAAGTATTAAAATAATTTTCTGTATAACCTGTTATACTGGCATTTCCAAGTGCTATTGGAAATCTAGTGTTTTCTAGGGTTGCTCTCTCTATTTTTAAAAATCTATAAAAAGCTTCTCTATCTTGAGGGTTTTTTATTTTTTTCATTGCATTTATTCGTTGTTTGTTTTCCCAGTTGTCATTATGTTTTTTTATTACTTGAGGGTCAGAGGAATTTAATGGCTCTTTTCCGTTTTTGACGAACGGGTCATTTTTTGCCACTAATTCTGAAGGAAGCATAAAATCTTTTGTATTGTAGAAATCTAGTCCAATTACTCTTTCATCTGGAGATAATAAGGATAAGGACATATCTTGTTTATTATTTACGTTGTATGCTTCACTCATAATATGATATCCTTGTCCAATGTCTATTATGATGATATTATTTGACATTAAGTATGTTTCATCATTTAGTTGCATGCTTATACTTTCATGATAACTTCTCATTATGTCGCTGTTACTTGTGTATGCACTGTGAACAACATCTATTGATGAATTATCATCATTATTTTGAGCTTGAGATTTTGCTGTTCCACCAAATAAGGATAAGCCCACAAAAGTGTATGCCATGGCTTTATTTTTTATTTTTTCTAGGTATTTGTTCATGTCTAACTCCCTATATGTTCTATATTGTACTATTTTTTATGAAAAGTGTCAACGTTAATTGATGGAGCGAATTATTTTGATAAAAGAGTGAAGAGCTTTTATATCTTCGTTGTTGGTAAACATTTGTTTGGCTTGATTTAGTGTTGTATTTTCGTAGGCATTGTCTTTTAGATTGTTTCCTGTTATTTGTGTTGTATCAAAAAAATCGCAATTTAACATTTTATTATCTGGTGTTACTAGTGTTAAGAAATAAAATGTATCTAGAATATTTTGTTTTTGTAGTACTGTGATTAGCGCTTCATACATTGTATGATTTTCTAGAGGGTAAATCTTTATAATTTCGTCTGTTGTAAGGTGTTTTTCATTATTGTTTTCATCAACGGTAGTTATGTTTACTCTTTTTTGTATTGTAGAATTGGATTTTGATACAGAAGTGTGAAAAAAATTATAATTAGCAGATGGTTGATTTTCTGTTACATTGGGAAAGATTGTTTCTATTAGTTTTTGATTTATTAAATCTTTTAATGTTGGCATAGTTTTTTCCTTATTATTAAAAAGTGTTTTTTCTATAATACTAATAATTTAATAAAAATAGGTTAATATGTTAATTTGAAATATGTGTTTTAAAGATGTGGGATAATGTTATAGATTAGGGTTGTATTTATTGAATCCTTAAATATAATGAAAAGTATATTTAATGGAGATAAATATGACTAAAATTGCAATTTGGTGCAGGCATGAAAATGATAATATTATAGGAATTGGTCCTAATATTCCTTGGCATATTCCGTCAGATTTTAAAAGGTTTCGCCGTATTACGGAAAAGTCGTGTATTACTTGCGGACAGACGACATATGAGAGTTTTCCTAATCGCACTCTTCCTAATCGTAAGATTTATGTGTTAAGTTTTGATGAAAAATATGAGGTTTCTGATAAAGATAATCACTTTGTGATAAATGATGCGAAGAAGTTATGTGATATTAAAGAACCAATATATGTTTGCGGTGGTGCAAGTATTTATAAAATGTTTATGCAAAATGATGCGCCAGAGGTTATTGTTGATAGTTGTTATCATGGTGAACTTAATCCAAGTTTAAGTGGAAATCCTGTTGATATTACTTTGTGTATTGATGCTATGTATGAGGGATATGAAAAGATTTCTCCAGATTATAACGAAGATAACGTTACAACAACTGTTTGGGTGAAAAAAGGAGCAGTTGTTGAAGATGAAGTTTTAAAACATATTACTTTGTCAATTATTAATAAATAAAAAAAGGAGTTTATATGAAACAGTATTTAGATGTCTTAAAAGACGTGTTAGAAAATGGGCAAGATGCGGATAACCGCACAGGCATTTATGCGAGAAAGGTATTTGGTAGACAAATGCGTTTCGATTTATCTAAAGGGTTTCCTTTGGTTACAACAAAAAAGACTTTTTTCAAAGGTATTGTTCATGAATTGATTTGGCTCATATCTGGTAATACTAATATTAAGTATTTATTGGATAACAATGTTCATATTTGGGATGAATGGGCTGATGAAAATGGTGATTTGGGTCCTGTTTATGGGCACCAATGGAGAAACTTTAATTCTCAAGGATATGATCAAATTAAGGATATTATTGAGAGAATAAAAAAGAATCCGCAAGACCGTAGAATTATTGTTAGCGCATGGAATCCTGCACAGATTGAACAAATGGCTTTGCCTCCTTGTCATTGTTTTTTCCAGTTTGATGTTACTCCTGATGGAAAACTCAACTGTATGCTTTATCAAAGAAGTTGCGATATGTTTTTGGGGGTTCCTTTTAACATTGCATCTTATTCTTTGTTAACAATGATGATTGCTCAAGTTTGTGGGCTTAAGCCTGGTGAATTTGTTCACACTCTTGGTAATGCTCATATTTATTCTAATCACTTTGAACAAGTTAAACTTCAGTTAACTAGAGAGCCTTTGCCTTTGCCTACAGTTAGGCTTAATCCTGATGTGAAAAATATTGATGATTTCAAGTTTGAAGATATTGAACTTATTGGTTATCAATCACATTCAGCAATTAAAGGAGAAGTTGCTGTTTAACAAACAAAAAAACGACGGTTAATCCGTCGTTTTTTTGTTAGAGTATTATTTTTTGAAAATAATCTGAGATTTCTAGTAAATTATCTAAAGAAAGTGTTTCAGGAGTGATGTTTTTAATTTGTTGATGGAGTTTGTTGTACATGTCCATCTTAGGAGAAATTGGTGTGACATCATTATGGAGTGAATTTACTATTTTAGATAAAGTATTTTCGTATATCATCATATGCGGTCTTGTAGTGTTTTGGGCATATGTATGTGCGTTTTTGAAAAGAATACCTGGTTTAGATATCATTAAGCTTGGATCAGGGGTACTTTCTGATATAGAATAATATTCTGCTATAGCCGCTTCATACATTATTGACAGATTTGTAGCCATTACTGTTTGTATGGCATAAGTTAATTGTTCTAATGTATTGTTGACACTTGATAAAGCTAAAGATACGTTTTGAGCTAGTTTTTGTACAGTTTCTGCTATAGGAATAGTTAATTCTAGTACATTGTCTGTGTAAAATGTAGGAAATTTACTATTATGTATATATAGCTTTGGAAAATTGTTAATTTTTTTAATTTGAAAACTGGTATAGCCTTTTGTTACATATTGGAATGTGTTACAAATTAATGGTTTTGTTAATGCATTTGTAACTGCATTTTGAGCTTCTTCTTTAGTGTCGTAGATGAATCTAAGAGGAAAAAATTTTGCTTTTTTTTCATCAAGTGCATTGAAAAGAAGTAGATATACATCAAAAATATTTTGAGCAGTGATATTCATGCTTTTCATGTAATCGTTACAAGAAGAGGCTTCTCTTGCTTTGCTATGATGTTGTTTTAAAGCTTTAGGCTGTCCATAAACGCCATAATAGTTTTGGTTGTTTAATCTAAAATATGGCGGAAATTCCTCAAAACTACATATAAAATTATTGTTTTCAATAAAGATCTCACTTAAGATATCAAAATAAATTTCTTTAGTGATAATCTGTTTTTCGATTTCTTTAATATCAACAATGTTTTGTATATCGATTTTTTGAGGGATTTGATACACTAAAAACTTATATACCATATTGTAACCGTGATTGTTTTCCAATAGGATCGGCTGTTTTAGATTTTTAAAGGTAAGCTTGCCAAAAACAAAATGATACATAATGTATCCACTTTTTTTGCATAACGAATTTATGAATTTGTGCATAAATTCAGGATTTAGATACTCTTCTCTAATCATAATAAAAAAAATTAATAGTTTGACATAATTATATTATTTGTGGGTATTTTTATAGTAAATAATATATAATGTCAACGAATATTTATGTAGGTTTAGATAGTCCAAACACCTTTGGATATCATGATTTGTGTTATTACATAAATTATGTATAGTATTAAAAAAACTCCGCCATGTATTCTTGTTAGGCGAGATTTGCTAACCATTATGATGTATAGAAGTATGCTAGCAAGAGCCATTACCCACATGTCATAGTATAAAAATTGTCTAGGTACAGGAACTTCGGTAATTGTGGCGGTTGCTCCCATAATAAATATTACATTCCAAATATTTGAGCCAACAATATTACCTATAGCAACGTCTGTTTGATGGCGGATTGTTGCTAAAGCAGTTGTTGCAAGTTCTGGTAGAGAAGTGCCAACGGCAATGATTGTTAAACCGATGATTTCTTCTGATACTCCTAGTAATCTTGCCATTTTTACGGCACCATTAATTAATACATCTGCACCATAGATGATGCTTATTAGTCCTGCTATTGTGATAAAAGTAACAAAAAACCATGATTTGTTAGGTAGAGAATCTGCGTTTTCCTCGTTAGAGGTTTCTGCATTTTCTTCTTGAGATGAGTTTTTGTAGTTATGATATACAAAATATCCTAATATTAATAAAAATACTATACCATGCCAAAAGATAAAAACATTGTTTAATGAAAAAATTATAAATAATGCGCTTGATATAAATAAGAATTTGTAATCTCGTATAAAAGTTTCTTTGTCGCAAGTTATTGGTGAGATAAGAGCAGTTAAACCAAGAACTAGTAAAATGTTTGCAATATTGGAGCCAACGATATTACCAATGGAAATTCCTGCGGAGCCATTTAAGGCTGATTTTATGCTAACAACAAATTCTGGGGCAGATGTTCCAAATGCAACAATCGTTAAGCCAATGATGATTGTTGGAATGTGTAATCTGTTGGCAATAGCAACAGCGCCTTTTACCATATATTCAGCGCCACCCATTAATAAAATGAAACCTGCAATTATTAAAAAAATAGAATTTAACATTTTACCTCGCATAAAAATTTTTGCATTTTGTATCATATTGAGACAAAAAAGCAATGTTTAATTTACATCTCCTAGTATTATTGTTTCTTTTATATCTTTTATTGGTGTCCGCCTCCTGGTAGTTTACAAAAACGTCCTTTTCCATAATCGCAACTTTCTACAAGAAGTTTGTTATCTTTTATGATAATAGCTTTTATGGAGTATCTAAATATTTTATTTGAATTTGATGTGTTTGTCATGGCAAGTCCTTGAAAATGGTTTTTGGTTATTTAATTAAATTTATGTATATTTTTCAAGAAAATTATTTTTATACTTATGTGAGGAAAAATGATAGTTGTTAACGATAAAATGCAGAAAAATTATGAATATGAATTAGCTGAAAAAGAAGGATGTAATTTTGATTTTGAGTTTAACCCAGAGCTTACTCCTAAGCAAATGTTAGAATTTGGGGTGTTTGAGGGGCATTATCTTAATGATTGTAGGAAAGAATTTCCGGATGATTGGTTTATTAATGCTAAATTATCTATGAATAAACCAGATATAGAGTGTAATTTATTTGGAGTAAAATCAAGACAGCCTTTATCTGTTTGGAGAAATAAAGGTTGGATTATAGAGCCAGATATAAGAGGGTGGTTTCAGTGGTATTGTAGGTATTATATGGGGAGAAGAATTGAAAAAATAGATAGAATACAAATAAAAAGATGGAAAGCTTTTAAACGGCATAAAATTCAAATAGAAAAAAATTGTATGATGATGGATTTTGATTGTAGGAAAAAGCAAAGGCAGGCTTTATTGCAGTGGGCATATAATCCGTTTTTTTGAGATTGACTTTATGTATTTTTATTATATATTTGTTTTGATTTGATATTATTATAATTTAACGTTTTATAGATATGGATAAAGTAAAGATTATTGATTTGGTTGGCTACATTTTAGCTTTGGTTTGGTGTATAGGATTAATGATTTCCTTTGCTATGGAAGCTTTTAATGTGGCATATTTTTATTTTTTGTCTTTAGTGTTGTTTGTTCCTCTTTATATATGGAGGAATAGGGTAGCAGAAAAGAATAATCCCTTGAGTATCAGAAATTTAAAAGAACCTTTCTTTTATATTTATGAAAATAGGGTTGGTACTAAAGATGAGTTTGTTGCGATGTTTGGGCTTGATGTGTATGAATATTTTTTAAGGAATACATATATACATCAATTGTCTGAGTATAACAAAGAAAAAGGCGATTATTGTTGGGAGACAACAAAGCTCGGAATGCGTACAAAAGTCAATTTTTATTCTTAAAATTTAGGGTGTAAATTTTACACCCTTTTTTTATTCCAACCAATACTCGATGGTGGTAACAACTCGAATAGTCTTTTCTTTTTGTTCTGTTTCTAGTATGTTTGATAGGTTGTCTCTTGATAATATTGTAAAGACGCCTTGATTTGCGTGTTTTATTTTTCCGACTTTGCTGTTGGAATTTTTGGCGAATTCTTGAGCAGATTTTAAGGCATTTTTTGTTGCTTGTTCTAGCATTTGAGGTTTTATTTCGTTTAATTTTGTAAAAATGTATGAAATTGTGTCACCATAGCTATTATCAAAAACAATGCCTTTGGCAATTAGTGTATCGGTTTTGGGTATTGATTTTTCTACTAAATCTACGTTATTGCTTTTAATTGTAATGGTTTGAGATAAAATAAAACGAGGTGAGTTTTGCTCGTTGTTTCTGTATGGAGAGGCTAGGGTATCTTGAGTATCAGTTGGAGATGTGTTAATTTCGTTATCATTAAAACCGATAGTTTTTAAGAATGATATTGTTTCTTTTGTTTGGTTTTGTATTAATTGTTGAGCGATATCTAAATTGTTATCTGTTGTTATGAGTTTTAATTTCCAAATTGCTAAATCGGCGGTTACATTTTGTTCGGCTAAACCTTTAACAGTTACAGTGTTATTATTGAATTTTGTTAGATAATAGTAATAACCGGGAAAGAATCCTCCTAAAATTAGTCCAATACATAATAAAAATGATGATATTATAGAATATTTTGATTGTTGCATATTTTTTCTCCTTTTAGGGAGATGTAATATTTTTTAGTTTGTTTACAAGTACAGAAGAGAACAAAAACCATAAAATGATTTATGGTTTTTGTTTGGAGAATTAATGTTTATATAATACCTTTTATTGCTTCTGTTATTGATGAGGTTTTTTGATAATTTTTTTCATATAATTGTAGAGACATTGTTTCATGGTATAGATAAATTATAGAAAAAAGTCTGATAGAGTTTGTTAGACCTATTTTAGTATTTTTGTTTTGATTTAATAATTCGATAAGATAATTTCTTCTGATATTCTCTTTTTTAGAAATTATATCTATTGCATCCCATTCAGGTTTGGCTAGTCTGATGCTTGTTTTTTTAGTGTCTATTGTTACAATTTTACTAATTAATTTTGCCATGTTGTACCTTTATGTTAATTCTTGTATTGCTTCAAATACGGGGCTGTATATTTGTTTTGCAGGGGTGGGGGATATTATGTTTATGTATGAGTTTCTGTAATAGGTTATAGTAAATAATCTAATGGAAGATGTTAGACCAAGTTTAGTATCCTTATTGGTTTCTATTAATTCAAATAATTTTTTGCGGTTTATTTTTTCTTTTTCACAGATTGTATCTATTGCTCTCCACTCTGCGGGGGTTAAGCGAATACTGGTTCTTCTTTTATGTATATCAACTACTTTGCTTGTTAATTTGGACATGTTTTCTCCTTGTGTTTGCAAATGTAGTTTGACACAAAAAAAATAAAAATCAAATATTATTTGTGTTTAAAATATAAAAATATATAAAAATGGTTGTAATTTGTGTGTTTATGTGATATAAAGTTCTGTGAAAGAAGGTGTAAAATGTCAGAATTGCGTTTTTATTGGGCAAAAAAATTATATGAAGAGATTGAAAATTTGTGTTTATCAAAAGCTATGAATAGTAATGAAAAATGCTCGTTTAGAATATATGATAATATTTCAAAAAGATGCTATAATATGCTTATGAGAGCAAAAAAAATATCTATAATTATTCCTTTAGAAAAAATATTAAAAAGTGAATTGAATGAAGATGACGAAAAATATGTAAATAACTTAAACAAAGCTATGTATAATAATTATTATTGGAATGAGAAAAGATATGGAAAAGAAGAGAAAAATGATACAAAAAGGGCTTTTTTAGAAAAATGGGATGATAATACAAATGCTTATGCTAATTTACAAAAATTTTCATCACAACAAATGATAGGTAAAAGTGTTACGTTTAATGATGTTATATGTGTATATAATGATGTTTTGAATATACTAAAAGAAGCTAAGTCTTTTGAAGAATTAGAAAACAATATAAATTTGGTTATAGCTCCATATGAGGAGTGTTTAACTGATTAATGTAGATATTAAATCTGCAATTTGTTTTGCTGTATTTAGTGGTTGTGATGATGTTTGTTGAGTTTGGTTTTCTTTAGATAATTGTGTTGCATAACCTTTATCATACAAAGATTGAACGAATCTCATGTGCTTTTGTGTTAGCCAGTTTTGCCCTGTAAATATTCTTAATGGTTTTTGTGTGGCTGTTGCTTCACAACACATTGAAACAGAATCGCCTGTTACAATTATATTATCAGAACAAGCAAGAAAACCTAAATATGGGTTGTTACCTGTATCACCCCATAAATAGCTATAATGAGGGATGTTTTTTAAGTGTTTCATTATTTCTGTTTCAGCCTCTAAACCTGTTCTTCTGGAGGTTGTTATTAATAGAGAGCCACCTTCTTTTTCTTTTAATTGTTTTACGTGTATTGCTAAATTTTTTGCGTTTTCAAGTGAAAATTGGTGTTTTTTTATGGCGCCTCCTATTATTAGTGCTGTAATTGGGTGGGGAAGATGAGAAAAAGTTTTAGACCATTCTTTTTGGGCGGTATCTAACTTTTCTTTTGTAATAAAGTGTGGTGCTCCTGTTGTATATCTGATATTTGGAGATTGTGTTTTGTGTTTATCATGTTCGGGAACGAAAACAAGTTCAAATTCCTTTAGTCCTGTTTTGCCGATATGTATTAGTTGAACAAGTTTTGTTGGTTTGTTTTTCTTTTTTATATAGCGAGCAATAGGCGCTGTTCTTCTTGTTGAAGATAATACAATATCTGGATATGGTGATTGGATTGTTTGTTTAGAATCATTTGTTAATCCAAGTAATGTTTTGCCACGAATAAAATTTGGAAGACCTGCAAGTTTTGTATATTCTAATCTTTTTTCGATTATTTCGAATTGTTCTTTATCTAAATAATTTGCAATTCCTTCTGCTTGGTGGCGACTTCCGATGCGATTATCCGTTAATATCCAAATAGTTTTTTTCATGTCTATAAACTTTTTTACAAAATAAGGTTCAAGTTTTAGTATTTTATTAAGTTATATATGATATTGGAGAATATATGCAAGTGTAATTTCATTTTATAGAGTGTTTAAAATGCGAAAAATTTTGATTTTAAGTTTATTTTTGTTGGTTTTGCCCGTGGTGAGTGTTTGGGCTCAATCTACAACTTTGAATAAAGCTAAATATTTAGCAACGTTAAAAGTGGTTTCAGAACATAAAATGAACGATAAAAGTATTGTTTCTGATTTGGATAAATTAAGACAATATAGCAGATTTAATCAAGAATTATCTAAAATGTTAGAAAAATTAGATAATTCAAAACCAAATGATGCAAAAAATCAAAAAATTATGAGAATTTTGGAACGTACTGGAAAAGAAATATATAATGAATTGAAGTAGTGGAGGGAATTATGCGTAAATTTTGGTTGTTTTTGTTATTTTTAATGTTGAACGCATGTACTACAGAGTATATTTGGGTTGATGATACTAAATTAAGTAGTGCAGATATGGTAGTAAATGAACAAGAAGAATATTATGTTGACCAAGTTAATAAAAATTATGATGGTCAAACATTAGTTGCAGATGATGGAAGACTTATTTCTGCAAATGATGTTTTTGTTGTAAGTGAAGGTGATAATTTTGTTACATATCAGTATAAAAATGTTAGAGTTGATGAAATTTCTCCTTTAGCTTCTTTGTATTGTGATGATGTTGCTTATGGGCGCTCTCCTTATTTGAGAGAAGTTAATATGTTTTATAACGGATTTATGAGGGCAACTTTTGATTGCGTAAGTCTTGCAATCTAAAATAAAATTCCCTATATTATTTAAAAACTAAAGGGAATGAATATGGCAAAAAATTTATATGATATTTTAGGTGTAAGTAAAACAGCTAGTGCAACGGAAATAAAATCTCAATATAGAAAGCTTGCAAGAAAATATCATCCAGATCTAAATAAAGATAATAAGGAAGCAGCAGAAAAGTTTAAGGAAATTTCTGCTGCGTATGATATTTTGGGTGATAAAGATAAAAGAAGTAAATATGATAATAATGAAATAGATGGTGATGGTAAGCCTACTGGTTTTGGTATGGGTATGGGAAATGGTGCCGGATTTAATGGATTTAATAGTGGTGGGTTTGATTTTTCATCTATATTTGGTGAAGATATATTTAGCCAATTTAATGGAGGAAACTTTTCTAATAGGCCAAGAAAAGGGCAAGATGTATCGTATTCTTTAGATGTTGACTTTCTTGATGCGGTTGTTGGTGGTGAAAAAAGTGTTATTATGGGGGGGAAGCAAATTAACATAAAAATACCTGCTGGAACTGAAAGTGGGCAAATTTTACGATTAAAAGGACAAGGAGGAGTTGGTTTTAATAATGGTGCTAATGGAGATGCTCTTGTTACTATTAAAGTAAAAAAACATCCATATTTTAGGGTGGATGGAAAAAATATTATGCTTGATTTGCCTATATCTATGAAAGAAGCTGTATTAGGGGGTAAAGTAGTTGTACCAACGATTACGGGAAAGGTAAATGTTAATATTCCACCTTATTCTTCTAGTGGAGAAAAATTGAGATTAAAAGGTAAAGGAATTAAGACAAAAAATGGTGTTGGTGATGAAATTATCAATCTTGTTATTATGTCGCCAAAAGTCAAAAACACAGAATTAGAATGTGTTTTGAAAAATACAAGTGAGGAACAGATAAGGACTTTTTGATGAATTTTGAAGTTTTAGAAAAATTTGAATGGTATAATGATCCTGAAAATGTGCGTTTTGATATTGATGCAATGACTGTATATGCAAAATCAGATACAGATTTTTGGCAAAGTGTGCATAGAGGATATAAAAAAGATAATGGACATTTTTTCTTTTGTCGTCAAAATGGAGATTTTCAATTAACTCTGAAATGGAAAATAGAAGATTTAAAAGAATTGGCACAATGCGGAATTATGGTTAGAATTGATGAAAGAAATTGGTTTAAGGCTTCTATTGAAAAAGAGACAAGTAATGATTTTTCTGTAATTTCATCGTTTACGACTTTGGGGCATTCGGATTTAGCAAAAAGTGTTATAAATGGATATAATAATGAGATATGGTTTAGAATTGTTCGTGTTGGTGATGAATTTGAGGTCTTTTTTTCTGTTGACGGAATAACTTTTGTTAAATTTAGAATGTTTTATATAAAGGCATTTGAAGATGTTAAAGTTGGAGCATATATTTCAAGTATTCAAGAAGATGACTTTTTTGCGATGTTATCTGATATTAATATTGAAGAACCTTTTTAACTAAAAATTAACATACCTTTTTTGATAAAAAAAATAAATGATTTTTTTGAAAAATATTGACTTTTTATCTAAAAATATGTAACATACATTTTAGTATGTATTTTAAATTCAGGTGATGAAATGGCAAGAAAATGTAAAGAAGATGCGGAAAAGACAAGACAAGCAGTTATAGAATCTGCTTTGGATGTGTTTTCTGAAAAAGGATATGCAAAAGCTACATTTGATGAAATTGCTGCGAGGGCAGGGTTTACAAAAGGAGCTGTTTATTGGTATTTTAGAAATAAGGCAGATTTAGTAGCAGCTCTAATTGTGGAATATATGGAAAGAAAAAGACAAGAATTGGCACAAAATATTCCAGAAGGTGATACATTAGAAGATTTATTGGACTATTTTACTGTTTGGGCAAAGGTTTTGCGTGATGATGCAAGATTTTCTAAATTTAATAGATTTGTTATTTGCCAGATGGAATGGTCTGAGGCTGTTGTTAGTCGTGTGCAAAAGAATTTAGCTACACAGACAGATTGGCATTTAGAAAAAATTAATCAAGTTTTGGTAAAATGTCAGGAACGTGGCGAACTAAAAAAAGACCTTGATTTATCTATGGTTTCGGATATTGTTCGCTC
Source organism: Alphaproteobacteria bacterium (assembly GCA_017465945.1). Taxonomy (GTDB): domain Bacteria; phylum Pseudomonadota; class Alphaproteobacteria; order RF32; family CAG-239; genus CAG-267. Next base: position 11,501 of record JAFTVD010000007.1, on the reverse strand, counting down.
TACTTATATGGGAATCGTATTTTCATCTTTAAATAGATTTACGGGTGGAAATATTGATGAAAAAGTTAGAATAGGTTTAAGTTTTTTATTTGAAGGGTTAAAAAAATAGGAAGGTATTAAAATGAGCAAGATTGAGCAGAGTAAATCAAAAACAAGTAGTAGAAAATATTTGTGGGCAGGTGCTATTGTTTTACTAGGTGTTAGTGCTGGATGTCATTTTTATGGGCAAAAGGAAATTCAAGGCGGTCTTCCTCCTGTTAATGTAACTGTTGTAAAGGCAAAAGAAGAAGTAATTAATAATCCTAAAACTTATGTTGCTCTTGTTGAAGCTATTAATAGTGTTGATGTTGTTGCAAAGGTTAGTGGTAGCTTGGATAAGGTTAATTTTAAAGAAGGCGGCTTTGTTAAAAAAGATGATGCTTTGTTTGTAATTGATAAAGACACCTATCAAGCAAAGTATGATTTGGCAAAAGCACAATTAGAAAGTGCGAAAGCTAATCTTACTAAAACAGAGCGTGATTTTAAAAGACAAAAACAATTAAGTTCTAAAAATATTGCATCTCAAGCAACATTTGATAGTGCTGAAAGTGCATATTTACAAGCGAAAGCTGCGGTTGCTCAGAATGAAGCAAATCTTAAATTAGCAAAGAATGATTTAGATAATACTGAAGTTAAAGCATATATTGATGGCGTTATTGGTAAAACTAATGTTACTGTTGGTAACTATATTAATGCGTCTAATATAAATAATCCGTTGGCTAGAGTTGTACAAATAAACCCTATTCGTATAGCATTTTCTTTAACTGACAAAGAATATTTGGCAATGAAAGCTCAAGGTAAGCAAGAGTTAAGTGATTTTGTTATCAATATTGAGCTTGCTAATGGTGAAATATTTAGTGAAAAGTTAGATACTGTTTTTGCAAGTAATGAAGTGAAAACAGGTACTGCTAGTGTTGGGGTGTATGCAGATATTAAAAATGATATGGGATTATTAAAACCTGGTGCTTATGTGAAGATGTTTATTACCTCTCATAAACCTCGCAAAAATGTAGTTGTTCCTGAAGAATCTATTGTGCAAGTTGAGGAAGATGCATACGTTTATGTTGTTGTTGCTCAAGCAGACAATAGTTTTAAAGCTTTTCAGAGAAAAGTAAAACTTGGTGAAACTTTTAGTGGTAAGCAAGTTATTTTGGAAGGTTTGAAAGATGGTGAAGAAATTTTATTAGGCGGTTTGGCTAATAGAATGTTAAGAGATGGTGCTACAGTTAACGTTGTTGCTCAATAATTAAGGGGATTATTAATGTTTTCTAAGTTTTTTATTGAAAGACCTAGATTTGCAATAGTTATTGCTATTGTGATGAGTTTGGCCGGATTAATTGCGATTTTTACACTTCCTGTTGCAATGTATCCTGAAATTACCCCTCCACAAGTTACAGTATTTGCGGACTATACAGGTGCTAGTGCGGAAACAGTTGCTAATACGGTTGCTATACCTATTGAGAAGGAAATTAATGGTGTTGATAATATGATGTATATGAATTCATCTTCATATAACTCGGGACGTTATCAACTTGATATTAGCTTTGAAATTGGTACAGACCCAGACCTTGCTCAAGTAAAAGTACAAAACAGGGTGCAAAAAGCTATTAACTCTCTTCCTGATGAAGTGCAGGCAAGAGGTGTGAATGTTGTACGTCGTTCTTCTGAAATTTTGGGCTTTTTACAAGCTATTTCGCCCAATGGTACACATGATAGAAACTTTTTAAATAACTATGTAACAAACAACATTAAAAATAACTTAGGTCGTCAGTATGGTGTTGGTGATGCTCATGTAATGGGTTCTGACTTGAGTATGCGAGTATGGCTTGATGCTGATAAAATGGCAGCGTTAAACCTTCCTATTAGTGCTGTTAGAAGCGCAATAAGCTCTCAAAACTATCAACCATCACTTGGGTCTGTTGGTGCAGAACCTAATGATGGTACTAGTAAAATAGTGTTTTCATTGGAAACAAAAGGTCGTTTGAATGAGGCTAAAGACTTTGAAAATATTATTGTTAGAACAGAACAAGAAGGTGGTTTAGTTAGATTAAAAGATATTGCTACTGTTGAAATTGGGCCTGAAAACTATTTATTACAGTCAGATGTAGATGGACAGCCTAACGTTGCTATCATGGTAAATAAACTTTCTGGTGCGAATGCTTTGAAAGCTATGGATGCGGTTAAGGCAGAATTGAAACGTTTGGAAAAATATTTTCCTGAAGATTTTGAAGTTAGAATCTTTTTTGATGCAACAGATTTTATCAAAGTGTCTATTGAAGAGGTTGTATTTACCCTTGTTTTGACATTTATTTTGGTGGTATTAGTTTGTTATATCTTTTTACAGGATTGGAGAGCTACGCTTATTCCTTCTATTGCTATTCCGGTATCTATCTTAGCAACATTTGCTGTGATGTTAGCTTTAGGATATAACTTAAATATTTTAACATTATTTGGTTTGATTTTGGCTATTGGTTTAGTGGTAGATGATGCTATTATTGTGGTAGAGCGTGTGCTTTATCTTATGGAGCATGAACACTTAAATCAAAAGCAGGCTGCAACAAAGGCTATGGAACAAGTGTCTTCTGCGATTGTGGCGGCAACATTGGTGTTATTGGCTATTTTTGTGCCTATTGCATTTATGGGTGGTGTGACAGGTAGAATTTATCAACAATTTGCGATTGCTATTTCTTTTGCGGTGCTTTTCTCTGGTGTTAATGCTTTAACATTAAGTCCTGCATTGTGTGCGACAATTCTTCGTCCTATTGAACCTAAAACATCAGGATTTTTATTTAGATTTGAGCAATTTATTAATTCATCTAGAAATAAGTATGTTAAGTTTGTGGCTTTTATTGGTAGAAAGATGGTGGTTATTGTATTTATTGCTCTCGCTTTGATTGCGCTTAACCTCTTTTCTGTTTCTAGCATTAAATCATCATTCTTGCCAGATGAAGACCAAGGTGTGATTATGGCTAATATTCAACTTCCTGAAGGTAGTGCAGGTAAGAGAACTTTGGATGTTATTGATAAAACTCGTGATATCATTAAAGCTGAAAAAGGTGTTCGCTCTGTTATGAATTTGAGAGGATTTAGTATTTTGGCAGGACAAGGTGAAAACGTTGGTTTTAACGTTATCGCATTGAAACCGTGGGAAGAACGTTCTGATATTATAGATTTTTCTACTAATATTAGAAATAGAATTACTGCAGAAATGAGCAAAATTACAGATGCAAACATCATGTTATTTGAAATGCCTGCTATTCCTGGTCTTGGTAGCAATAATAGTATGGATTTGAGATTCCAAGCTATTGAAAGTACGGATATGAATGAGCTACAACGTAATTTAAATGAGTTTTTAGTTGAACTTAATAAATTACCAGAAGTTAAAATGGCTTATTCTACATTTACGTCACAAACTCCTCATGCTTATTTAGATATTAATCGTGAAAAGGCTGAGTTAATGGGGGTTAGTATTGGTAGTATATATTCTACACTTCAAACATATTTAGGTTCTATGTATGTAAATGACGTAAATATTGGTACACAAGCTAATAAAGTTATGGTTCAGGCAGATTGGAAATATCGTAAAAATCTTCAAAGTATTAAGGATTTGTATGTTCAGAGTGCAAGTGGGGAAATGGTACCTTTGGGTAGTTTGATTGAAATCAAGAGGGTTACTCTTCCTCGTGCGGTTGATAGATATAACCAATATCCTGCAGCAACAGTTAATATTGTAGCATCTGATGATTCAAGTTCTGGTGAAGCGATGGAAGCTGTTGAAAAAATGGCTGATGAAAAATTGTCAAATAAATATGCATATGAGTGGTCTGGTATGAGCTTGCAAGAAAGACGTAACCAAGGGCAAATTAGTGTATTAATCGTGCTTGCTATTTTGTTTGCTTATTTATTCTTGGTTGCTCAATATGAAAGCTGGAGTATTCCTATGTCTGTTATTTTATCAACTTTAACAGCTATGTTTGGTGCTTTTATTGGTATGTGGATTGAGGGATTGCCTTTGAGTATATATGCACAATTAGGATTGGTATTGTTGGTTGGTTTGTCTGCTAAGAATGCTATTTTGATTGTGGAATTCTCAAAAGAAGAACATGAACATGGTGCAAGTGTGTTAGATGCGGCAGTTACAGGGCTTAAAGAACGTTTTAGAGCAGTGTTGATGACAGCTTTAACATTCGTTTTGGGTGTGGCTCCAATGGTATGGGCAACAGGAGCTTGTTCTGGTTCTAGAATTGCGGTGGGTGTGCCTGTGTTTTATGGTATGCTTGTTGGTACACTTGTTGGTTTAATTGTTATTCCACTTTTGTATATCATGGTACAAACGGTGGTTGATAAGGTCTATAAATCAAAATAAGATAACCTAATTAATTTTGATACGGCAGTTTGAATAAGACTGCCGTATTTTAGTATGGGATAAATTGAAGATTGAAAAAAGTGCTCTTATTTTGTTTGGGTCGCGATATTTTTATGTTTAATTATTAAAAAAAGAGTAATCCGGAGCATCTAAAGGAGTGCATCTCTTAAAATAAACCGGTAGTGATTATGAAGCGTATTATTATGTTGTTAATGTGCTTTGGTATGTTGTTTTCTTTTGATGTATTGAAAGCACAAAATGTGGAGGAAAGTCTTCGTATGCTAAATGATAGTATTGTACTTTATGAAAAGAAAAGTACAGATATTGTTGTTGATTGGAATACGAAAAAGAAAGATCAGAATTATAAGCTTAAAATTCCGAAGATTGTTGATTTTAATGTTAAAAATTTATCTAGAGAAGACGAAGTGTTTTTTTGGATAAAGATTATTTCGGTAAAGAAAGCTTGTAAGGGTACAGAGCTATTGAAAGATAGCTTGTTTGATGGAAAAAACATTATAGTTCGTTTAGAGCAGTATAATGTTATGCCAAAGGACTCTATTCCTTAGTAAAAGTAAAGAATCATGCAAATGCATGGTTCTTTTTTTAGGTTATGTTAATTTTTTGGTGTTATTGTTTTTCTTGTTAGGAGAAAAGGTATGAATAGATATAAAGCCCAAAAATTTATTAGCGAACTACTTAAATACGATTTGAAACAAGGTAGAAAGAAGGGGACTTGGTATAAGTTTCATAATCATGTTTATGGAGTGGCTTTAATGGCTGAAAAAATTGCAGAAAAATTGGGATTGGATGGCGAAAAAGCATATATTTTAGGTTTAATGCATGATTGTGGTAAAATATATGAAATGTATGAAAAGAGATTTCATGGGGTTATAGGCTATGAAATGTTTAAGGATAAAGATAGTGATATTGCAAAAGTATCTATGACTCATTCTTTTTATTATAATATGTTACCAAGAGGAAAAGATTTTGATAGATATTTTTATGGCAACGTGACCGATAAAGAGTTTGTTAAGAAGTATGTGAAAAATAATAAACTTGATGAGTATGATAAGATTATTCAACTGTGTGACAGCTTGGCAAATTGTAATGGTTTGGTGACTATTAATGAAAGAGAAAAAGAATTTTCTGAAAGATATAATTTTAAGATGCCGAGTTATATTGTAAAAAATTCTTATAAGATGAAAGAAGAGTTTGATGAAAGGCTTGGGTGTGATTTATATTGCCTTTTTAATGAAATAGATAAAAGTTTTATGCTAAAACCAGGACAAGATGTTAAGTAGTTAATGTGGTTTGTTAAAAATTGCTTGCATATTAAATTGTTTTGATTTATTTAAGAGATGTTTTAGGTTAATGGTCCCATCGTCTAGAGGCCTAGGACGCGGCCCTCTCAAGGCTGCAACACGGGTTCGAATCCCGTTGGGATCACCAATACAAACAGCAGGCTGAAAAATGCCTGCTTTTTCTTTTGTTTCCAAGCCTTTTGGCAGTTTCGAATGTTCGTTTTTCAAAAATTGCCATTTGGGATAAATGCTCGAAAAAATTATTAAACTATTTAAGGTTTTTATTTTATACGTTTAATTTTGTAGGATGTTTTAAAAGATTTGTTTATTGATTGTTCACACAAATACCGCCATAACCAAGCACGATTTTAAAATTATTACGATTTTTTTGTTTGATATAAAATCCTTTTTCTTGCGACCATATAAACACTTTTTTGCCTATCCAGATTCTAAAGTAATAACTACGATTGGTTAATTTATATTTATCTTTAGTGCGGATTTCTGTGCCATCTTCATATTCTATTTCCACACTACGACCAAATCCGTAACGATTATTATCAAAGTCTAATCCATATTCAATAAAAACTTCCATAGTATCACTTCCTCTCAATTATTCTGATGAAGGGGTATTACAGATTTCATATTGTGTAAATGTTTTTTTAAATAAATTAACATATTTTAATGTGATGAAAAATTATTTCATTGAAAAGATTATAGTGTATATTTGTAAAAAAAAAATAAGTTGTTTAACTCGTAAATCGTAAGCATTGCATCACCAATGTTTTAACACCATCTTTTGTTATGAAAATGGTGTTTTTTACAGGATTCAAGCCCTATATGTTTGACAATTCTGACTAATTTTACTTATAATACATGCCAATAGTGTTTATTTTTGTAAGGAACTTATTAATGCATAAGTTAAATGTTAAAGAAAAATATTACAATATGTTAAAATCAGGTATTAAAACCATAGAATTGCGTTTATTTGATGAAAAACGCAGAAAGATTAAAACTGGTGATACCATTGAATTTTCAAATAATTCAGATGCTGATGATAAATTTACGGCGAAAGTTATAAATTTATATAAAGCAAGTAACTTTGAGGAACTTTGCAAAAATATCAACTGCTGTGATGCTGGCTTTTCTTCTAATGAAGAGCTTATTGATGTTTTGGAAGAATTTTATTTGAAAGATAAGCAGATAGAATTTGGAGTGATTGGTATCGAAATTAGGAAGAAGTGATATACTATTTTATTTAAGGTAAAAATAATTTATTTTAGAAAGACAAAAACAATTAGATAAAATATTCTTTATTTGTAAATGTAAGATCCAAAGGATGCAATCCTAAAATTAGTAGTTTATCAAGGGCAACAGAGGAATACTGTAATTTTATTACATCAAATCGTGTGAGAACATAATTTTAATTCACAAAATATTGATTAAGTATTATCAGTGCAAACAACGGGCGTAGAAACTGTTGTTTCTTTTTATATGTTGAGTAAATGTTTTGTTTGAAAGTTAATGATTGTTTTGATAAAAAATTTTACTTATTTTGTAACTAATTGAATTTATTTAATAAAATTTTTAATATTTTCATTGACAAATATTGTAAATTAGTGTATATTTTGTCTACAAAGATACTATTATGTACATTATTTATACATCCCATGTTGGATTTTATGTACTAATGGTATTTTTTGGGATGCCGATTTTCTCTTTGAGAAATTTTGGCGGCATGTAGTTGTCTTTAATTAAACTAGTTTATTGAATAAATTAGATTAAAGACACCGACAACTGTTATACATAATCCGGATGTGTATGTCAGTTTGATTTTGTTTTTTATAAAAGCCTCTATTTGCTTTTTTATAAAAACAAAATCTCTCTTTTCGAAAAGAAAGGAGGTCGGCATTGTATCACTGTTAAATTATAATAGTGATATGTGCTACGTGCTTTAGCGCCTGGTTTTAAATTGAGTTTTTCTCTTTTTGAGGCTAGGCATTGATTTGAGAGGCTTAGGCCTCTTTTTTTTGTTTAAAAAAAGACTAATGTTTTAAACATTAGTCTTTAATTTGTAGCTTAATGAGGTTATCGTCCTGTTTTAAAAAATATTTCCTGTCCGCTCATAAGTGCAATACGGAGTGAGGCATAAAAACATTTAATGTCGTTAATATTAAATGGTCGGCGATAACTTATAAAGTTTCCATTTTCAGATACATGAGTGTGGTACCAACATTTTAGATTGTTTTGTTGGCGGTATTTGTACTCTTGTTCTGTTATTATGGTAAATTCGTCATCATAACTCCAAGAGATAACGCTAATTTTATCTAATCGGTTACATTGGTTTGGAGTAAAGGATTTTACCATTTCAAAAGCTAGAAAAACTAAATCATTGTAGATTTTGCTATTTTCTATTAGCAATGGAATGAGTTTGATTTGAGCATCAATAAGGCATCTTTTCAAAATTATTGCAACATTCTCATAGCAAGATTGTTGTAATGTGTCTAATTGCCAACATTTGTTGCAAAACAAGTTTAGAAGCTCTGTTGCACTGGTTAGGTCTAGAATTTCATTGCTTTCTTGAAGTTGTTTGCAAAAATCTGCAACTTGGTGAGGTTGCAATGTTTCTTGCAATAATGGAAATTTTTTGAACGAATGTAATAACATCTTTTTCATAATAGTTTTTTATTTAATACATACTAATAATTTTTTTGTGATGTCAGTGTAATAGTTTTTTAATATAAGTCAATTATATTTTATGTATGAAAGATATGAGGTAAATTTACTTTTTAATTGAAAAAATATAAAAAAAGAGACGATAAGAGGACTTATAAGTAATGAATATTGAGGATATAAAAAGAGAAATTAAGCAATTAAAAGTAACAAAATTTGGAATATCTATTCCTGAATTAAAGAAATTTGCTAAAAAAATAGCTAAAAATAATTACAAATATTTTTTAGATAATAATGATTTGGAAATATATGAGTTAAGATTACTTCATGCTTTTGTTTTGGGATATACAAAAGATGATATTGATGTGTTACTAAAATATTTTGATGATTTTGTTAAATATGTTGATGATTGGGCGGTTAATGATTCGTTGTGTCAAAGTTTTAAAATTGCTAGAAAGCATCAAGATAATGTTTGGAACTATTTGATGAAATATCAAAATACAACAAAGGAATTTGAAAGTAGGGTTGTTTCTGTGATGTTATTATCACATTATCTAAATGATGAATATATTGAACGAGTTTTTAAGGTTTTAGACAGATTAAATGCAGATGATTATTATTCGCAAATGGGAATTGCTTGGGCTGTTGCTACTATAATGGGGAAATATCCTGATATGTGTTTAGAATATTTGAGCTCTGAAAATTGTAGTTTAAATAAATCTACTTATAATAAATCGATACAGAAAATAAGAGAATCGTTAAAAGTATCGATTGAGATAAAAGAAATTGTAAAAAAAATGAAAAAATAATGTTTTATAAAATAAAAAACCACTCTAAAACAGAGTGGTTTTTTTGCTTAGACTGTGAGAACAACTTTTTTTCGCCTATAACGTTTGGTGTTTCTTTGATAATTTTGATATAGAAGAGTCATTTCTTCAAAATTAGCATAACCTATCCAGTGCCAGTGGTTGTTGATTTTACCAATTTTGCCGCCATAAGTTTTACGCAGTAAAGTGCAAATTTTATAGCAACCTATGTATGAAATTCTTCCGTTTTCAAAACAACCATATCGTATATCTAAAGATGCAGTTTCTCCAAAACTTAAAATTGCTTCTTCTAAATCATCAACGGGGATGCTTATAGTGAGATTTTTCTTTTTGTTGGCTACGAGTTTGGAGATTTGTTCTTTAGAAGCATAACCAATCCAATACCAAACATTACTTATTGCACCGGTTTGTCCGCCAAATGAATTTTTTAAGGTTTGGCATTGTTTGTAAGTGCCGATGTATGATGATGGGTTTCTTTTACCTGTTACAATGATTGTTCCGAAAAAAAGTTCGTCGCTTATCATTTTGACGGTATTATCTATATCATCAATGGTTGATTCTTGGTCAATGTTTTTAACCCAGCATTTGTAAGCTTTGTCGACTTGTTGTTCTAATTGTTCTTTTCTTTTTTGTTCCATAAAAATAGTTTGTTAGATTAACATAATTATATTTGTGTATGAGGGTATTTGGCATAAAATTATATTTTTGTCAATATTGAATTGATTAAAGGGGATTGATTAAAGTGTTTTATTGTGTTATAATATTTTTATATTTTATTGAGAGTGATAAATCTAGGAGGGTAAGATGAATGGTGATGTGAAAGATGTTTTGGAAGAGTTTTTTATTGATGCTAAAGATAATACAGATTTGCAGGAGAAAATTAGCAGAGATGATATGGCTCAAGTTTTTTTGTTAAAAGTATCAAGAGCTATTGAACAAGAAAAGGAAAGTCCAAGTTTGGGTGAAAAGCAAAGAGATATGTTATTTTTTGCAGATGTGATGCTAGGTGTATATGAAGATATTGTTAAACCAGCAAGTAAAACTTATGTAGAAATTATTAATAATATGATAGGTGAGCCGGATGTTGAAAAATTGATGAAAGTGATGGAAAATCCGCTTTATCAAAATTCGTTTGTGTATGTTGGAAATGATAATATTCAGCATGGGTTGTCAAAAGAAGAAATTACACAATTAAGACATACTGGATCTTTATCTTCAATAACCCCAATTTTGGAGCAAAGTGAAAAATTTTATAATGAAATGTCTGCACAAGCTCACTTTAATTATGGAAGTGTTATTGATACAACTTTTTCTAAAAAAAGTGAAAAAGAACAAAATGCTATAAATGATTATATTAATGAACATCCAAAAGAAATTATGGCCTTATCTTTTATTGCAGAGGAAAGTCGCAAAGCAGGTAATGAGGTAAATATTTATAATGCGGATGACTTGAGAGCAAAATGTGAAATAAAAGAGGTTATAGATTTAGCATCTAAAATTTCTTATATAGAACGCAATGAGAGTTTGGAAAAATGTGCAAAAGAAGCAAAGCCTTTGAAAGGTTTGGATAAAGTATTAGCTATTGGTGAAAATGTGAAAACTGTTTCAATGAAAGATAATTCTAGGAGTGCTTAAGATGAATTATTCTAAATATGGTGATATTTCGTCGTTATTGGTTGAGTTATGTAGTTCATTTAGTGATGATGAATTAAGAGAGCTTACTGATATTGGAGCGAGAATGTCTAATGATAGTGCATTTGATAGAGCGTATACATTAGAGATTAAAAGTGTGTATTTGGCAAATATTAAAGCAATTAATAATGGAACATATATTCCTAAAAGTTTTACAACACTAAATAGTGAAATTTGTAAAAAAATTGAAAATAATGAAAAAAATAGTGCAGTATTGCTTCCTGAATATGCAAAATTTGACCATATGGATAATAGAAAAGATAAATCTAGTTTAGAAAAAGCTAAAGAATTAAAGACACGTATTTTGAACTTAAGAAAAATAAGATAGTTAAATCTTTTTTAATTTTAAATAGTTAGTCTATTTCTAGTTACTTGTGAAGAATGTGGTTTAGGGGATTGTGCGCTAGCCTATGTCTTTAAGTAATTAATATAAAATAAAAAAGCTCCGTAATTAATACGGAGCTTTTTTGTTGTATTTAGAAAACCACCGGCTAGGCCGGTGGTTCCGTAGAGCTTTAGCGATGAGTTTGACAAAGCGCTCCTTTCGGTTAGAGTAATGTCGTCTGGCGGACGCATTACAACCGAAAGGAGGTCATTATGAGAAAT
>JAFTVD010000006.1 GCA_017465945.1 Alphaproteobacteria bacterium | reverse complement strand
ATTTGCATTAGATGAATGTGTCGTATTAATAAGTTTTGATGTCTCATATTCAAATGGACGTTTTAAGGCATCAAATGCCGTTATCGTTTTGGGCATTGCCTTTAAGAGTTGATTTTGCATTACACTTGAGGTTGAAAGTTTCGTTAAACCTATTTTCTTTAAGCTATCTAAACTTTGATTTTCTGGTAAACCTAATTCACCTATTGGTGTTGTAACTGCAGCCTCTAAATCAAGAGCTCCTTGACCATAGATTTCACTTTTAGCATATTCGCCTCTATTATTAGCTGTTTCTAACAACAAATAAGCTATATTTTGAGCTTTTAGCCATGGATAATAACCCTGCAATAAGGCTATACTTCCACTTACTACAGGTGTTGCCATTGAAGTTCCACTATTTACCTCATAACCATTCGCAATAGCATTTGATGACAAAATATTTGTACCTTCTGCAGAAATACACCAACCAGCAGCATCTCCACATCTATTTGAATAATCTGCAATCATACCGCTCGGCGCACTTTCTGTTGCTTTAGTTCCATCAAGAGCGGCAACAGCAAGTAATGATACTTCATATTGACCGGGACCTGCATAACCATATGATGACAAATCTAAAGTATTCATTCCTAAATGAACCGCAGGCTGAGAATATCCATCATTACCAGTTGCTTGTACCCAAACAGCACCATTATTTGCTGCATACGCATATGCTTTTAAAGTATCTATTTCATCATTTTTAGGATCCAACAATTCTTCAGCATGTTTAATATTTAAATCATTATCAGCTTCATATCCCCAACTATGATTTAATACACTAACCCCATCATTAACCATACCTTTAATTACAGGTTCTATCTCATGTTCAAAATCCCAACTTCCTGCAATAATTTCAGCATTTTCAAAAGCAACACCATGATTGCCTTTATCATTTTTCTTTCCAGCAATAATACCTGCAACATGGCTTCCATGATTAATATTAGATATCTTATAGTATGCAATATTATATTTATCACCAAATATCTCAAGCAATAAATCAGTATCACTACCAGGAGCACCACCTCCTGCACCATTTAAAACAGCAAAATCACTCTTATCTACATCAATACCTAAATGTGCTTTTGTAAATTCAAAAAATCTATACAATTTATCTTCTGTAATATCAACTACCGTTCCATTTTCATCTTCTAAACCATAACCATGGGGAACACCATCAATCATTGCTATTGGATAATATACCCCATCTCTTTTATACAAATATAACTCAACATCACCCGCATCATAACCAGAAATATCCCCATCACTGTTAAAATCATTAGCATCATATTCACCAACAACTTTACCAACTAATTCACTATTATTTTTATTAACGCCACTATCTAAAATACCAACTTTTACTTTTTTTAATGCGTCTGTTGAACCGGCTTGATGACTAACTAAATTTCCATTAGCATCTTTAGAGTACATATAACTATAAGCTTCAGCCGCTAAACTTCCACAAAGATATGAACTATTCTTATACTCTTTTGTTTTAAACAGCTCCGCACTTCCATCAGGATTTCCGCCTTTTCCTTTATTAATATCGCAACTATGACAATACTTAACCCCAGAAGAGCTTCCGCCTCCTCCACCGCCTCCACCAGACAATGCAAGCGCACCTCCAGCAATAGCAGCACCACCAAGCCCCCACCACCAATAAGGACTTATACTTTCATCTTTAAATTTTGATTTTTTTAACACACTTTTATAAGCACTTTTTTTAGGCTTTTTTACACTATTTTTTTTATCTAATTCTACTTGTTTAACACATTTATGTGATTCATTTGCCCCAAACCTGCTTAAAACACTTAAAGTATTTTTATCATCATTTTTTAGCGCCAAACAATATGCCGTATAACCATTTTTATCGGTTAAATCAATAGCATTATTATAACGTTTTAATAAACTTAAATAATTTTTATTTCCAGCCTTTGCTTGTTTATATATCTCAACAGCACTTATTCCATAAGCATTACAATCAGATACAAAAACACTATTCATACCCAATAAACTCACCATTAATAAGGCTATTCTATCACTAAAACGCATAAAAAAATTCTCCAGTATATATACTACTTAAGAGTATTCTACCAAAGAATTATTAAAAATTTCCTTAACGCTAATTTTTTTCTTTTAAATATTTAATTATGTCAATATCTGCTGGCGGAAATTCATAATTATCAAGTTTTGCAATACTAACCCATTTCAAATCCTGATGTACAAGAGCCTTCATTGATGAAGCATCTTTAATTCTAGACTTATAAACTTCAAGTTTAAATTCACCATGCTTATATTCTTTAACAACCTCTAGCAAAAACTCACCAACTTCACATTCAACATCAAGCTCTTCTCTTATTTCTCTAACAATACATTCCTTAATTGTTTCCCCCTCTTCTTTTTTGCCACCAGGAAATTCCCAAAGTCCTGCCAAATCTTTCCCTTCAGGTCTTTGTCCTATAAGTATTTCATTTTTTTCATTAAAAATTATCGCTGTTCCCACAATTTTCATAATTTATTCCTTAAATTAAATAAATATTAATCATTTTACTTAAAAATTACAAAAAATAACTACAAAAGGGAATCTAATGTTCGGTTTTTTCAACAAAAAAATATTCAATTCTGGTTATCTCCCTCTTTATGAAGGACACGAAATTTTTTTTCAAGAAATAGGAAATCCTAAGGGAGAAGTTGTACTTTCTTTTCATGGTGGTCCAGGAGGACGCTCTAAAGTAAGTCATGCCGAATATTATAACTTAAAAAAACAAAGAATAATTCTTTTTGACCAAAGAGGAAGTGGCAAATCAAAAGCAACAGACATCATAAATCTAAATGATACCAAACGTTTAATAAAAGATGCCAAACGTTTGCTTGAATATTTAGGTATCAATGAACCAATTTCTGTTGGTGGCGGTTCATGGGGTTCAACCCTTGCTCTTCTCTTTGCAATAAAATACCCAAAATTAGTTAAAAACTTATACTTAAGCTCTGTATTTCTAGCTCGTCGTGAAGATATGGAATGGATGCTACGTGATAGCGGATTATTTTATCCTGACCTTTTAGAAGAAATAAAAAATCAAAGTGACGGAGAAAACCCATATACTCATTATGCAAAACTAATTTTTTCAGATGACCTAGGTTCAATCCAAAAAGCCATAAAATATATGGTGCACTATGAATATCAAATGGGGAAAACAAACCCCAAATTTGAAGAAGTACGCATTGACAATGATACCATTAACTCATCTCGCATTTATTTGTATTACGCCGCCAATCTTTATTTTATGGAACAAAATGAAATCTTAAAAAACATAGATACAATTAAAGACATACCAACTTTAATTGTACACAACCGCCTCGATATGTGTTGCCCACTAAAAGGAGCATGGGAATTATATCGAGCTATGAATAATGCAAAAATAGAAATTATTGATGATATTGGTCATGGTGGTAAAAAGTTAAAACAAGCATTTAGAAAACATTTTTAACTTAAAAGGATACTTATATGAAAAAATTTATTTACAAACTATGTTTTATCATACTTTTGCTACTTTCCTTCATTTTTTGTTCAATCTCTAGTCTATATAATCCTATAGTATTAATATCTTCTCCTATATTGTATTCTTTATTTTTCTTATATTATTTTCACTCATTTAGAAAAAACTATGCACATAATCACCTTTATCACATTTCTCTGAAATATAGCAAAATACTCTTACCATTTTTATTAATATTCGTATATTACTCTTTTTTGTATGTACTAGGTACTTGCAACACCCCTCGCTCTAAAATTTATCTTATTAGCGCTTGTGTACTAACACTTACATGGTTTATTTTTTGCTTTACACTATTTAATATCAAAATTGAAAATAAATTTAACACAACTATTACTCCAGTTTCAAAAATACAAAAATTTATATCTATATTAACTTTATTATTATTTTCTATCCTACCAGGTATAATAGTTTTTGGTGGAGCATTAGCAAACTACTCTCATTGTTCATCTTTATCAAATCAATACCCAATATCGGGTACCTTCTAATTTCAAAATAAACAATATAATGTAATAGTAAAAACCTTATACAACTTATCAAAGCTTAAATTCTAAGCACTTCTATCTATACATTTTAAGTTCATCACATGTTTAACATGTGGCTCATCAATAAATATTGCACATACCCCATATTCGCTAACTTCATCTTTTGAATACATTCGTTCAACTCTAACCTCAATCTCCTCTCTCGTATCGTATCCTATAAGTTTTGGGTCTAACATTTTTATCAACGTCTCAAAATCATTAAACAAAGCTATTCCTTTTACTTCTTTCAAAGTAACTGTATGTGTTTCTAAATTAACATATTCAATCATATCTCCAATATGCATATTATGTAAATTTTTCTTATATGGGCGAATATCAATTTTGCGCTTACCACCCAAAATTTTATTATACGAAAAAGGATAAACCTCTATTTTATGCCTGTAACCTACCATTTTTACCTCTTTAATATTATTACATAACAATATATAAAAGTAACTTTTCTAAAAATCAACAATTATTTATACATTTTAGTATGTATGTTTATATTATTTTTATTTGACACCACCCTATTTTTGTGATATATTAAAGATGTTAAAGTAGGTATTCTGTTTATTTTTAAGTTTTATTATTCGTCATTTTTGTTCATATTTTTGAGTTTTTTACTTGAAGGTTAGTAACATTTATTGATGAAAGTAAGCTTTTTAATATTTAGAACGCCTACTTTTTTATTCGAAAATTATTTTATTAACCAGTTCCGGTCAAATTGTGGGGTCTATCTTTGCATTTGGTTAGAACATAAAAAAACAATGAATATGAAAAATTGGTTTGATCGCCTTTCTGAGGCTCAGAAGTTGTTAGTAACAATGGTAGCAGTTTCTTTCTTTGGCACAATGATTTGTTGCGCTGATAGCTGGTTCGATAACTTTATCGGTGTTCTCATTTTCTCTAGTGTGGCAACAGTTGTTTTCACATTTTTAGGAATTGTAACATATGCTATCTGGCAAAAATACTGGCCAGAAAGATTGCAAAAAGTCATTGATAACATCTTTTCTGAAGAAGACTAACTAACATTAACCGAGGAATCCTTTATGCCCTAAAAGCGTATATGGTTTCCCCGGTTTCTTTTTTTATACAATTTATTACAATCACCTATCTTTTCTCCCTTTTCCTCTATAATCAAAAAAAAGACGCTATAAATAGCGCCTTTCTCACAATATTTTAGAAACTCTTAAAAATGTTCATCACATTTTCTAATTAAATCTTCAATATTCTCTGGTGGCCAACCCGGAGTATCCATACCCAAGTGAATACCCATTTTTGAAAGAACTTCTTTAATTTCATTCAAAGATTTTCTACCAAAGTTAGGTGTTCTGAGCATTTCAGCTTCAGTTTTTTGTACCAAATCACCAATATAAACGATATTATCATTCTTCAAGCAGTTTGCAGAACGAACTGATAATTCAAGTTCATCAACTTTACGAAGAAGATTTCTATCAAATGGCAATTCTTCTTTAACAGAAACTGCTTCACTTTCAGGTTCATCAAAATTAATAAATGGTTTTAATTGGTCTTGCAAAATTCTAGCAGACAATGCAACAGCATCTTCTGGGCTTACAACACCATTTGTTTCAACAACCATTGTTAATTTATCATAATCAGTATTTTGACCAACACGAGTCTTATCCACTTTATAAGAAACTTTTCTTACAGGTGAATAAATAGCATCAACTGCAATCATACCAATTGGAGCATCAGACATTTTGTTTTGAACAGCTGGCACATAACCTTTACCTGTACCAACAATCAATTCCATAGAAATGCTAGCTCCTGCATCCAATGTACAAATAACATGATCTGGATTCATAATTTCAACATCATGACCAACTTCAATCATACCAGCTGTAACAACCATTGGACCTTCAGCTTTCAAACGCATAGTCTTTTGACCTTCAGAATGAACAGCCACAGCCAAGCCTTTAATATTTAGGATAACATCCGTTACATCTTCACGAACACCTTCAATAACTGAAAATTCGTGTAATACTCCGTCAATTTTAACAGCAGTAACAGCACCGCCTTGCAAAGAAGATAATAAAACTCTTCTTAACGCATTACCCAGAGTTAAACCAAAACCTCTCTCTAAAGGTTCAACAACTATCTTAGCAACATTCCTGCCTTCGCCTGGAACAACCCCTAGATTAGTTGGTTTTATAAGTTCTTGCCAATTCTTTTGAATCACTGGAATACCCTCTTTACTAGTTTACACGCAACACTAAAACAAGTAGAGGAAAGGATTCTTTCCTCTACTTAAAATCCTAAAATTAAACTCTGCGGCGTTTTCTTAAACGGCAGCCGTTATGCGGAATAGGAGTTACATCGCGGATGGAAGTAATAGTGAAGCCAATAACTTGCAAAGCTCTAATTGCAGATTCGCGACCAGAACCTGGACCCTTAACTTCAACTTCCAAAGTTTTCATACCATTTTCTTGAGCTTTTTTACCTGCTTCTTCTGCCGCAATTTGAGCTGCATAAGGAGTAGATTTTCTGCTACCCTTAAAGCCTTGAGCACCAGCAGTAGACCAAGAAACTGTATTACCTTGAGCATCTGTAATTGTAACTCTTGTATTATTAAATGTTGAATTGATATGAGCTACACCAGATGTGATGTTCTTCTTCTCTTTCTTTTTAATAACTGTTTTTGCCATCACTACCTCACTTATTTCTTCTTGTTAGCTACGGTCTTGCGTTTACCCTTACGAGTTCTCGCATTTTGTTTAGTACTTTGACCGCGAACAGGCAAACCTTTACGATGGCGAAGGCCTCTATAGCAACCCAAATCCATCAAACGTTTAATATTCACGCCAACTTCACGACGAAGTTCACCTTCAACGAGGTAGTCTTTATCAATTACTTCACGAACTTTTGCGATGTCTTCGTCAGATAATTCATGCACACGACGAACACCGTCAACGCCCGCTTTTGCACAGATATCCTGTGCTGTTTCTCTTCCTATACCATAGATTGATGTCAAAGCGATCTCTAATTTCTTGGCAGTAGGAATATTTACACCAGCTATACGAGCCAAATTAACTCTCCATTATTTTAATATATTAAACCATTCAAAAAGTTGATCACCACTTTTCAAAATTAAGCGGATTATAGAACATAAATTATTAGAGTCAACTATTCTTTTAAAAAAAAATACATTTTTTTAATATTTTTAATAAATTACCCCTTCCAACAACCAAATTAAAATACAAAAAAGCACCCTTAAATCAACAAATCTAAGAGTGCTTTAAATTCAAATCTTTACGATTCTATTTTTTCTTTTTATTCACAAGCTGTGCTTTCTTAAATACATTTTCGTATTGATAAGCAATTAATCTTGATTGTACTTGCGAAATGAAATCCATTGTAACTTGTACAACGATAAGAAGTGTTGTACCACCTAATACAAATGGAACAGACAACTTAGCAATCAAAATTTCTGGTAAAATACACAAAGCTACCAAATAAAAAGAGCCAAGAACTGTTAAACGAGTAACAACATAATCCAAATATTCAGCAGTATTTTTACCAGGTCTAATTCCGGCAATAAAACCACCATGCTTTTTAAGATTATCAGCTGTTTCTTCAGGGTTAACAACAACTGCTGTATAGAAAAACGCAAAGAATACTATCAAAAATGCGTATAAAGCCAAATACAATGGTTGTCCATGCCCTAAATAACGACTCAATGTTTGAACCCACTCTGGACCATTTTCAGACCAAATATTTGCAACAGTAATTGGCAATAACAACAAAGCACTTGCAAAAATTGGAGGAATAACACCTGTAGGATTAACTTTCAATGGCATATGTGAACTATCAGCAGAGCTAACTCTAAGACCAACTTGGCGTCTTGGATATTGCACCAAAATTTTTCTCTGAGCCATTTCTACTTTTAAAATAATAGCAACCAATGCTATACTCATAGCAAATAAACCAAAAACAACAAAATAAGACATACTACCAATACGACCTAACTCGATTGTTTGACCAATTGCTGGGAAAATATTTGCTATAATACCAACTGTAATGATTAAAGAAGAACCATTACCAACACCTCGTGCAGTAATTTGGTCACCAAGCCATACAATAAACATTGTACCACCAACCAAAGAAATAATTGTAGAAACAATAAATGGCACTGGAGCTATAACAACAGCACTACTACCATCACCATTTGATAGGCTCATCAACCCAATAGCAATACCATAACCTTGTACTATTGTTATAAGAACTGTCAACAATTTTGTATAATGAAGCATCTTACGATGACCTGCTTCACCTTCTTTTTTAAGTTGAGCCAAACTAGGAATAATAGATTGCCCTAATTGCAAAATAATCGAAGCTGAAATGTATGGCATAATATTTAATGCAAAGATGGTCATACGTTCTAACGCACCACCCGAAAACATATTAAACATTCCTAAAATTCCACCTGAATGTCTTTGGAAAATCTCAGCCAAGATTCTCGCATCAATACCAGGTAATGGAATAAATGTTCCCATACGAAAAACAATTAAAGCCCAAACTGTAAACCACAAACGTTTTTGCAAATCTGTTGCTTTACTAAATACAGAAGCATCCATATTTGCGGCCATTTTTTCTGCTAATGATACCATTTTTATTTCCTTAAAATTATTACATACCAAATCAAGGGAACAAAAATTCCCAAGTTTCGCCCACTTTAATACATAAAATTTAATTTTACCTTTAAAAAGTAATACTTTTCCACCACCTTTTAAAAATAAATATTAAATTGACAGCAATAAAAATAAAAAATATACTCTGTTCAAATTAATTTTTAAGAGATTCAAAATGAAAATTTTAGCGAGACTTTTTAGTTTATGGGTTCCATTTCCTAAACAGAGAAGACTTTTAAGAAACGCATTAGAATATGTTTTTCTATGTAGCCCATATTTTAATATTTATATAATTAGTGCAAAAATTAAAACAAAAAAATGTGGTAAAAAATTACGAATAGGTGGTTTTACAAAATTCAATGGTGCAACATACCTTGGTGATTATAATTCATTTAATGGAATTAAAGTAATAGGTGCAGGTAAATTTATTACTGGAGATTATATATCAGGAGGCGAAGATATTCTTGTATTAACACAAAATCATAATTATGAAAGCTCTCACATCCCTTACGGACCTGATGTAATAAAAAAAGATGTAATTATTGAAAGTTATGTTTGGATAGGTTCACGTGTTACAATACTCCCAGGAACAAAAATAGGAGAAGGTGCTATTATCCAAGGCGGAGCTGTTGTTCATGGTGAAATACCACCTTATTCTATTGCTGGCGGAAACCCTGCAAAAGTATTCAAAACAAGAGACATTAAACACTTTGAACAATTAAAAAAAGAAGGAAAATTTTGCGTGTAAACATTTTCTTTTCCTTCTTATTATAATACCCCTATACTTAAGTATTAGACTCATTCTTTTATATAATTAAACCAAATAGGACGACGCCCTTCTCGTATAGCTTTTTCTTGGTATTTAGTTTTCACCCAGTCTTTAGGGGCGCATTTCCAGTCATTACCGCATTTTGCATTCCAAACAAAATCCTTACACTCGTGCATAGTTCTTAAAACATGGCGCTTATAAATAGGATGATCTGTCGCCACCCTAAATAAACCACCTTTTTTTAATATCCTTGCTAAATGTTTAAGATTTTCTGGATTAACAAATCGACGACTAGCATGCTTTTTCTTAGGCCATGGGTCTGGAAACAGTAAATAAATCTTATCAAAAAAACCATCAGGAATTTTATCAAAAAGTTTTCTAACATCATCATCATAAATTCTGATATTATTTACATCATAACCAAGAGCATCTATTTTTTCTGGTAAATTATCACCTTCTCTAATTTTGCTAATTAAAGACAATAAATTTGCAACACCATTTTGAAAAACTTCAACCCCAACATAACCAACATCAGGATTGTTTTTAGCTTGTCCATAAATATGTTGCCCATCACCAAAACCTATTTCTAGGCAAATCTCTTTTTTTAAACCGCCAAACATTTGTTCTCTATTAAAATCTTCTGCTTCCAAAATTCTAAGCTGAGGCAACATATTTTCTAACAAAAAACTTTTAGCTTTACGAACAACTCGTCCTTTTCTTCGGCCAAAAAATTTAGGTTCACTCAAAAAAGACATATCACTAAATTTCATCATCTAAATCTTCTTTTGTATTTCTTAAACCATTAAGCATCTGCAACAAACCTTTTCTTGATTTTGGCGGCAAACGATAATATGCCCTAACAAGCATTGTTGCTTCACTTCCTCTCATTGGATCATACTCTAAATCAGTATCATCTTCCATAAAGAACCCATAACTATTATTTCTACTATATTCTGGATATTGTAAAAAGGCGTCTACCTCAACTTCTTCAAAGAAATAACTAATACTAACACCTAGTATTTTTGCTATTGAATAAAGGCGACCTGCACCAATTCTATTAACACCTTTTTCATACTTTTGAACTTGCTGAAAAGTAACACCTAATCTTTCAGCCATTTGTTTTTGACTAAGTTGCAATAATCTTCTTCTTGCACAAATTCTACTACCAACATACGCGTCAACAGGTCCTAGACCACTTTCTATAACCATATCATCGCTTTGTATTTCTGAATTCATTTTTTTACGTCCGCGTGGCATAGTAAATCTCCTAATATAAAAGTTACTTTTAATCCAACAACCAAACAATTAAGTTGCTAAACTATCACAAATTTTATATCTCACATTTATCTAAAATGCAACAATTATTTTTAGAATAATACAACTATTACGATTATAAATTTAGCTCTTACTGCTTTTCTTATTTACCCAAAACACTATTAAAATAGCTAATAACATTATCAAAAATACAATACTATTTCCATACATTCCATAAATTGTATCATATTCTAAAATCTTAGGTAAATTTACGTCACTAATCCCTTTTTCATTAAGACCAATATTACCAACAATCTCTCCATTTGGGTAAATAACAGCACTAATTCCCGTATTAGCACTTCGAACAACCGTAATCCCCTCTTCTATCGCCCTTAATTGACTTGCCACCAAATGCTGATAAGGTCCTGCACTTACACCGTACCAACCATCATTAGCTAACACCATCAAAATTTCGGGTTTTTCATTTTTGTTCAACACCTCTTTAGGAAAAATACTTTCATAACAAATAGCCCCACCCATTAGTGGCAAATTTTTAACTCTGATATTTTTATATTTTTCACCTCTTTTAATATTTCCAACAACTTTAGCAATTGGTTTCATAAAATCTGGCAAATATTTCCTAAACGGCAAAAACTCACCAAACGGAACAAGGTGTGATTTATCATAATAATCTTTGATTACACCATTATCATCTATCACAAACATAGAGTTATAAACCTGATATTCACCACCATCAAAACTTGCCCTCATTAATCCTGTAATCAAAAAGCCATCTTCTGCTATAGCTTCTGTTACCTCTTTTAAGTGTCTTTCATCTCTATCCAAAAAATAAGGTGTTGCCGTCTCACCCCAAACAACAATATCAACTCCATCAAGATTTTGAGATTTACTTAAATCAATATACTCTCTAAAATTATGATAAATAGATTTTTCATCCCATTTAAATGTTTGTGGAATAGATGGTTGTACTAAACGAACTTTTATATCACCTATTTCTTGTTTTTCATATAAAAGACTTGCCCCAACTAAAAACAAAACAGGAAATAAAATAAAGTATATTGCCTTACCATAAAATTTACATCTAACAATACCTAAAACCAATATACTAATTCCACTTAACAAAAGCAAAAAAACAAAAGACAATCCATATGTTCCAATAATACTTGCACCTTGCAACAATCCATTATTAAAACTCAAAGCACTCCCAAATAAATTCCAAGGAAATCCTGTAAAAATAAAACTCCTAATCCACTCAAAAAAAACAACTCCAACACAAAAAATCAACGCTTTTGCATAGCAATTTTTTCCCCACTTAATTAAATAAGCTGGTATTGCTAAAAATAAGCCAAAAAATCCCCCAATTGCTAATATAACAACAGGAATAAAATTTATAAACTTATCGCCATCTATTAAAAGAGCATTACAAATCCAAGAAAACGCAACAATAAAAAAAGAAAATGAAAAAATATAAGCCCGCCAAAATACTTTTTTATCAACTTTTTCAAAACTATATAAATATGCTAAAAATAAAATTATAGCAACATAGCCTAAAACAGCCCCATTAAACGGAGGAAAAATAAGTCCAGCTACTCCTCCTGCACACAAAAGTAATAAAAAACGTATTTGCCCTCTTAAACGTTCTTTCAATGATGTAAACATTATTCGCCTTCTTTATATGGATTATCTATAGAAAATTGCGAAAGAATTTCAACCTCTAAATCTTCCATAATCTCAGCTTCATCATTTTCAATATGATCAAACCCTAAAAGATGCAAAAATCCATGAACTAACAAATGACAATAATGAGCATAAACACTAATATTTTTTTCATTTGCTTCCTGATATAATGTTTCAAAAGAAAGAATTATATCCCCTAATTCATGCTCACCTTCATCTTCAATGTTATTCCAAAATTCATCATCATCAATATTTGCAAACGATAAAACATTGGTAGGTTTATCCATTCCCCTAAATTCTTTATTTAGACGATGCACTTCTTCATCATTACTCAAACAAACATTAACATTTAATTCTTTTGCTTTACTCAAAAGCTCATGCTCTCCACCTTCGGCCACATAATCAAATGTTAAATCTTTCAATTCTTGAGCAACTTTAATTGCATCAAAATCAACAAATTCTACCCATTTATCATCATCAACAATAACGTCTAAAATTACTTTATTTTTCATCTTGAGCCCTTTTTGATTTTTCTTCATACGCTTTTACAATTTTAGCAACCAAACCATGACGAACAACATCATTTGCAGAAAATGTAACTGAACCAATATTTTTAATACCTTTTAGCGTATCCAAAGCATCCCTTAACCCAGAAATTGTGCCTCTTGGCAAGTCTACTTGGCTTAAGTCTCCATTAATAACCATTCGAGAATTTTCACCCAAACGAGTTAAAAACATTTTCATTTGCATTGGTGTTGTATTTTGAGCCTCATCCAAAATTACAAACGAATTAGATAATGTTCTACCACGCATAAAGGCAAGAGGAGCAATCTCTATTTCTCCTAATGACAATTTTTTATCTACTTGTTCAGCAGGCAACATTTCATATAAAGCATCATATAAAGGCCTCAAATATGGGTCAACTTTCTCTTTTAAATCACCAGGTAAGAAACCTAAATTTTCACCAGCTTCAACCGCAGGTCTTGATAAAATAATCTTATCAACAGCCCCTTCTAACATCATAGAAACAGCCAAAGCCACCGCCAAATATGTTTTACCAGTACCAGCAGGTCCTAAGCCAAACACCAACTCATTTTTCATCATCTCTGTAATATATTGAGCTTGAGTTGCTGATCTTGGATAAATATAACGCTTTTTAGTTTTTAAAACAATCTCACTTAATGATTGTTTTTCTTCAACGCTTCCCATACCGCCACAAATTCTAACCGCAGCTTTTACCTCTTGTTCTCCAACAACATGTCCTTTAGATGCCTTTTCATACAAAATATCTATTGCTGTTTTAGCATTTTCAGCATCTGTTGCCGAACCTTTAATAGTAATCTGATTACCAAAACTCAATATTTCAACATTAAGCATACGCTCAATTAATCTAATATTTTCATCATTAACACCAACTAAAACTTTTACTAATTGGTTATTAAATAATTCAAAACTAAGTTCTGCCATATCAAAGTACCTCCCCCTTTAATGAGTTTGTTGAAGCTCCAGTTACCTTAACTGAAACAATTTTATTAAGTAAACTATTGTCTGCTTTTGCATATAGATTTTGCATATAAGGTGTACGACCTGTTAATTGTCCTTTATGACGACCATCACCTTCAAATAACACTGGCATAATTTTACCAACGCTTTCTTGATTAAATTTTAATTGATAGTCAAATAACAAGTCTTGTAAAATCTGCAATCTTTCTTTTTTTACTTTTTCCTCAACCTGATTATCCATAACACTAGCTGGTGTTCCAGGTCTTCTGCTATACTTAAAAGAAAAAGCTTGAATATATTTAACTCTATTTACAACATCTAATGTATCCTGAAAATCTTTATCCGATTCGCCAGGAAAACCTACAATAAAATCAGATGACATACCAATTAGTGGATTCGCTTCTTTTAATTTTTCAACCACTCTTAAATATTCATCTTTTGTATGTCGCCTATTCATCTTCTTTAAGATACTATCAGAACCAGATTGAATAGGTAAATGCAAATATGGCATCAATTTTTTAAGATTTTTATGACAATCTATCAAATCATCATTAACATCTGCAGGATAAGATGTCGTATATCTAATTCTTTCCAATCCATCAATTTCAGCAATTTTATTTAATAGATAAGCCAAATTACGCTCTACACCATTTTTATCTTCACCATGATAAGAGTTAACATTTTGCCCTAACAAATTAAGCTCAACACTACCTGTTTCAACAAGTCTTCTTGCTTCATTTAGCACTTCTTCAATAGGTCTTGAAACTTCAACACCTCTAGTATATGGCACCACACAATACGTACAAAAATTATTGCACCCTTCTTGAATAGCTAAAAATGAGCAACCACCTTTTGCCTTATTTTCAGGCAAATAATCAAATTTAGAAACTGCACTAAATTCAGTATCCAAAAGT
Organism: Alphaproteobacteria bacterium; assembly: GCA_017465945.1. GTDB lineage: Bacteria > Pseudomonadota > Alphaproteobacteria > RF32 > CAG-239 > CAG-267. Next base: position 38,138 of record JAFTVD010000006.1, on the reverse strand, counting down.
TTTGTTTCTCTTTGTTGAAAAATACTCTCAACAACTTCTTTTATTCTAAAATATCTCAAAGGTCCCAATGCAAAATCAACATATGGTGCTCTCTTCATAATTTGAGTATCTTCAGCTTGAACTACACAACCTGTAACACCAATAATCGTATCTTTACCTTGCTCTTGTCTTTCTTGCTTAATAAGATATGCTCTACCTAAATCTGAAAAAACCTTTTCTGCAGCCTTCTCTCTAATATGACAAGTATTAAAAACAACAACATCTGCTTCTTCTTGTAATGTTGTTTCCTTTAACCCCATTTCTTCCAACATTTTAGCCATACGATGACTATCATACACATTCATCTGACAACCAAATGTTTTAATAAAAAATTTCTTATCCATATTTTTAATTTCTTTATCCCTAAAATCATTTATCTAATTGCACATCATTATATCATAAAGTTTATTTTTTTCAAACAAAATCTTCAAAACAAAATAATTTTTATCCCTTAATAAGAAAATAAAGTAAAACTACACATTTTAACTTGAAATTAAAACTTCTGCCAATAATATCAAATACAAATATTTAAGCAATTTTTTAAGGGAGATTACATAAATGAGTATATTACTTGAAAGTATTTTATGGTTACTTGGTATCGGATTAGAGTTTTATCTCATTCTTGCTGTTGTGAATATTGTTTTATACTGGGGTATGCATTTTAACATCATCGGACAAGGTGGTGATGCTTTCAAAAAGCTACTAAACTTCTTACACAAAGTTACAGAACCAGTATATGAAAAGCTTCGTGAACACATTAAACCAATTTCAGGTTTTGATATTTCTCCATATGCACTAATTTTAATTTTAGCTTTTGTTTTACATTTAATTGAAAAAGCATGTATTGAATTAGCTCCAGTTGCAGGATAAATGTTTTACGAAAAAACAAATTTAGGATACATTTTAAGAATTCGGGTAACTCCGAATTCTTGTGTTTCTGCTTTAGGTGAAATATTTACAGATGCAAGCAATCAAGACTTCCTAAAAGCAAGCCTAAATGCCCAACCTGAAAAAGGCAAAGCAAACATAGAATTAATAAAACTTTTAAGTAAAACCTTGAAGATAAGCAAATCAAGTTTTAGCGTAATATATGGTCAAACAGATCGTTATAAAAAAGTATTATTAGAAACAACGCACTCTTTAGATATTGAAGATAAACTTAATAGTTTGGAGAAAAAGAATGAGTAACAAAGTTTTAAACGGAAAAGAACTCGCTGTTTCAATAAAAAATGAACTAAAACAAAAAATCTCCTGCCTAGATAAGAAACCAAATCTTGCTGTTATTATGGTAGGAAATAATCCTGCAAGTGATGTTTACGTTAAAAACAAAGAAAAATCTTGCTTAGAAGTTGGAATATCAACATCAACATACAAACTTCCAGAACAAACCTCTAAAGAAGAACTACTAAACCTTATAGAAAAATTAAACACATCAAATGATGTAAACGGTATTTTAGTTCAACTTCCTCTCCCTGCACATCTAAACACAGATGAAATCTTAAACACTATTTCACCATTAAAAGATGTTGATGGTTTTCACCCTCTAAATACAGGACTTATGATAAAAAAACAAAAAGCATTCACTCCTTGCACCCCAAAAGGTATTATCAAACTTCTCCACACAATAAAAAAAGACCTAACAGGGCTTAATGCCGTTGTTGTTGGCCGTTCACAAATTGTAGGATTACCTATCGCTCATCTATTAATTAACGAAAATTGCACAGTTACTGTAACTCATTCTAAAACTAAAAATCTAGCATCTATCTGTAAAAATGCCGACATACTAATTGCAGCTATTGGAAGGGCTGAATTTATCACTAAAGAATTTATCAAAGAAAATGCAATAATTATTGATGTTGGAATAAATAGAACCAAGGATGGCCTAAAAGGTGATGTCAAATTTTCTGATGCACTAGATATATGTTCTTATATCACCCCAGTACCAGGAGGTGTTGGCCCGATGACTATCGCAATGTTATTAGAAAACACCTATGATGCATTTTTAAACCAAAACAACTCTTAAAAACCAAATATCCTCTACTATATTAAAACTATACATTAAAAACACACAAAAAAGAGAGGATACATGAGAACATTAGGTAATATTTTTTTATATAACAACAACTCTAAAAACAAAGAACTATATCACCAAAATTTAGAAAACCAAGGATACTTCATCTTTGATACAGATAATATCCATAAATTTAGTTTGTATAACAAAGAAATAACTCCAGATATTTTATTGTTTGACTTTGATAAAAATACCCCCTGTACACTTATATCATCAATAGAACGTCAATTTGAACATTCAAACACACCAATAATCATTGTATCAGAATCTCCAAAAGCTTTAATATATCATCCAACAATAAGCCATTACTTAACCCATATCGAGGCTAAAACAAAACTCATAGAAATTCTTGAAAGCTATAAAATAGGCAATAAAAATCATCACATTTTATACATCAACTTAAAACCATACGAACGCCAAGATTTTACAAAATCAATAGAACAAAAAGGCTATTTATTATTTGAAGTACACAACATAAAATCTGCCTCTCTTTACCTTCAAAAAAACACTCCATCTATAATATGTATAAACTTTTTACCTGCACTAGAAAAAACAAAAAAACTATTTTCTCATCCCAAAATATTTTATGTGGAAAACTCTCAAAATGTTGAGGAAATAGAACAGTTTTTACACTAGTATCCAAAGCCGTAACAAACACATATAAGGAATACTATTGTTATGGCACTAAAAGATTTAACCCGTAAAGTTTATGATAAAACTCTAGACCTAGCATCACGCCCTAACGCTCTTATGTGGCTTTTTGCTATTGCTTTTATTGAAAGTTCATTTTTTCCAATTCCACCAGATATAATGATAATACCAATGGTTTTAGCTTGTCAAAAAGACGCCTACAAAATAGCAGGAACTGCAACTATTGCAAGTGTTTTAGGTGGTTGTTTGGGCTATGCTATTGGCGTATTTGGATACGAAGTAATCGCAAAACCATTACTTGAATTTTATGGTTATATGGAAAGTTTTCATGAATTTGAAAATAGCTACCACAAATATGGTGCATGGATAGTATTCATCGCTGGTGTTACCCCAATCCCATATAAGTTAATAACCATTGCATCAGGTATTGTTCGTTTAGATTTCATTATTTTCACCATTGCTTCAATTCTTGCAAGAGGACTACGTTTCTATATTATCGCATGGCTACTAAAACGCTACGGTGAACCAATGAAAACTTTTATAGAAAAGAACTTAAATCTTTTATCAATTATATTTGTAATACTTTTAATTGGTGGTTTTTATATCATAAAATATCTATAAAACATAACACCTATTTATAAGTTAGCATTAAAGTCCAACAATCAAAGTTGGACTTTTTTTAATTCCCTAAATATGACACCAAACCAATAATCAATAAGTGTAACGGATAATACACATAAAACCACCACCATTTTTTTAATAACCTCTTGCTCTTTTTATCATAATCATTAAAAAGCAATACCAAAGTTGTTAAAACTCCAACAAACCAAAACATACTATTGATATTTATTAATCCAGAAAAAATAAGAACTAGAAATAACAATATGCGACAAGACTTTATAAAATAAAAATAAAAATAAAGTAACACTAAAAATAAAAAACCATATATCCCATAATCACAAACACAAGATAACATCGCACAATACAATAAGTTAAGTATTAACATCGAGATTTTTACCCATAAAGGACCTTTTTCTTTTTGTATCAAACTACATATATATAAAAATAAAACCGCAACAAAAAACGAAATAAGTATATTAAATGGAAGTATATTTGCAACTTTCACAACACCTCTAAATGGCAAAGATAATCCAACAACTAGAGCTCCAAAAATTCCCAATCTTATAAGATATTTACTATAAATTTGCTTAGTTGCTAAATGTTTCATCAATAAAAATGCAAAAATAGGAAAACTAATTCTCCCAATCCCCACGTATATATTATCCATAGATGCGTCAAAAATATATTTTGCAATATGATCAATCGTCATAGTAACAAGAGCTACTATTTTTAACACATCTTGATTTATAGAAAACTTAACTATATTCATAATTACCTCTTTTTTCTATAAACATAAAATCAATAAATAAAAAAAGAGTAAAAATCATTTTACGCTAATAAAAAAACTCCCCAAACTTGAGGAGTTTTTATTCTTTTTAACATCAGACTATTTTTTAGCTTTTGTTTCTTTCTTTGCCTTAGGCTCTTTTTTTGCTTTAGTTTCTTTTTTTGCCTTAGTCTCTTTTTTAGCTTTAGTTTCTTTTTTTGCTTTAGGCTCTTTTTTAGCTTTAGGCTCTTTTTTTGCTTTAGCTTCTTTTTTAACTTTAGCCTCTTTTTTAGCTTTAGCCTCTTTAGCTTTTACTGTTTTTTTAACAGACTTTTTCTTTTTACCCTTATTTTCTTTTAATTCTGCTTGTTGTTGAGAAATAAGCATAGCTTTCTCTAACTCTTTTTCAGAACAAAGACCAACAGCCATAGGGTTAACAGGGCGAAGATTTGCCTGATTGCTATGTTTACCCTCTCTAATAGAATTAATTGTAGGCTTTGTTGTACCAATAAGCTTACAAATTTGAGAATCAATAACTTCAGGACAATTCTTCAAAATCCACAAAATAGCATTTGGTTTTTCAGAACGTTGAGTTGGAGAAAGAACTTTCTTAGCCTTAGCATTTCTTTCTTTAACATTCTTTTCTAAAGGTAATGCTGTCAAAACTGCTTTTTCATCTTTTTCACAACGTTCAATTTCTTCTCTTGATAATTGACCATTAGAAATAGGGCTAACACCCAAAATATTATATGCAATATCACCATCTGCAATAGCTTGAATTTCAAGCTCATGCAATTCACAAAAATCAGCAATTTGTTTAAAAGTTAAAGTTGTATTTTCAACTAACCAAACGGCTGTCGCTTTAGGCATCAAAGGTGCTGTCATTTCATCATCCTTTCTTGAATTAAAATTCCTTCAAAACTATTCTTTTAATAAACTAAACCCAAATTGCATTACATACAAGCCAAATATCAGTTTTTCTACAATAGTTTTATTTTCTTAAAATTTAGACCTGTATTTAGCATACAGGTCTTTATCTTCTTTAATTTAAAGCAATTTGCTTAGTTACCAGATTTTAAACCAAACTTAGCAAACTTGCTGTTAAATTTACCAACTTGACCACCAGAGTCCACCATACGATGAACACCTGTCCATGCTGGGTGAGATTTTGGATCAATTTCCAAAGTCATTTTATCGCCAGCTTTACCCCAAGTTGTCTTAACTTTCTTTTCTGTACCATCTGTCATTACATATGTAATCTCGTGGTAGTCAGGGTGAATACCTTTTTTCATTGTTATCTCCAATTATTAACTACATACAAAATTTTGCGTTTCTTATACACTACACTTTTATATAATGCAAGCATAATTTTGCTTTTTTTTAAACTTATTTTAAAACTTTAGCAATTTTTTGACTCAAATTAAAGTTAACAGCCATCAAATTACCAGAATTTAACACCATTTTCAAATCTTCAGTTCGAGTATCTTTTTGCTCAATATCAAGCACCATACCACCTGCTTCTTTAACAAGTAATATACCTGCAGCAATACTTGCTTGCATTGCATTTGGAGCAATTACAGCATCAATTTTACCAGCTGCCAAATATGCTAAATCAAGCCCCAAAGCACCGCTAACACGTACATCACCTGTTGCCCCAACAACATTATTGATAAATTTATATGTTGTTTCTTTATCATTAACATCAGGTTTAACAGCAACTAGTGCACCTTCAAGCTCTTGCTTTGCAGAAACTCTAAGTCTTTCATGGCTTCTAAATCCTTCCTTAAATGCCCCCTTTCCTTTTTCAGCAAAGAAAAGTTCATCTAAAGCTGGATTATATATCACGCTAGCAACAACAACACCATTATCAATCAACGCAACACTAATCCCAAACCATGGATTGCCATGAGCAAAATTAGCAAGCCCTTCAATAATAGATACACTAAAGTATGATTTAAGTTTTTCAGGATTCTTACCCGCAAACACAACAGGATATGTATCACCAAATTTAGAAAGCTCAACAGCAATTCCTTTTTGTGCCTTATCAAACGCTATTCGAGTAAAATCTAAACTTCCTTTAATTGAAGTTTGTAAACGTTCTATCTCACTAAAGTCACGACTAAGGTTAACTGACGCCTTTTTTACAATCGTAACAATATTAGTAAGCAATGGTGAAATATAAGCCATTATTTCGCTCTTTCAACATAATTTGCTTCAGCTGTTCCAACAACAATTTTTTCACCTGTTGCAATAAATGGAGGAACGCCAATTCTAACACCATTATCCAAAATAGCAGGTTTATAAGAAGAAGTAACTGTTTGACCTTTAATAACAGGCTCTGTTTCAACAACAGTACAAACAACTTGTTGTGGTAGTTGAACAGAAATTGGTCTATCATTAATATGAGAAATACGAACCACCATACCATCTGTTAAAAATGGTCTCGAGTCGCCTAAAATATCTGCTGGCATAGAGAATTGTTCAAATGTTTCACATTCCATAAATGTTAAGCCAGTACCATCTTCAAATAAAAATTGACAATCTTTATCTTCAACCATCATTTTTTCAACGCTATCTTCTGTTCTAAAACGTTCATTAGTTTTAGTACCTTCTTCAACAGCTTTCATCTCAACTTGCATAAACGCACCACCTTTACCAGGTTTAATATGTTGAGCTTTAGTAATTGTCCATGGTTTACCTTTATATTCGATAACCCAACCGATTCTGATTGCTCCGGCTAACTGTTTCATCTGATTTATTCTCCATATTTACAATGTTAATATTAAACTTATAGAATTATATTCTGCAAAGGACTTTACGCCTTTTTTTTTATTTTGCAACAAAAATTTTCAAAATTAGACAAAATTATCTTGAAAACTATAAAAATATATGTTATAAGCCTAAAAGTATTAATTATATTTATGTTTCACTAAAAAATTTTGTTATATTATGAAAACAGAAGATTTAGACAAGATCATTCAAGAAATGTGTCACAAACTCGAAAGTGTAGAATATACTGACAGATCCGTCGGTAAGGAGTTCTTCCAACAATTAGCAATCCTCACTGCTGAAGATAATATCTGCTCCCTCATCATCGAAAAGATGAAAAACGAGGATATTCCGTTCCTTGATGAAATACTCGTTATTCTCGTCAGAGATGCCGACATTCACCTGACAGAAAAAGAAATCGTAAAGCTGACAACTGTTCCAACAACAATCTACAGCAAAGAAGATTTCATTGAGTGTATCATCGACAGCGCCGGCGATAAGCTTCAAAAAACCACAATCCAAAAGATTGCAAAAAATTTCGGAGATGACAGTTCTTTCTTTTCAGACTATTTGGATTATCTGTGGGACAATTTCCTCGATGAAGAAAACCAAGATATGAAACACAAAAAGAAACTCAACTACGAAGAAGCAAAAGAATGGTTCTTTGAAAAAGGTTGGATCTAAACTTCTACTATCTACCAATTAAACGCTAGCCTTTCAAAAGCTAGCGTTTTTTATTTACCTAAATATATCCTAAAAGTTCACTTGGCTTATCTATAATAACTTTAGCCCCACTTTTTATTAATTGCTCTCTACTCCTAAATCCCCAACTAACACAAATACATTTTAATCCAGCATTTTTAGCAGTTTCTATATCAACCTCCGAGTCGCCCACATAAATATTTTCTTCATCTTGAGCTTTTTGCAATTTTATTAATTCAAAAACAGCATCAGGATTAGGCTTTCTTTTTACTGTTTCACTAATTCCTTGTGCATACTCAATCAAATCAGCAAAAAATTCTTTCCTTAAACACTTAACTCCTTCATCAAATTTATTAGAAACAATACCCATTTTTATATTTCTACGTTTTAATTCTTCTAACAATTCAATAATTCCATCATAAGGTTTAGTATAATCATATAAATGAGTACTATAATATTTTTTAAATTCTTCATATGCTTCACAAAATTTAGGATTCTTCTCTCCATTTTCAATAGCCCCCGCCACAAGTATCGCAATCCCATTCCCCAAAAGTCTTTTTGTTTCATCTATATTTTTTTCCTTAAAACCAAACTTTTTTAATGAGTGATTTACTGCAACCGCCAAATCTTCTACCGTATCAAGTAGTGTACCATCCAAATCAAATATAATCATCTAATTATCTCTCCTCTAATGAGCTTCTTCCCAATTATTACCAACACCAACCTCAGCTATCAACAAAACTTTTAATGCAATATTAGTAACATCTTCCATTGTTTCTTTTACAACTTTTGACACAGTTTCAACTTCTTCATCAGGCACTTCAAAAACCAACTCATCATGCACCTGTAATAACATCTTTGTTTTTAATCCAAGTTCCCTTAACTTATAAAAACACTTTATCATTGATAACTTAATTATATCAGAAGCACTACCTTGAATTGGAGCATTAATAGCCGCCCTCTCTCCAAATTGTACCATTCTTTTGTTATCATCTTTTATTCCAAAAATACTAATTTTTCGCCCAAACATTGTTTCAACATATCCATCCAATTTGGCCTTATTAATAGTATTTTCCATATATTCTTTAATTTCAGGCATATTTTCAAAATAAGATTTTATGTATTGATTAGCCTCTTCAACACTAACCTCAATTTCTTTTGATAACCCATATGCCGACATACCATAAACAATACCAAAATTAATTGCTTTTGCTCTTCGCCTCAACATTGAAGATACTTCATCATACGCCACACCAAAAACCTGTGAAGCTGTTTTTCTATGAATATCAACACCATCATTAAACGAATTTTCTAAAAACTTTACATTTGCAATGGTTGCAAGCAATCTTAATTCAACTTGTGAATAGTCCACTGCCACAATTTTGCACCCATTTTTTGCCACAAAACATTTTCTAATTTCTCGTCCAATATCTGTTCTAATCGGAATATTCTGCAAATTAGGATTTAATGAAGATAACCTACCAGTATTAACAGATATTTGACTATATGTTGTATGAACTCGATTATTTCTATCCATCAAATTTAACAATGCAGTTGTGTATGTAGATTTTAGTTTTTGATATTGTCTCCACTCCAAAATTTTTTGAGGTAACACATGGTTTTCTGCCATTTTTTCCAAAACTTCAGCACTTGTATTCAATGAACCGCTCGTATGTTTTTTTCCTTTAAGCCCAAGTTTTGTATATAATATCTCACCAACCTGTTTAGGTGAACTTAAATTAAATTCCTCTCCTGCAATTTCATAAATTTCTTTTGATAACGTATTTAACATACTATCAAACATAACATCAAGTTCTTTTAACTTTAAGGCATCAAGGGCAATCCCCTCTTTTTCCATTTCATAAAGAACTTTAATTAAAGGCCTATCCATCGCCTCATAGATAAATAGCTTTTTATCTTCAAATAATTTCTCTTTCAAAATCTGATGAATTCTTAAAGTAAAATCCACCTCTTCTGAAATCAATTCAAATATTTCTTCTAAACCAACAGCACCAAAATCAATCTTTTTATATTTTTCCCCCGCTAATCGTAGCTCTTTATCCAACATTTTAACACTTAAATTAGCAACATCATGCACAACTTCAGAGCTAAAAAGGTCATAACTCATCACACTAACATCATCATATCCTTCAATATCAAAATCTCTACCTATTATTGATGATAAAATGTGTAAATTATCTTTTAAATTAAAACAAACCTTTAAAACCGATTTATCTTCAAATAGTGAAATTAGAATTTTTTTCACATCTTCAACATCAACCCCATCGCCAGCAGAAGAAATCGAAAATAAATCCGCTCCATCATTATTTTTAGCTATAGGTATATAACACCCATTTCCAACACCATAACTAACGCCAATTCCTACAACCCCATCTTTTCCCACATACGGCTTAAAAGCAAAAATATTCTTTTCTCTAATATCCTTACTTATTTTTTTTAATTCATCACAACTAGTTACAAGCTTGTATGAAACTTTTACCTCTTCTTTTTTTGCATCTTCAGGCAAACAAGAACACTTTTGTCTTAACCAATTAGATGCCTTATTTTTCAAACTTTTAAACGCATGCCTATCAAGTAACTTATTTAACACATCTGGATTTGGCGCCAAACATCTAAAATCATCAATTCTCTTTTCAACTTTAACATCAGGCTTTAATGTAACAAGTTTTAATGAAACAAGAGCATCATCTTTATGCTCCATCAACACTTCACGACGTTTATTTTGTTTAATCATATGGGCATTTTCTAAAACACCTTCTAAAGACCCAAACGTATTAACTAGCTCAGCCGCAGTTTTTAACCCAATACCAGGAACCCCTGGAACATTATCAGTACTATCACCAGCCAAAGCCTGAACATCAACCACTCTTTCAGGATATACCCCAAATTTTTCCTTAACATCTTCTTTTGTGAAAAATTTATTTTTCATCCCATCATAAAACTCAACACCATCTCTAATAAGTTGCATCAAGTCTTTATCAGCAGAAACTATTGTAACCTCTTTTCCTTCTTTTAACGCCAAATCAGTATATGTTGCAATCAAATCATCAGCTTCATATCCTTCCATTTGTAACCAATTAAGGTTCAATGCTTCCACCGCTTCATGAATAAGCTCAAATTGTGGTTTCAAATCATCAGGCAATTCAGGTCTTGTCGCCTTATAATCTGCATAAAATTCATTTCTAAAATTTTGCCTTTTAGCATCAAATAATACCAAACAATAATCACAATCAATATTTGCTGTTAATGATAAAAACATATTCAAAAATCCATACACCGCATTAACAGGTAAACCTTCCGGATTCGTCATCTTTGGACTTGCAAAATATGCTCTAAAAATATATCCCGAACCATCAATTAAACAAACTCTTTCTTTCATATTTTTATCCTTTAATACTTATGATATGGATGATGATTAATAATTGTTTCTATTCTATAAATTTGTTCTGCCAATACTGCACGCATTAAAATATGAGGAAGCGTTAATTTGCCAAATGATAATACCAAATCTGCACTTTTTCTTGTTTCTTCTAAATGCCCATCTGCTCCACCTATCAAAAAGCAAATTTCAGAACACCCATTATTCATCCAGTCTTCAACAATTTGCGCAAGTTCAGGGCTTGTCATATTTTTACCTCTTTCATCAAGCACCACAACTTTTGCCCCACTTCCAATGCAACTTTTTAAGAACTTCGCCTCATCTATCTGATTAGAATTATCCTTTTCTTTTATACTCAAACTCCATTTCATACGTTCTTCATAACGTTTGATAATTTCTCCTTCTGGAGAATTTGCTTTACATTTACCAATAACACCAAGTGTAACCTTCATTACCTTATTCCTTAAATTTATCTATTAATAACCTAGCGCCATTTACACCACTTGCTATTGCCTCAACAACAGTACCAGCATTACCTGTCATATCTCCACATTTTATCATCTCAAGATTTTTAAACAAATCACTACAATCAGCCCCCATTGCAATAACCACCTTATCAAATCCAGACCAATTTTCATCACTACCAATAATAGCTCTAGCTTTCCCCTCTTCATTTATTTCATTTTTAATAATCGTTAAATCTAAACTTTCACCATTCTTTTTAATTTTCAAAACAGAGCATAAATCTTTAATAATTATACCATTAGCATCAAGAAACTCAAAATCTTTTTTCATAATTCTCATATCATCACGTCTTCGCCTTACAGCCATATAAACTTCTTTTGCCCCATTTTTCTTCAAACTAACCGCACAATCAAGCGCCACTTCACCTCCACCAACAACAAGCACCTTTTGACAACAATGAGCTTTAACATCTAATAAAACTTCCTTATACTGAACACTATGCTCTTCACCTTCTATTCCAAGCTTTCGACAATCTTGCTCACCAACGGCAATTATCACTCCATCAAATTCTTTTTCAAGCTCCACAAAATTATCAACTTTAGAATTTAACCTAACTTCTACTCTATCATTTTTTGTTATATAATCTATTTCTTTATCCAAAACATCTTTAGGTAATCTATAATCTGGTATAAGCCGAACAGCTCCTCCTAATTTATTTTCTTTTTCAAAAATAACAACACTAAAACCATTTTTTAATAATTCAAAACACGCCCCAAGACCTGCAGGACCACCACCAATAATAGCTATTTTCTTATTATTTTTTGAAGGCAAAGCAAGCTTTTCACTTGGCACTTTTTTACAAATCATTGCTTGCAAACAAGGTATTGCAACAGCGCTATCTTTTTTTGCTCTAATACAAGTTTTCTGGCAAAAACTATCAGGACACACAAGCCCACAAGTCTCTGCTAGCGGATTTTTTTCTCGAATAACTTTTTGAGCTTCAACATAGTTACCTTCCAATGCTAACTTAATAAAATCATGCGGTGAAACTCCCAATGGACATCCCTTCTGGCAAAAAGAAATTTTACACCCCAAACAACGCTTTAATTCATTTTCCATTTTTTCTTTGTCCATATCATTCACCTTTAAAAAACATAATTTCTAATACTTATACCAATCATTTAAAATTCAAGCAAGAATCAATAAAAAGTATTACACAGCGCCATTCAATTTATGGGATAAATTAACAAATATTCTTGAGAAAATATAAGATTAAAGCTACCATCAAGCAAGATTTTTATATAAATATATGGTTAAACATTATGAATTTAAAAAACAAATTAAAAGATACAATCAAAAGCATAGGCAAAAAACCAGCTATTTCAAATCTTATTGGTTTTATTGCCTATATATACACTCTCCTAATTGGGAAAACTAGTTCATTTAAAGTAACAGGCTTCAAAGAATTTGATGAATTAATAAAAAAACACAATGGAGCCATTTTTGTAACATGGCATGGAAGAGCCTTGTTTTTACCATATTTTTGGTCAAATTCAAGCCCTATGAAAGCCCTTGTTTCTCCTCACCAAGACGGACGAATAATTGCAAAATTACTCCGTTCTTATAACATATTAAGTATTGACGGCTCAACAGATAGAAACCCTAAAAAAGCCGCCCTTGAAATTGTTAGAGAATTAAACAAAGGAACATCTGTTGCTCTTATCTCCGATGGTCCAAGAGGGCCTCGTATGCGACTAAACAAAAGTGTTATATACTTTGCTAAAAAAACCGGAAAACCTATTATGGGCTTTACATATAGCGCCGCCCGTTCAAAGGTCATGAAAAAAAGCTGGGATGCAATGTTAATTCCACCGCTATTTACCTCTGGCTACGTTTTTTCAACAGCACCTCTTTTTGTTCCAGCCTCTGCCACAGAAGATGAAATGGAAATACTACGTCAACAACTTGAAGATGAATTAAACCTTATAACAAAAAAGGCTGATGAACTTTGCGGTTTAGATGAAATAACAATTGGTGATGACGAAAAGAAAAGACGCATTAACAAATAACATCAAAAGGAGCTTATTTTGATTATCAATATATACAAAACTTTAATGACCATAGCCTTTCCAATAATAAAAGCAACGTATATCAAAAAAAGACAAAAAATAGGCAAAGAACACCCTACCCGCTTTAACGAGCGTTTAGCACAATATACCATTACTCGCCCAACTGGTAAATTATATTGGCTACATGGTGCGTCCGTAGGTGAATCTATTTCAATGCTACCCCTTATTGATAAACTATTAAAAGAAGATGAAAACTTATCAATAATGGTAACAACTGGAACTCTTACCTCTGCCGAGATAATGGAAAAACGCTTACCTCCAAGAGCTTTTCATCAGTTTATACCTTTTGATGTACCAAGTTTTGCTAAACGTTTAATAAAACACTTTCAACCTGATGCTGTTTTGTGGTTTGAATCAGAATTATGGCCATCCTTAATATCAGAAATACATAAAAACAAAATACCATTAATTTTAGTAAACGGACGTATTTCTGATAAATCATTTCAAACTTGGAAAAAATTTAACTTCTTTTCAAAAGAATTACTTTCATGCTTTTCATTGTGTTTAGGGCAATCAGAACAAGATAAAAATCGCTTAAAATTATTAGGCGCTAAAAGAACGGACTGTGTTGGTAACTTAAAATTCGCAGGCTCTCCACTTCCCCTTGATGCAAATAAAAAACAAGAAATCACATCAGCAATAGACAATAAAAAAGTTTTCTTAATAAGCTCTACTCATCATAATGAGGAAGAACAATTTGCTCTACACTTAAAAGAACTAAAACGAATTGTAGAAGATGTAATGATAATATCTGTTCCTCGCCATCCAAATCGTGGTGATGAAATAACTCAAATGTTTAAAAACAAAGGTTTTAACACAGCTCAACGCTCTAAAGGCGAGCCAATTACACCATCAACAGATATTTACATTGCAGACACCATTGGTGAAATGGGAATTTGGTACAACATTGCAGATGTCACATTTATTGGTGGCTCACTTATTCCTCATGGCGGACAAAACTTTATTGAACCTGCACGAGATAGTAACGCAGTAATTGTTGGTCCTCACATGCACAACTTCAAAGAGATGCTAGAAAGAGCTAAAATAAATAACGCCGTATATCAAGTACATTCCGCACCAGATGTAATAGATGAAGTTGTTTCACTTTTAAAAGATGCTGATTACTTAAAAGAAAAACAAAATAATGCAAAACAATGGGCTGATGCAGAAGCAAAAGTTTTAGATAATATTGCAAGCGCACTCAAAAGGGAATTACATCAATGAAAACACCCTCATTTTGGAACACTAATAATATAATTTCAAAACTTTTAAGTCCAATATCATTTGTATATGGCTATATAACCCAATATCGTATAAACCACGCCGTTCCATATAAAGCAAAAGCCAAAGTAATCTGTGTTGGCAACATCACAGCAGGAGGTGTTGGGAAAACTCCTGTTTCTATTGCTATTGCTAAACAACACATAAAAGAAGGCAAAAAAGTCTTCTTTGTAACTCGTGGCTATAAAGGAAAAATAAAAACAACAACCCTTATAGACTTACATATACATACACCATCACAAACAGGTGATGAAGCAAGATTGCTTGCCAATATTGCCCCTACTATTATCTCACCTAAAAGAGATGATGGCGCAAAACTAGCCTCATCTCTTGGTGCTGAAATAATCATTATGGATGATGGTTTCCAAAACCCAAGTTTATATAAAGATGAAAGTATTCTTGTTTTTGACGGAACTGTTGGTATTGGTAATGGCAAAATCATTCCTTCCGGTCCATTAAGAGAAACACTTGAAACAGGCTTAAAAAGAGCCAATTATGTTATCATAATGGGAGAAGATAAAACTAATCTAAAATCAAAAATTAATCTTCCATGCTACCAAGGAAAACTAACACCTGAAAATTTCAAACTAGAAAACAAAAATGTTTTAGCTTTTGCTGGCATTGGACACCCTTCAAAATTTTATAATACCCTAAAAGAGTTAGGCTACAATGTTGCTCTATCACATGATTTTGAAGACCATCACAACTATACAGATAATGAAATAAAAAAATTAAAACACGAAGCAAAATCTAAAAATTTAAGTTTAGTTACAACACAAAAAGATTATGTAAAACTAACCAAAGAACAACAAAAAGATATTAATGTCTTGCATGTAGAAGCAGTTTGGAAATAAAATTACCTACCACTCAATAATTTATTTTACTAAAAACATTTTCATCTTCTTTTTTAATCTCTATATTTGCTATCCATACCCACGATACTAAACTTTTTGTTATTTTATTGTACGCCCCAATAAGAACTCTTTCAATAACACTTATAGGTTCTTCATATAAAAAACTTCCACCAATAATTTTGGGTTTCCCCTTTATATTTTTTAAATCATTTAATAAACAACTAAAATCACCACCAACTTTTTTGGAAGCACCCTCCAATGAGGTTAACTTATTATAACTACATTCAAATTATCCAGCCCCTTCTTTTGGACTTCCTTTTAAAATTGTAAGCCCTTTCCAACCCCTCTCCTCCATCATTGCGAGGAGCATAGCGACGAAGCAATCCCTTCTCTTTCTTACACAAAAAAAACAGGCTCCGAAGAACCTGTTTTTTTCCATCATAATCAAATCGATTATTCAGCATTATTTTCCAATTGAGCAACTTGCTCTTCCTGCTTCATCAACTCAATCTCTTTATCATTTTGAGCTGCAACTTTACGAAGTGAGCGTAAAACGCTACCTGTACCAGCAGGAACCAAACGACCAACGATTACATTTTCTTTCAAGCCATGTAATCTATCAATCTTACCTTCAACAGCTGCTTCTGTAAGAACTCTAGTTGTCTCTTGGAATGAAGCTGCTGAAATAAATGACTTAGTCTGTAAGCTTGCTTTTGTAATACCAAGAAGAACAGGTGTAGCCTCTGCAGGTCTCAAACCTTCTTTTTCTGCCTTAGCATTAATCAATTCAAACTCGTCAGCATCTAATTGCTCACCAACTAATAATGTTGTGTCATAAGGATTTGTAACTTCTACCTTGCGAAGCATTTGAGAAACGATAACTTCAATATGTTTATCGCTAATCTTCACGCCTTGTGCACGATATACATCCTGTACTTCTTTAACAAGGTATTCTGCCAATTTTTCTACACCTAATACTCTCAAAATATCATGTGGAGCAAGTGTACCTTCAACTAGCATATCACCTTTCTTAACAGCATCACCGTCTTGAACAACTAAACGTCTTCCTTTTGGAATGAGATATTCCCATTCTTTGCCATCATCAGCAATAACAACAATGCGTTGTTTAGCTTTATAGTCTTTACCAAATTCAACTACACCATCAACATCAGAGATAATTGCAGGATCCTTTGGTTTACGAGCTTCAAATAATTCAGCAACACGAGGCAAACCACCGGTAATATCTTTAGATTTCAAACTTTCTTTTGGAAGTTTTGCAATAATTTCACCAGGTTTAACCTCAACACCATTATCAACAGCTAACACAGCATCAACAGGTAAATAGTATCTAACTTCTTTACCATTAGCAAATGTAACAGGGTTGCCCTTCTTGTCTTTCAATACAATAGATGGACGAAGATTTGCGGAACTACTTGTACCACCTCTCCAGTCTGTAACTGTCTTAGAAACTATACCTGTAGTTTCATCTTGAACTTCTTTCACAGAAATACCAGCAATCAAGTCAACTAATTCAACAAAACCACCTTTTTCTGTGATAACTGGAGTTGTAAATGGATCCCATTCAGCAACCTTTTGTCCTTTAGTAACTTTAGAGTTTGGTTTAGCCAAAATCTTAGCACCATATGGAACACGATGACGAGATTTTTCACGACCATTTGCATCTGTAACCATAATTACGCTGTTACGAGAAAGAATTACTGTGCTACCATCTTCTGCTTCAACTACTTTACCATCATCTAGTTTCAAAATACCATCATATGGAATTTCTACATTAGATTGCTCAGCAGATGCAGACGCTGTACCACCGATGTGGAAGGTTCTCATGGTTAACTGTGTACCTGGCTCACCAATAGATTGAGCAGCAATCACACCAACAGCTTCACCAACGTTAACAGGAGTACCACGTGCCAAATCACGACCATAACAAGCAGCACAAACACCATGTTCAGATTCACATGTTAATACTGAACGTATTTTAACTTGTTCAACACCTGCTTTTTGAACTAAATCAACGTCATTCTCGTCAATAAGTTTACCTTTTCTAACAATTACATCACCTGTTTCAGGATTTAAGATATCTTCTTGAGCTGTACGACCCAAAATTCTTTCACCAATAGATGCAATTACGTTACCACCATCAACAACTGGGCGAACAATAATACCACGATCAGTACCACAGTTTGTTTCTGTAATAACAACATCTTGAGCAACGTCAACCAAACGACGAGTTAAGTAACCTGAGTTAGCAGTCTTTAACGCAGTATCAGACAAACCTTTACGAGCACCGTGAGTAGAACTAAAGTACTCAGACACTGTCAAACCTTCTTTAAAGTTTGAAATAATTGGTTGTTCAATAATTGCGCCATTAGGCTTAGCCATCAAACCACGCATACCAGCAAGCTGTTTCATTTGTGCTTTAGAACCACGGGCACCTGAATCAGCCATCATAAAGATTGCGTTCATTTGACCATTTTCAATCTTAGAAATACCTTTCATCATCTCTTCTGTTAGCTTATAGTCACAAGCAGCCCAAATATCGATAACTTTGTTGTATTTCTCACCAGATGTAATCAAACCGTTTTGATATTGTTGTTCAAACTCTTTAACTTGTTTAGATGTCTCATTAATCAATTTCTTCTTAGCATCAGGAACAATCAAATCGTCCTTACCAAAAGAAATACCTGCTTTACAAGCATTTTCAAAACCTAAAGTCATGATTTTATCAACCATGATACAAGTTTCTTTTTGTCCACAATAACGATAAACAGTATCAATTATTTCACCAATTTCTTTCTTACGTAAAAGTCTATTTACTAAGCTAATAGAAATTTTCTCATTATCAGGTAAAATATCAGAAATAATGATACGTCCAGGAGTTGTTTCCAACAATCCATAAACTCTTTCACCATTATCATTTACATAGTGCATACGACATTTAATCTTAGCGTGTAAGTCAACAGCTTTAGCATTTAATGCAAGCATAACTTCATTCACGTCAGAATAAACACTACCTTCACCAATAACACCTTCAGCCATATATGATAAGTAATAAATACCAAGCACCATATCTTGAGAAGGAACGATAATAGGTTTACCAGAAGCTGGAGCCAAAATGTTGTTTGTAGACATCATCAAAACACGAGCTTCTAATTGAGATTCAATAGACAAAGGTACGTGAACAGCCATTTGGTCACCGTCGAAGTCCGCGTTAAACGCTGTACAAACAAGTGGGTGTAAATGAATAGCTTTACCTTCAACAAGTACAGGCTCAAATGCTTGAATACCAAGTCTATGCAATGTAGGCGCACGGTTAAGAAGAACAGGATGCTCACGAATAACTTCTTCTAAGATATCCCAAACTTCAACTCTTTCTTTTTCAACCATACGTTTAGCAGCTTTAATTGTTGTAGCCAAACCATAAAGCTCTAATTTTGCATAAACGAAAGGTTTGAAGAGTTCCAACGCCATTTTCTTAGGCAAACCACATTGGTGTAGTTTAAGTTGTGGACCAACTGTAATAACTGAACGACCAGAGTAGTCAACACGTTTACCAAGCAAGTTTTGACGGAAACGACCTTGTTTACCTTTAAGCATATCAGATAAAGATTTCAAAGGTCTTCTATTTGTTCCAGTAATAGCTCTTGCACGACGTCCATTATCAAACAATGCGTCAACAGATTCTTGCAACATTCTCTTTTCATTACGGATAATAATGTCTGGAGCATGAAGTTCAATCAATCTCTTCAAACGATTGTTTCTGTTAATAACACGACGATATAAATCGTTTAAGTCAGAAGTTGCAAAACGACCACCATCAAGTGGAACCAAAGGACGAAGCTCTGGTGGAATAACTGGTAATACATCCAAAATCATCCATTCAGGCTTTGTATTAGAATCAATGAAAGACTCAATAATCTTTAATCTTTTAACAACTTTCTTTCTTTTTGCCTCAGATGCACCATCAACAAGCTCTTCACGTAAAGCTTTCTTTTCAGCTTCCAAATCAATGTTAGCTAAAATTTCTTGAATAGCTTCCGCACCAATACCTGCCTTAAATGCGTCTTCACCAAATTCATCAAGCTTATCTTGATATTCGTCTTCTGTTAAAAGTTGATATAGTTTCAAGTCAGTTAAACCTGGCTCAATAACAATATAACTTTCAAAATAAAGTACTCTTTCCAATTGTTTCATTGGAATATCAGTAATCATAGAAATACGGCTTGGAAGAGATTTCAAGAACCAAATATGAGCAACAGGAGCTGCTAACTCAATATGTCCCATTCTTTCACGACGTACTTTAGATAATGTTACTTCAACACCGCACTTCTCGCAGACAATACCACGATATTTCATTCTTTTATATTTACCGCACAAACATTCATAGTCTTTAACAGGACCAAAAATTCTTGCACAGAACAAACCATCTCTTTCAGGTTTGAATGTTCTATAGTTAATGGTTTCAGGTTTCTTTACTTCACCATAAGACCAAGAACGAATTTGCTCAGGAGATGCAATGGAGATTTTGATTTCATCAAAAGACTCAGATACAGCCTGCTGACCAAAAAAATTCATAATATCATTCATTATATTAAACTCCTTAACTCTTAAGCTTCTTCAACGTTGAGCATTTCAACATTCAAACACAATGATTTGATTTCTTTAACAAGCACGTTAAATGACTCAGGAATACCAGAATCAAAGCTATCTTCGCCTCTGATAATAGACTCATAAACTTTGGTTCTACCTGTCACGTCATCTGACTTAACAGTTAACATTTCTTGTAATGTATAAGCCGCACCATAAGCTTGTAGAGCCCACACTTCCATCTCACCAAAACGTTGTCCACCAAATTGTGCCTTACCACCCAAAGGTTGTTGAGTAACAAGTGAGTATGGACCAACAGAACGAGCGTGCATTTTTTCATCAACAATGTGGTGAAGTTTAATCATATAAATAATACCAACTGTTACCTTACGGTCAAACTTCTCACCTGTTCTACCATCATAAAGATCAATTTGACCAGATGTAGGAAGTCCTGCCATCTTAAGCATACGGTTAATATCATCACTATTAGCACCATCAAATACTGGAGTTGCCATTGGGATACCATTCTTCAAATTAGAAACCATTTCTAATTTTTCTGGTTCGCTCAATACTTCAATTTCACGTTTGTATTGTTTTTCACCATAGATATCTTTAAGTTTTTCATTCAACTCATCAATGGTCTTTTCACCACGTTTATATTGTTCGCAAAGTTCATTAAGTTGTTTACCTAATTCTTTTGCAGCCCAACCTAAGTGTGTTTCCAAAATTTGTCCCACGTTCATACGTGAAGGCACACCAAGTGGGTTTAATACGATATCAACAGGTGTACCATCTTCCATATATGGCATATCTTCTAATGGAAGAACGCGTGAAACAGTACCTTTGTTACCGTGACGTCCAGCCATCTTATCACCTGTTTGCATTTTACGTTTTGTAGCAATAAACACTTTAACTTGTTTCAATACACCAGGTAACAAATCATCACCACGTTGTACTTCATCAACTTTTTGTTCAAAGTGTTTTTGAACTCTTTCCAAACGCTCATTAAATGCGTTTGTAAAGCCTTCAATTTTAGCCATCAATTCTTCGTCTTTAATAACGATTTTACCTAATTGATATTCAGGAATGTTTTTCAAAACTTCTTCGGTTAAAACAAGTTTCTTAGCAATGCCTTTAGGAGCATCAATAACTGTTTGACCGAGTAACATTTCTTTTAATCTTTGGTTGTAGCTCTTACGAACAATGTTCATTTCGTCATCTCTATCTTTTGCAAGTTTAGAGATTTCAGCTTGTTCGATAGCAAGTGAACGTTCATCTTTTTCAACACCTCTACGGTTAAATACTTGAACGTCAACAACCACACCTTCAATACCAGGTTGTGCACGAAGAGAAGTATCTCTAACATCACTTGCTTTTTCACCAAAGATAGCACGTAACAATTTTTCTTCAGGAGTTACAACGCTTTCACCTTTTGGTGTAACTTTACCAACCAAAATATCACCGGCTTTAACTTCTGCACCAATGTAAATGATACCACTTTCATCCAAATTACGAAGTGCGTCTTCACCCACATTAGGAATATCACGAGTAATTTCTTCTTGACCTAATTTTGTATCACGAGCCATAACCTCAAATTCTTCAATATGAAGAGATGTCAATACGTCATCACGAGAGATTTTCTCAGAAAGCAAAATAGCATCCTCGTAGTTCAAACCATTCCAAGGCATAAATGCAACTAAAACGTTCTTACCTAACGCAAGTTCACCCATATCAGTACAAGGACCATCTGCAATAATATCGCCAGCTTTAATTTTATCGCCAACTTTAACAAGTGGAACTTGGTTAATACAAGTATTTGCATTAGAACGACGGAATTTAGAAAGTCTGTAAATTTCAACACCCATATCAGCAACGTTCTCTTTTGTTTCAGAACGAATAACGATACGGTTAGCATCAACAGCCACAACTTCACCATCATATTTAGCAACCAATGTTGCACCACTATCTTTCGCAACTGTTGCTTCAATACCTGTACCAACAAGTGGAGCTTCAGAACGAAGTAAAGGCACACCTTGACGTTGCATGTTTGAACCCATCAATGCACGGTTCGCGTCATCGTTTTCCAAAAATGGAATTAACGCAGCTGCAACTGATACTAATTGTTTTGGAGAAACGTCAATAAAGTTAATTTCTTCAGGTTTTGCAAAAATAACTTCACCAGCCTTACGACAAGTAATCAAATCTTTTACAAAGTGTCCATCTTCACCAACTTCAGCATTTGCTTCCGCCATAACATATTTTGTTTCTTCATCAGCAGATAGATATACAACATCTTCTGTTACAACACCATCAACAACCTTACGATATGGACATTCAATAAATCCATATTTGTTAATGCGAGCATAAGAAGACAATGCGTTAATCAAACCAATGTTTGGACCTTCAGGAGTTTCAATTGGACAAATACGACCATAGTGAGTTGGGTGTACGTCACGAACCTCAAAACCTGCTCTATCACGGCTCAAACCACCAGGTCCTAAAGCTGATAAACGACGTTTGTGAGTAACTTCACTCAATGGGTTATTTTGATCCATAAATTGTGATAATTGAGAAGAACCAAAGAATTCTCTAATAACCGCAGCAATAGGTTTAGCATTTACTAAATCTTGTGGTTTAACATTGTTCAATACTTCAGAGCTCATTTTTTCTCTAATAGCTCTCTCCATACGAAGAAGTCCCATTCTGTATTGGTTTTCCATTAATTCACCAACAGAACGAACACGACGGTTACCTAAGTGGTCAATATCATCAACAACACCTTTACCATCTCTAAGTTCTACCATATGTTTAACTACTCTTAAGATATCATCTTTACGAAGTGTATGATATGTATCTGGTGCTTCACTAAATGGAATATCTAAAGCAGAATTCATCTTAACACGACCAACAGAAGACAAATCATATCTTTCTTCATCAAAGAATAAATGCTTAAATATAGTTTCAGATGCTTCTAATGTAACAGGTTCACCTGGGCGCATAACTTTATAAATATCACCCAAAGCTTCTTCACGATTAGAGTTTCTATCAATCTCTAATGTATTTCTAATATAAGGACCAACATTTACATTATCGATATAAAGTATTTCAAAGTTTTTAACTTTATTAGCATCAAAGCTTGCTAAAACTTCTTCATTAAGCTCTTGACCAGCATCAGCGATAACTTCACCAGTTTTTGGTAATACAACAGCTTTAGCCAAGAATTTACCAAATAAATAATTATCTTTAACTAAGAAGTGAGTTAAACCTTTTTCAACTAATTTTTGAGCTGTTCTTGGAGTAATTTTCTTATCTTTTTCCCAAACTACTTTGCCACTTTCAGCATCAACTAAATCAAAGTCAAACTTAATACCTTTTACTTTATTTGCATCAAACTCAACTTTCCAACCCTTCTTAGCCTTTTCAACAGAACTAATTTCGTAGAAGTAAGCCAAAATTTCTTCTTTACTCATACCCTTAATTTCAGATGGGTCAAGTTTTTTACCTTCTTTTTTAGCTTGAGCTAACTTCTCTTCTGTTTCTTTAGAATATAAAGAATAAAGAATTGTTGTAACAGGAAGTTTACGACGTCTATCAATACGAGCATAAACTAAATCTTTTGAATCAAACTCAAAATCGAGCCAAGAACCACGGTATGGAATAATTCTTGCAGCAAACAAGAATTTACCGTTAGCCATTGTTTTACCCTTATCATGGTCAAAGAACACACCTGGACTTCTATGCATTTGAGAAACAACTACACGCTCTGTACCATTAACAATAAAAGTACCATTAGTTGTCATCAAAGGAATATCACCCATAAATACGTCTTGTTCTTTAATGTCATGAACAGATTTAGCACCTGTATCTTCATCAACATCAAATACCACTAAACGAAGTGTAGCTTTAACAGGTGCAGCATATGTAAGGTCACGCTTAATGCACTCTTCCATATCATATTTTGGTTTTGCGAGCTCATATTTAACAAACTCTAACACACCATTACCTGCAAAATCACGGATAGGGAATATAGATTTAAACACTTCTTCCAAACCAAATTCACAATGGTTGCCATACATATCAACATTATTGATAAAGCTATTATATGAACCAGTTTGAACCTCTAATAAACTAGGCATATCAATAATTGCATCGATTCGCCCAAAATTCTTTCTTACACGCTTTTTGCTCGTATAAGATTCTTTCATCACTTTTAATCCTTCTGGTTAGATTCTGCAACAATTCTTATGAACAAAACTTTAGGATTCTCAACGATTCTTAAAATTTTTTCAACCCCGATTGCAGAAGGTTAAATTAAAACTTAAGTTTATTTTCAATTTAAGAGTCAACTTTCACCCTAAAAAAACCAAAGTTTTCAAAGGGTTACCAATCAAATCTTTTATCACGTAAAATAATTTTGTAATTACAAATTTTTATATTTTTAAAGTCGAAAGCATCTTACTCTAAAAAAATATTTTTTTCAATCTTTTTTTTAAATTCAACCACTTCACCTAATATCTTTCATTCATCATATTAAGTTTTATTTTTTCAACTTCAGGCACATTTTTTTTGCTCATTTTTTCCATAAAATCTTTTAACAATTTTCGCTCTTCTGAGCCATCAGCTGATTCATGAAGAGCTAAAACAAAATCTTTTGGCATTTCATTAATATTATCAAGAAGGACTTTTAATACCTTACTTTCTTTGTGTTTTACAGCACACACTAATGGAGTATCTCCATTATCTCTTGCAATACTATAATCCGCACCATTTTTTATCAAAAATTCTATCACCTCTAAAGATTTTGCATTCAATACAGCCAAATACAATGGTGTTTGATTATACATATTTACCTGATTAATATCTTCTCCCTTATCAATCATTTTTTTAACAATTTCAATATTTCCACAATATGCCGCATCAAGCAAAACGCTTCCTCCCATATCAGAATCACGTTTTGCCCCCAATTCTAATAACTTAAATGCAACACTATTTTGTTTTTCATGTATAGCATGCAATAATAAACTTTTATTCTTTTCATCTTTTGCATTGATATCCATATTTTCTGCACTCTCAAGATATATCATCGCAATATCTTCATAACCAAGTCTAATAGCCCAAGATACATCTTTCTCACTAGGTAAAATTCCTTTTTCAATCAAATAATTAGCTTTTTCTTTTGAATATGCTCGCTGTAAACAATTATTTAAACTTTCTTTTTTAGCACCTTTTTCTATCAAATAATCTGCTATATCAAAATTACATTCATAAAAGACTTCTTCCAAAGTTGTTCTATTAAAATTATTTTGAACCTCTAAATCAGCACCTCTTTCAATTAATCGCTCAACAATCTCTCTATTACCACATTTACCTGCAAGCATTAATAATGGCTCCCACCATTTTCCAACTCTAATATCAACATTCCCCAATACATCCATCAATTCAATAGCCTTATCATTATCCCCTTCTTCCATAGCTTTATTTATTTTTTTAGCTACTTCTATATTTTCATCTCTAGTTAACAGAATATCTTTAGCACCTTTTTTTTCTAAACAAGCTAGCACTTTTTCATTTCCAAATTCTCTAGCCCAACAAAGAGGTGATTTACCTCTATAAATATTATTTACATTATTTCCTAAAAGCACAGCAACATATAACGCTTTCTTCGTATCACCACGACTTAAAGACTCATACAAATGTGCTTCTAACGTTTTTTTAGCCATATCAAATCTCCAATATATATCTCCAATATACCACAAATCTAACATAAAAACAATAAAAATATTGTCCTAATATCTTTTGCTATAAAACTATCGCTCTTTATTAATTAATATAGTATCAATTTTTCTTGCACCATCTTTATTATGCAAATTCATATCTACATCATGCGATACATTATCATCATTAATCGCTTTATTATTTTTTAAAACATTTTTAGCCCTATCAATTCGTTCTAGCCCTTCTGCTATTTTTATCATATTAGCTTCTTCTCTAGTAGCATTTGAGGTGTCATTTTTCAATTTTTCTCTATCAACCTTAAAACTTCTCCCAAAAAATTCATCTACACTATTCTCCTCATTATTATTAGAGGGCTTCTCTATGACATCTGCCATCAAATTTAATATTTGTGCATTTTGAACAGGAGATACCCTTTTATCCTTACTCCATTCTTCATATTGAGGCGTATTATCTTCTTTTACAGGTCTTATTTGTTCATTTTTATCTTCTTTTATTCCCAGCCAATCTTTTACAGTATCAATACAATCCTCTACAAATTCAATACATTTTCTTCCTGCTGCCACAATTGGTATTCCAACATATCCTCCCCATGCCTCCAAAGGATACCTAACAATATCTGGCAAACCTGACATATATTCAAACCTCCCCCCCCTCAAATCTTCACCAAAAAAATTTGCATATTGAGCCAAAGCTCGTTCCCACATTCCCATATTTTCAAATTGTTGTTGACTTTCTTGAGTTTTTTGAGGCAATTCTTTTAGTGGCAATTCATCATGTGGATTAAATACATTTCTAAGGTTTATTTCACCATCATATTTCAAATAATCATAATCAAAATTCACATGTCCTGTATAAAGTTTATTAACTGCATCATTATACGCTTTATCATTATCTTCTGGTAATTTTTCTCCTCGTTTTTCATAATCTTTTGCAATACCAATAATAACACCATCTATTAATTTTTTATCTTCTTTAGCTATATTATCAAGAGCTTCTTTATACATTTCTAAATCTGAAGGAGCAAACCTATTTAACAAATGTAACCTAGCTAATCTATTTAAATTCCATTTACCAGCTATCGCCAATCCCGATAATATATGGTCCTCTGAGTTTATTCCAATTTCCTTATCACTCATAACCAAAGCATGTTGCAATAGTTTTTGATATTGAAGCAAACTCATATTTCCATCATATTCAGGTAACCCTAAATGTTCTACCATATTATCACTGGTCATAATTTTTCTTTTAGCTTGTTTTGGAACTTCCACATCTTTATCCATATACTCAGTAAAATCTACCCCACCAATAGTATATGCAATTTTTTTAGCTCTTTCATAATTTTGGTCATAAAACTCTGCATGCGTTCCATCTTCTTCACCATAATATTTAGCTTTCGTAATATGAGCATTTAAATAATTATTAGATGCATAAGTCTTCACCCACATATCACGCGTTCCATTGACAATCAAAGACATCTCTTTATCAAAATCTTCTTTAGAATTACTAAAAGGATTTATTTCTCCATTTTTAATAGCATCTACATAAAAACTAAAACGACTACCATCCTCATTAAAAACAGAAATATCTCCAGTTTTTAAATATTCATCACGTAAATAAATTAATGAGGCCATACAAGCAGATATTTCATCATGCATACAAACTTTATAAGCCTGTTCCACAGACATTGCATACACATACATCCCTTGATTATAATTATCTCTATGTTTTTGTTCATGAGTTATTACTGCTTTACTTGTACTCCATTTATTAAAATTTTCATCATTTTCCAAATAATTAAGAGTAATACTATTATTAGAAGAAGCAAAATATCCCCCAGCACCAGTATTATGAGCCAATGTATCTACCTGAAAATCGATATTACGCATTCTACTCGTAGTTTCTATCTGTTCACTTTCTACAAAAACAACATCTTTAGGAATGGTCAACACCCCTAAACTTGCAAATGTCGCTATTTTTAATGCTCTACGAATATCATATCTAGATACACGAGGTATTTTGAATCTATTTTTTTTATAATTATCCTTGATAATATCCATTTTACCTCTCTCCATATCTGTAGCCTCTCCCATAACCACAGAATACATCAAAATACACCCTATGTCAATATGAAAATCTCACCAAACAAAGTTGTATTAACTACTATTAAAAAGTTATTTTCCATCTTTTTTACTATTATAATTTTATTCTCTCTTATATTCTTTTCATACTTATTTATCTTTCTCTTGCTACACAAACTAACAATTTTGCTAGATTTCTTTCATTAATAGCATTTTGCATTACTTGGCTCATTCTATCTCCAGCACAATCCCATGCCGTTTTCCCATCAACATCTTTTATGCCAATATCCGCCCCTCTTGATATTAATAAACCTGCAACTGAAAAACAATTAGCATCACTAGCTAATATTAATGCAGTTCTACCACTAAAATCCTGCTCATCAATATTGGCACCATTATCAAGCAACGTTTTAGCCTCCATATATCTATCTGCATCAGATGCAATCATTAAGGCCGTTTCTCCAAATGAATTTTTCATATTAATATTAGCATCAACTTTATCTGCCAAAAATTTAAGTGCATCATAAGAATGATATACCGCCTCCATCAAAGGTGTTTGTTTTGCAATATTACACCAACCAATATCAGCCCCTTTATTATAGCACTCCATCATCTCATCAAAGTTATCCTCTCTAACAGCAATAAAAAATCTTTTACTATATTCTTCCCTTAAACTATCTGATATAACTTCTTCTCTTGCTCCAATATTTTCCAAAAATTGAATAACTTCACTATCGCCTTCTTTTTTTGCCCAACAGAGAGGTGATTTACCTCTCCACAAATAGTTTTTATCTGCCCCCAATCGAATGATATAATCCATTTTCCTAAGCTTGATTTTTATCCCTATTTTTTTATTAATAATTGTCTCAATCAAACTTTCTTCTAACGTTTTTTTAGCCATATCAAATCTCCAATATACAGCTCTAATATACAACAAATCTCATAAAAAACAATAAAAATATTAGTATTTAACCTTATCAATCAATTTATTATCTACTC
The DNA here is from genome assembly GCA_017465945.1 of Alphaproteobacteria bacterium. GTDB lineage: Bacteria > Pseudomonadota > Alphaproteobacteria > RF32 > CAG-239 > CAG-267. The sequence goes on along the minus strand of JAFTVD010000006.1, from coordinate 8,972 downwards.
TTTGATATATTTTTTAATTTGTCTGCATTTTTCTTTAGTCTTTCTTTTCTAGCATCAACAATCAACTTAGCACCTTTATCACTAGCTCCCAAAATAGCCTTACAACCATCTTTACTCAAAAGTTCTGTATTTGCCCCATTATCCAATAAAATTTTCATAGAATTTAAAGCATCCTGACTAGATGCTATCATTAATGGAGTATACCCCTTTGCATTTCTAGCATCAACATCTGCACCAAGTTCCAATAACAAATTTACTGCTACATCATTATCAAAATACACCATATAAGTAAGAGCTGTCGACCCGTTATCATCTATTGTATCTAAATTAGCCCCCATATCTGCATATTCAACAGCTTTTTTAACTTCACCATCACAAAACTCAACAACAAATTTCTTCCCCAATTTTTCAGCCTCTTCTTTACTTACTACATATTCTTCAGCCCCATCTTTTTCCAATCTTTTTATAATATCACCTCTTGCATTAATTTCTTTTGCTACACTTAATATTGATTTTCCTTTTCTTTTAGCATTAACATCCGCCCCTAGCCTAATAATATAATCAAGTTTCCTTAATACTAATGCACCATCTACCTTATTCGCGTTAGATATTAATTCAAACATCTGATTTTCTAATTTTCTTTTACTTTCTTCATTCATTTTTATTCCTTAAGTTTTTCAAACCTTCAATACCATAATAATATCACAAATCACCCAATTTTGCAATAAAAAACACTCCATATCATTTACCTTTTCACATCATTGCAAGCTTTTTTACTTTATCATTTAAAAGAGCGTCAGCGACAAAGCAATCCATAAACTTATACAACAATAAAAATCTACAAACACCCCTAACATACACTCCATACATTGAATTCTTGTTCATATATCCTTATATCATATTTACATTTATTAAATAAAACAGTACATTAACAAGCGTTATTTAATTCATCACAAAAGGTAAAAGAATGAAAAAGTTATTATCGCTAATTGCTTTAATTTTGTTTATAGCAATTACTCCAGCTAAAGCTCAACTAAATGTTAGCATTTCAGGTGCAACACAAGCTCCTATTCCTGTTGCTTTTCCTCATATCATCTCCGATAATAGTGGAATTGGCGCATTTTTAGGCTTTTCGTATGCTAATAAAATAAGGGATGTGGTTTTAGCCGACCTAGAAAGAAGTGGATTATTTAGAATAATCTCAGAAAGAAGTTATATTCAAAAGTTTAACTCCTTTTCTGATAAACCAATATTTGGAGATTGGCGTGTGCTAAACTCTCAAGTTTTAGTCCAATCCGCAATAGAAGAAGAAAATACAGATGAATTAAAATTAAGTTTCAAAATATGGGATGTAATAAGTCAAAAAGAACTTTTATATGAAGTATATACCGCAAATAAAGATAGTTGGAGACGCCTTGCCCATTCAATGGCTGATGCTATTTATGAACGTTTAACAGGTGATAAAGGTTATTTTAACACAATAATTGCCTATATTTCAGAATCAGGACCATCAAGCAAACGTGTTAAACGTTTAGCCCTAATGGATCAAGATGGAGATGGACATCAATTCTTAACAAGTGGTGCAAATTTAGTACTAACTCCTCGTTTTTCACCTGATATGCAATATATTGCTTACCTTTCATACATAAATAACAAACCTCGTGTATATATGTATAATATGAAAACCCAAGAAACAGAATTGTTAGGGAATTTCCCAGGAATGACATTTGCTCCACGTTTCTCACCAGACAGTCGTCATATTTTATTAAGCTATGCTAAAAATGGCGTAACAGATATTTACGAGATGGATTTAGAAACTAGAAATTCTAAAAAATTAACCTCAGGTCCAAGCATTGATACTTCTCCATCATATTCACCAGATGGACAAAAGATTGTATTTAATTCTGACCGTGGTGGTAATCAACAAATTTATGTTATGAATAGAGACGGAAGTGGAGTAGAGCGCATAAGTTTCCGTCAAGGCTCACGTTATGCAACCCCTGTTTGGTCCCCTCGTGGCGACTATATAGCTTTCACACGAATGGAAGGAAATAGTTTCTACATTGGTGTTATGTATCCAGATGGTAGTGGCGAAAGAACACTTGCTTCTGGCTTCATCGTAGAAGGTCCTACATGGTCACCAAATGGTCGTGTAATCATGTTCCAACGCCAAAACAGAGGAACAGCCACCACCAATGCACCAATCCAGTTATACTCTATTGATGTAACTGGTCAAAACGAGCGTATGGTATTAACACCAGGTGATGGTTCAGACCCTGCATGGTCACCATTGTTATAAACAAAAAAAGCTAGCTTAACCGCTAGCTTTTTTATTATTAAAAATTCAACATTACTCACATCTTCGTCTAGCTCCACGTTCAGATATGCAAAATGAATTTACAAGTTCACCATTGTCATACCACTTATCTGTTTTTAATCCACCTTTTTCATAAAAACTACGAGCTCTACCATCTTCTTTACCTTCCTTAAAACTAATATCTTCTTTTAGTTTACCATTTTCATAATATTTACGCATAACCCCATTTTTTACCCCATTATCAAAATCAATTTCTTCTTTAATTTTACCATTATTGTAATATGAGCGAGCCATACCATTAACTTTGCCCTTAACAAAATGCTCAAAAGTTCTTACATTGCCATCTTCATAAAAAAACTTTTGCTCGCCATGTTTTATACCATCTTTATATTCCGTAGACGAATAAAGTTTACCATTTTCATCATATCTTCTAAGCTCGCCATCAAATAACATATTTGTTTCTTTAAAATAACAAACATCATCTTGGCACTTTACATCTCTTTCAACATAAAAATCTTTCGCCTCAACATTAGTTGATAAAAGCATCAACGCTAAAATAAAAAATTTATTCATCTTTCCCCCTATTTATTAATTTTTTGATTGCAATTTCCCCCAATTTTGCCCCCATAGCCATCGGCACAAAACAAACAGACCCTAAAACATTATTCCCGCATTCATCTTTAACTATTTTGCTAACCTCTTTTGAATAAACAACATTAACTTTTTTTAAGTCAACACCTTTCTTTTTCATAATTCCCCGTACTTTTTTAGCCAAATGACAATTATCTGTTTTATCTAAAGTACAATCTTTAATAAGCGTTGGATCAAACTTTAAAGCCGCCCCCATCGCAGAAACAAACTCAATATTATTATTAACCAAAAATTCTATCAAATCACATTTTGCAACCACATCATCAATAGTATCAATTACAAAATCTGGATTTTCTTCTTTAATAAACGATAAAATATCCTCTTTTATTTTCAAATCATATACTTTAACATTAGCACTAGGATTAATTTCTAAAATACGTTTTTTAGCCTCATCACACTTTTTTAATCCCAAACTATTAATAGTTGCCAAAATTTGACGATTAAGATTAGACGCCTCAAATACATCAAAATCAACAACCACAATATTATTAACTCCTGTTCTTACAATACTTTCTAACGCATATCCCCCAACAGCACCAAGACCAATAACCATAACTTTTGCATTATGTATTATATTAAAATTATCCTTTCCAATCAATGCTATACAACGTTTAAAAACTTCATTATTTTCCATCTAAAAACCTTTCTGCATTATATATCAACATATCCTCAAGTTCTTTAACATTAATTTTGCTAATTTCAGAAAGTTGATTAATATTATTTATAGCCATTTCAACATAATTTTGCTCATCAACCCTATATGGTGCATCAGTTTCAAATAATATTCTATCTTTAGGTAACAAATCAAATAACTCTTTAGCATTTTTAGTTTTAAGAAATACAGCTCCCAAACCAAACCAACCATCACATTTATTTACAAATTTAATAACATCTTCATTTTTAGCAAAACCATGATGTACAAAACGAACATCTTTTAATTCATCTTCGTGTTTTTTTAATTCATCTAAAGCCTTTGCACCATGAACAACAGCCGTTCGATTAAACCTTTTTGCAAGCTCTAATTGTTTAGAAAACATCTCATGCTGTAATAAAGTCGTTTCGCCTCTCAAACCATCAACACCAATTTCGCCAACCAAAGCTTTATCATATTTTATTAAAAACTCTTCTAATTTTTCAATATCACTATCATCCTCTAAATACCAAGGATGAACCCCAAGCCCCACAATAATTTTATCACGATAATTATTAGCAAAATCAATAGCTTTTTCAAAATCACAAGCCTTAGCACAAACCACCAAAAGCTTTTTTACATTATCACTATTAATAAGCTTTAGTGCACAATCTAAATTAAAATCTTGCAAATGAATATGTGTATCAATAAACTGCATAAAAAACAACCTTAAAGGACAATAAACATGAACATATATACCACACCTATTCTAAATATCAACCTAAAAAAATTAGTTGAAAATTATGAAACACTAAAAAAATTATCTTTTGATGCAATACCATCAGCTGTTGTTAAAGATGATGCTTACGGACTAGGTGCAATAGAAGTTTCGCGCGCATTATACAAAGTTGGTTGCCGTCATTTTTTTGTAGCTCATGCCAAAGAAGGTGCAATCATTCATCCCTATATTCCAGATGCCAAAGTTTACGTTCTTCAAGGTATTGGTCTTGATAGTCTTGCAGACTTTCAAACTTCTCATTTAATTCCTGTTATATCATCTCCTCAAATGCTTCGTTTTTGGCAAAATAACAAAATTCAAGGAATTTCACCAGTTATCCAAGTAGAAACAGGACTTAACCGCTTAGGTTTTAAGATAGAAGATTTAGAACACTTAAACCAAGATGAACTCAATAGTTTTTCTTATGTATTGTCTCATCTATCTTGCGCAGATGAACAAGCACACTTTATGAATCTTCGTCAATTAAACGCATTTCGTTCAATAAAAGAACACTTTTTCCCTCACACCCCTGCAACCTTATCTGCTTCAGATGGAGTATTTTTAGGTAAAGAATTTACATTTGATATGACACGCTTGGGTGCTGGAATGTATGGTATTAATACCGCACCATACCGCCTAAATGAAATGCATAATATTTTAGAATTGAAAGCCCCAGTACTACAAGTAAAAGAAATCGATAAAGGTGAATTTGTAGGCTATTCTGCAACATATCGCACAACCCAAAAAACCAAAATAGCAATAATCTCCATTGGATATGGTGATGGAGTTCCTCGTTGCTTGTCCAACATTGGAAAAGTAATTTTCTACGAAAACAAAAAGCCAATATATTGCCCAATAATCGGAAGAGTATCTATGGATAATATTATATGTGATGTAACCAACATCAAAAACATAAATGTAGGTGATTTTGGATTTTTAATCAATGACGATTACACCGTTGATGATATGGCTTTAGCATCATCAACAATCGCATATGAAATTATTTCAAATTTAGGCAAAAATAGCAGATTTATAAAAAATTATATACGCTAAATAAAATTTATTTAGTCTTCTAAAAGTCCTGCAATAACATTCTCAATCTCTTCGGTATCCCTATTTTGAGATATCTTTTTCATTGTAGATTTTGCAACACTTCTAGCATCTGATGAGTTACTCTTATTCTCTAAATATGTAGTATTTTTTGCTTCATTTTCAGCCAAATCAGCTAACATTTCCAAATTTTCGCTAAATGCTTTGGTCAAAATTTCTTTAGCCGACATTCCAGATGCCAACAATTTTTCAGCAGTTTTTTCTGCAACAGATTGTACAAGAGTTTTTCTAAATTCCAAATCAAGAGCATCAGCCTTTTTCACTTCTTTACGATTACGTTGCTCTGCCATTTTACGTTGAAAACGTGAAAATTCAACACAAGGCCGTCCTCCTCGTTTGTAATCAGGCAACGTTAAAAGATTATTCTTAATATCCATAAGGGTTTTTATGCCATTATTATCAAATTGACGATATATCATCCAATCTGAAACAATCTCATCATTTATTGCCTTTTCTAGATTATTACGAGGAATACCACGAAAACGAATAATCGTATGCCCTAAAGAAGTTTTATCTGTAATAATGTTCGCTTCAAAAAAATCTTCACTCCAAGAATATGGACAAGAAGGATCTGTCAAACGATGCGATAACATTATACCCTTAAGAGCTGTTTTCATTTCACCCAAAGCATGAAATCCTAAAATAAAAGGATTACGACGAACTTCATCATAGTGTATTGCTTGCTGGCAACAAAACAAATGCAAACGATAAAGCTGTTTTTTTGTTTCATCTGACAAGTCTGGAGAAACTTCTATCGGTTTAGAAATAACTTTATTCACAAAATCAGAAAAAAACATACGTTTTTTAGTATCAGAAATAACAGATAACTGATTTTCTTGCTCATAAACTATAATATCTTGACGCATTTGCTCCCACATCTGAGGAGAGAGCGTATTATCAACCTCTTCAAGTTTATCAATGAGCAAAATTTCTGGAACAATTAAATCATTTGCCATAAAAATCATTCTTCCCTTTATTTTTTATCTGTAAGAATGTACCATAAAATACAAACATTGTCAAGCACTGCATTTTAATTTATAAAAAAAATAGCGCAACTTTTATCTTTACAAAATATAAAAGGATTGCTAGCCTTTATTTCACAAAACATATTGACTTAAATTTTTAAATAATAGGAATAGATTATGGCAAAAATTACATGGAACCCAGGAACAATGTTATCACCACTTCCACCTGCACTAATCAGCTCAGGAAACATGAATAAACCCAACGTTATGACTGCCGCTTGGACAGGAATTATTTGTTCAGAACCTGTGATTACTTATGTATCTATAAGAAAAAGTAGATACTCTCATGAACTTATTTCTAAAAACAAAGAATTTGTCATCAATGTACCTACATGGAAAATTGCTAGCTCCGTAGATACAGTTGGGGTAAAAAGCGGACGTGATTTAGATAAATTTGCATTAACAGGACTTACTGCTGAAAAATGTTCTAAAATAAATGCGCCACAAGTAAAAGAATGCCCTGTATCAATAGAGTGCAAAGTACTAGAGATAAGAGAATTTGGTACACATGATATGTTTTTAGCAGAGGTTGTTGCTGTAAATGTTGATGAAGAATTTATTGACAACAAAGGAGGACTTGACCTAGAAAAAGCAGGTTTACTAGCTTATGCTCATGGGTTTTATTATACACTAGGAAGAAAAATAGGCAAATTTGGTTTTTCTGTAGAAAAGAAAAAAACACTCAGCGTTAAAACTGATAAATTTTCTAAAGAAAAAACAATAGAAAAATTTCAAAAGGCTAAACAAACTCCACAAAAAGATAAAAATGGTGTTGAAGTTGTGGTAAAAAAGACTGGATTCAAAAAAATTAAACCAGTAGAACAAAAACAAGAAAAAAAATCAAATAAAACACTAGCCAACAAAAGTGATAAATTTGCTAAAAAGAAAGGCAAAAAAACAAATTTTGAAAATACCAATAATAACTTTAGAAAAAAAACAAGCATCAAGAAAAAATAATTCTTAACTTAAAACTTATAAACCAAAACGCCAGTTTAACTAGCGTTTTTTTTATACTCTAATTTTAAATTATCTATCCATAAAATCATCAAACACTGCTTTATTGAAATTCCTTTATTCTTTTATTGCTTTTGTAACTTGAAAAGCATTAGTTAATGATAATATATCTTCACACATCTCAACACTTAACTTCTCTATCCTTAACTGATTAAGAAGTTTATACAAATTTTTCTCCTCACATTTAATATTTACAAAAGACATCCCTTATCACCATTTATAGCTCAAAATCATCATTAATATTATTTACAGCCTCTATCGCACCATAAAAATTACCTCCAATTTTATTAGGTTTTCCTTTAAAAGATTTTAACTTATTATATCTACAATGAAAATGCATTCCAACTTCATCTGGTGCTCCCTCTAATGTCTCAAGCATATTTTTAACACACGAAAAACTAGAACCAACTTTAACTGGAGCCCCCTTTAACGTTATAAGCTGATTTCTATCACAATAAAAATCCCCATCAACCTCACTTGATGCTCCCATTAAATTTTCAAGTTGATTTTTATTACAATTAAAAAAACCAGTTACTTTTTTAGGTGCACCTTTCAACGATGTAAGCTGGTTTATACTACAATCAAAAAATCCTTTAACAATAACCTTTGAAAAATCTGGTAATTCTATTAAATCTCTTTTACTTAAATCAACATAACAATTAAGCTCATACCCATCTGGTAAAATTTTTAAAAATTTATTTATATCTTCAATACTTGCTTTACGAAAAAAGCTTGTGGTTTTCATCTTATCAAACTCTGTCTCTCTTGCCCCATTTTTTTCCAAAAATTGAACAATTTTTTCATCCCCCATCAACTTTGCTAAAGAAAGAAGCGAATATCCCGTATCATGACAAGCATTAATATCTCCCTTAGCAACCCTAATAATATAATCCAATTTATTTATTTTAGCTTGAGAAGAAATTCTACCATCCAAAATTGTATTAATTAGTTGTGAATTAAGTTTTTTTATCCTCTCATCAGTCATGACTATTCCTTTTCAAATGCAAAGCAATTATTTATAAATATATAATACCACAAATTTCACCCTCTTGCAACTAAAAAACACCCTTCATCATTGCGCCCCCTTCCCCTCCGTCATTGCGAGGAGCGTAGCGACGAAGCAATCCATAAAAAAGAGAGAAAATTTTTACACTTTCTCTCTTTAGAACTCGCATAAAGGCGAAAAATTTGAGCTAGATAGAAGTCAATGTCCTGTGGCAAAAATTTTAGTTTACATAGAGGTAAACGAATTTTTGCCAACAGGCTTCCATTGACGATTAGATACTCAAATTTTACCCTTTATTATTCGATGATTTTTGCTACAACACCAGCACCTACAGTTCTACCACCTTCACGAATAGCAAAACGTAAACCTTCATTCATCGCAATTGGAGAAATCAATGTTGCTGTCATTGTTACATTATCACCAGGCATTACCATTTCTGT
>JAFTVD010000005.1 GCA_017465945.1 Alphaproteobacteria bacterium | reverse complement strand
TCGTTTCACTCCTCGCAATGACGAGATGAGGGCAAAACAAGAGATGGGGAGAGGAATAGGACAATATTTTTAGGTAAAACAAAAAAGTATGCAAATAATACGTTAGGTCAGATGGTAAATGATGGTTTTGATGAGTTATTTATTGAAAGAAGAAACGATTTTTTAACTAAATATGAGGATTATTTAGGTAAAATACCATATCAAAGGCACCAAAAACGTAAAAGGGGATTAGTAAAATGATGAAAAAGTTTTTTCTATTGTTTGTATTGTGTGTTATGGGAACTCATTGTTTCGCAGATGAGTTAGGTTGTGATAATATAACAAATGAAGAAATGGAAAAAGCAAAATCTGTACTGAAAGAAGCACAGGAAATTGTGCTTCTTTCTTATCCTAAAGCTAAAATTGTAAAATTTGAAGATATTATTTTTAATGAACAATTTTTAGAAAATGATGAATATCGTAAATTTATAATAGAAGATAAGGAATATGGAGCAAATTATTTGTTTGTGAGATTAGCAGAGAATACAAAGTATTTAAATTTGGGATTGTTTATTGGTTGTGAATTTATGTCTTCTTTTGATGTTATGAATATAAGAGAGGATAGAGTAGTAGAAGTAAAACATTCAGTTAAAACTGCAGAAGAAAAATTTAAACAATGTGATGAAAAAAGGTTTAGTGCGGATGAAAAAATAAATGAATATGATGATTTAGTTAACTCTATTGAGAAAAAAACTGAATGTTATAAAAGTGCTTTATTTGAATTTTTTGATGCTGTTCATCCGTCAAATTCTTATGATTATAAAAAGTCGTTTGATGATATGATTGAAAAATATAGGATTGTTAGAAAAAATATGTATTATATTCAAGATGAATATATGCCTCCTATTAGTGTAGGGACGTCAATAGCTGCAGATGTAAAAGAATTTGTTAAGAAAGAAGTAAAAGATTATTTTGAGGAATATCATAATTAAGTGATTGCATTTTAATTTGGCTGAAACTTATGGAAGGGTAAGGAGTAAAAATGATGAAAGATTTGTTGATAGAAATAAAAAAACTCAAGATATGTTAAGAAAACTTAAAAATGTAAGATATTAAAAAATATATATTATATTTTACAAAGTAATATATAGGAAAGAATAAGGATGATTATATAATCATCCTTATTCTTTGGTATTTACACTGAAAGCTATTTTTGAGGAAAATTTTTCACTTGTTTCATTTTCAAGTGTATATTCTATTATTTCTTGTTCATTCTCGTTGTAAAGATATGGAGGCATATTTATAGAAATTTCATACTTTATAATTTCAGTTTTAGTATAATTTTTTTCAGGATATTGCATTTCACATTTTAGTTTAATGTAGTTCTGTTCATTTTCTAATAAAATGCAATTTCCTGTTATCTTTTTTCCATCATTTTGGCTTATATATGAAGTTGGCGTTAGTTTTGTTTTCCATGCTGTTATTGATATTGGGTGCATTGTTTTGTAAAAAATAGGGTTTACAAATTTGTCTTTTTTTAAGGTTGTGCAAGATGCAACAAGAATGGCAAGTATTACGATAACTTTTTTCATTTTTTGAGCTCCTTTGGGTAGTTTAGGATATGATAGGAGTTTGAGGAGAAAAGTCAATATAAAAAGTGAAGGGGGATTGAATGGATTGCTTCGTCGCTGATGCTCCTCGCAATGACGGAGAGAGGGGGCGCAATGACGGAGAAGGGAGTGGATTGCTTCGAGGCGTTGCCTCTCGCAATGACGAGGGGGAGTGGATTGCTTCGAGGTTTTGCCTCTCGCAATGACGAAGGATAGGGAGCCTCGCAATGACGAAAAGGAGAAAGGGGGCGTGATGACGCATTTTTTGTTTTTATTTTTTAAGGAGGGGTTTTGAGAAATTATATTTCAAAAAAAAGAAAAAAAGTTTTAGAGGTTTTGGATATGGTGCGTGAAGGGAAGTCTCTTTATGCAGGATGTTTTAATGTTGGGATTTCGACAAGGGAGTTTTATGATGAAGTGGCAAAAGATGAAAAAATTAAAGAAATGTATTTATGTGCGATTAATGATTATGCGGATAAATGTGTGGATGATATTCGTGTTATTGTTCAAGAATTGAAAAATGGCGAAATTGATAATTCTACAGCTAAACTTTTGATTGAAACTATGAAGTGGTTAGTACAAAAGGCATCTAATGATATTTCGGGTGTAGGGGAAGAATTTGGAGATGATGAGGGGGATTGTGTTAAAGAAATTATGGTGAAATTTGTGTGATGAAAAAAGGGTGAAATTATGAAAGTAGAGTTGCCTAGAGCTTTTAGTGAATTGTTGACTAAAAAAGTTAGATATAAAATGTTTTATGGTGGAAGAGCGGGAGGAAAATCTTTTGCGTTTGCTGATGCGTTATTGATAAAAGCTACTAGTAAAAAAGTGCTTGTGGCGTGTGTTAGAGAAGTGCAAAATTCTATTAAAGATTCTGTTTTTAAGCTTATTGTAGATAGGATTAATTTTTATGGATTAAAGGAATATCGTATTTATGAGGACAAAATTGTTAATCTTAAAAATAAGTCTAAATTTATATTTAAGGGGGTATTAGAACATAATGCCCAGAATATTAAATCTTTGGAGGGGGTTGATATTTGTTGGGTGGAAGAAGCACAAAAAATATCTGCTAGAGCGTGGGAAATTTTGGACCCAACAATTAGAAAAGAGGGGGCGGAAATTTGGTTATCATTAAACAGAGAAGAAGAGGCAGACCCTGTGTGGAAAGCTTTGGCATTGAAAGAAGATAATGATGTGATTTTAAGAAAAGTTAATTTTTATGATAATCCGTATTGCCCAAGTGATATGAAAAAAATTGCCTTAAAAATGAAAAGCGAAAACTATGAAGAGTATCTTCATGTTTGGGAGGGAGAGCCAAGAAGATTGGCTGGTAACCATTTGATTGGGCGAGAGGAAGTTTATAAAGCATTTGAAAATAGGGTTGAGAATATTAGCGCAATGGTTCCTCTTATTATGGGGGTTGATGTGGCTAGATTTGGTGATGATAAAACAGCTATTTGTTTGAGAAGAGGGAGAATGGTTGAAAAAATTATTACGTTTGAAAAGCTTGATTTAGTACAAGTGGCTCATCAAGTTTCGGGAATGATTGCTGAATATAGACCGCAAAAGGTTTTTATTGATGTTGGCGGATGTGGGGCGGGTGTTTATGATATTTTGATTAATAATGGGTTTATTAATGAAGTTGTTGCAGTTAATTTTGGTGAAAGAGCAGAATGTCCTGAAAGGTATGTTAATAGGCGGGCTGAAATGTGGGATAGGGTTAGAGAATGGTTGAAGTCTGATGTGCCTGTTAGGCTTCCTAAAATTGATGGAATTGTTGAAGATTTGACTGCACCTTTGAAGATGTATGATGCTGTGGGGAGATTACAATTAGAGGCAAAAGCTGATATAAAAAAACGCATTGGACATTCAACTGATTTAGGAGATGCTATTGCGCTTAGTTTTGCTGTTAAAAATGTAGAATTATTATGTGGGGCTCATCGAATGAGGCAATGTGATTTTGTTGATGATGGGGTTTATTTTTGATTTTTTTTAATAAGGGCGAAAGCCTATTTTTTTTTTTTATATGAAAGGAATGTAATATGAGTTCGGTTTTTAGTTCGACTAAAGTGGTAAATGTTAGCTCAACAAAACCAGTTGAGCCTGAAGTGGTGGATAATCATGAATTAGCTTATGAGTTGGAAAAAAAGCGTAAGAAGAAAATGGGGGCGGTTTCCCAACTTTTATCCAAAGAGAATGGGTATGAGAGGAAGGATGTTTTAGGCGGTTAGATTATGTGTGTGTGAGGGGGGCTTTGTATATTAGAGGTTATGATTGCAAAATTGCTCCTTTTGGGGCTTTGTATATCAGTGGTCATGATTGCAAAATTGCTCCTTTTGGGGCTTTGCTAAAGCACTATCATATGAGTGTCGGCACTCGCTCATGTACGCTTTTTTGTACACTACGCTCATGGCGTCACTCATAGCACAGCACTTTATCAAAGCCTATGCAAAGCCTACGGCTTTCGGTTTTAAAGAGGGGCTTTGTTTATCAGTGTTTATGGATTGCTTCGAGGCGTTGCCTCTCGCAATGACGGATAAAAAAGGGCTTGCAATGACGGATAAAAGAAAGTGGATTGCCACGCCCTAACGGGCTCGCAATGATGGGGTGGGGGGAAGTGGATTGCTTCGTCGCGATGCTCCTCGCAATGACAAGGTGAATGATTATTTTTTAATTTTATTTGGAGGTATTTATGAATAATTTTTTGAAAAACAAGCCAACTAAAAAGGCAAAATATACAGCAGATAGTATATTAAAAAAACTTGATGTAATGAAAGAAGAACGAAAAGTTTATGAGCCGATGTGGAATAAGGCGGCGGAAATGTGTGCTATTAATTCTAAACTTTTTAACAAAGATGAAAATGGTAGAATTAGGCAGACTATTTTTGATACAACGGCTAGAAATGCGTTGACGTGTTTTGCGGCTAGTATGAAGTCTGTTATTATTCCGACTACAGCTCGTTGGCATAGGCTTAAAGCTGTTAATCCTGAACTTGATAATAATCCGAATGTGAAAAAATATTTGGAATATGCTACTGATTTGTTATTTAGAACTAGATATTCGGCCAAATCTAATTTTGCAAGCGAAAGTGATTTATTATTTAATCAACTTGGTATTTATGGGCATGCAGTTTGGATGGTTGATGATGATATTGGAAAAGGGATTGTTTATAGATGTATTCCTGTTGCAGAAGCATACATTAAACGTAATGATAAAGGTGGACTTGATACTGTTATGCGCCAATATGAACTCTGTGCTAGAGAGGCATTTGATAAATTTGGTGATAAGGTATCGGCTGAAATAAAAAAAGCTAGTAAAGAAATGCCGGAGAAAAAATTTATGTTTATTCATGCGGTATTTGAAAAAGATGATTATAAAATAAATAAAAAAGATAAAAGTGGTATGAAATATGCGAGTGTTCATATTGATATAGCCGGTAAAAAAATTGTTCAAGAGGGGGGATATAGATGTAATCCGTATATGGTTCCTAGATTTTTGGGAGTTCCTGGTTCTTCATATGGGGATAGTCCTGCTATGCAAGCTTTTTATGATATGTTGACTGCAAATGAAATGGGTAAAACAATTTTGAGAACAGGACAGTTGCAGGCTAATCCTCCGATTTTAACTAATATGGGATTGATTGATACCAATAAACTAGGGTCGGCTGGTGCTGTTATTAGGGGGGGACTTGATAATCAAGGAAAGCCACAGGCTGTTTCTATGCAATATGGAAATAATTTATCGATTAGTGTGGAGATGCAACGTGAAGTTAGAGCTTCTATTGAGAGAGCTTTTTTGGTGCCGTTGTTTCAATCTTTAACCCAGACTAAACAAATGACGGCAACAGAAGTTGAGAAAAGAGAACTTGAAAAGTCTATGCTTTTGGCGCCAATGTGTGAAAGAATTAGTGCTGAATGGTTGACGGGTAATATTGAGCGTGAATTGGATATTTTAACTAGTTATGGTAAACTTGATGGGGTGCCTGACGAGTTAATGTATGATAGTTCGATTGCTATTGAATATGAAAGTCCGTCAGTTAGGATGCAAGATGCGAGTGCAATTATGGGATTGTATAAAACAGTTGAGGCTGCGGTTACACTTGCGCAAAGTAATCCTCAGGTTTTAGATATTTTAGATATGGAAAATGCTTTAAGGAAAATTGCAGATTATCATGGTGTTGATAGTGATGTGGTAAGAACTAAAGAAGATGTCGATATGCTAAAACTTAAGGCGAGTATGGAAAATGCGCAAGCTTTGATGGGAGTTACTTCTAATCCGCTATTAGGGGCGATGAAAGGATTAAAGTAATTTTTTTTTATAAAACAAGGCTCGCATAATTTTATGATGGGCCTTGTTTTTTTGGGGATTTTATTTTGGTATTTGGAGGTGATAGAAATTATTAAAAAATAGTTGATTTTATAGAAATAATTGGTTTATAATGCCGATAATTTATGAAATAGAGGTGTTTAAAGATGTTAATTAGTTGTCCTAAATGTCATAGTATTTACGAAGTTCCTGATAATTTGATTCCACCATCAGGACAGAAGTTTAGATGTCAGGCTTGTGCGAATGTTTGGCATGCACTTAAGTCTGATGCTTTAGGATATGAAGAAGAAAATAGTGGTGATGATAAGCCTTATGTTGAGGCGATTGAGGTTAGTGAACCACCTTATCGTAATTATCCAAGTGATAAAAATCCATATACGGTTGTACAAGAAAATAAATCAGGCAAGAAAACAATTAGCTCTAAAGAGTTGGTAAAAGAAGAAGGGGATCCTGATTTTGTGGCACCAAAACCAAAGAAGAAAAAAGAGTTAACTTTGACTTCGGATTTTGGAACATCTTTTACGATTAGCATGGATGAAAAAGATAATAAAGAAGATGATAGAAAAGCGCCAAGATTATTTTTAGATGATAATGAAGGAATTAAAGCTGATACAACTGATAGGTTGGTGGTTGAAAAGAAAAAATGTTGGTTTGTAAAAACGAAGATTTTTTTGTGGTTGTTAATTGTTTGTTGTATGCTTTATTTGTTAAGAGCAGGTGTTGTGCACGTTTATGGTGGTGCGGAAGAATATTATAACAAACTTGGTTTGAGCGGATATGATAATCAAGAAAATCTTGAGTTTGTTGATGTTAGTATTAGCGGAAATGAAGATGTGGTTATTAATGCTAGCATTGTTAATAATGGTATGTTTGCAACAAAAGTTCCTGGTGTTAAAGTTGATGGAAGAAATGAGGTGTTTGAGCCTAAACAGAGTTTCTTGAAGGCTAAAGAAAAGACTTTTGTGGAAATTAAGATTGATGGAGTTAAAGGTATTAACTCTAGTTATAATATCAAATTTGTTAGATAAAAGAAAGGGAGTAAAATGTTAAGAGAAGAGTTATCTTGCGCATTAAAAGAAGCTATGAAAAATAAGGATATGGAAACAGTTGGAGCTGTTAGACTTATTATTGCTGGGCAAAAAGAAAAAGATGTTGTGGCAAGAGGTAGCGGTAAGGAATGTGCTAGCGATCAAGAATTACTTTCTATGATGCAAACAATGATTAAACAAAGAACCGAATCGGCTAGAATTTATCGTGAAGGTGGTAGAGAAGAGTTGGCTGTTAAGGAAGAAAAAGAAATTAAAGTGATTGAGAGATTTTTGCCTAAACAATTAAGCGTTGATGAAACAAAAGATATAATTAAAAATATTATGGCTGAAATTGGGGCTAGTTCTATTAAAGATATGGGCAAAGTTATGGCTGAACTTAAGGCTAGATATGCAGGACAAGTTGATATGGGAAAAGCTTCTTCTTTGATTAAAGATTTGTTAGGATAAGTTTTTTAATATGGCCAATGATGATTTGCAAAGATTTATTGATGAGCTAAGAGCTAGAGTTTCTATTGTTGATGTGGTAGGAGCGAAGGTTAAGCTTGTTAAAAAAGGTAGAGAATACCAAGGTCTTTGCCCTTTTCATAATGAAAAGACTCCGTCGTTTACGGTGAATGAAGCAAAAGGTTTTTATCATTGTTTTGGTTGTGGAGCTCATGGTGATATTTTAAAATTTGAGATGGATGCTAATGGGCTTCCTTTTATGGATGCTATACAAAAATTGGCACACCAAGCAGGTGTTAGTATGCCTAAGTTTTCTAAAGCGGGAGCTGAAGAGGCTGAGGAACGCAAATCTTTGTACGAAATTATGGAACAGGCTTGTGTTTTCTTTGAAAAGAATCTTTATATGCCGGTGGGGGCTGAGGGATTAAAGTATTTTAAGGAAAAAAGAGGGCTTTCTGATGAGGTTATTAAAAAATTTAGATTAGGGTATGCTCCAAACAATAATGGTTTGATGGCTCATTTAAAATCGATGGGAATCGATGAAAAAGATTTGAATGAGCTAGGATTAATGAGCATTCCAGAGGATAAAACAAGGCGAAATCATGACTTTTTTAGGAATAGAGTGATGATTCCTATTACCAATAAGCAAGGAAAAGTTATTGCTTTTGGGGGTAGAGTTATGGAAAAAATTGAGCCTAAGTATTTGAATTCACCGGAAACTCCAATTTTTAATAAGAGACGTAATCTTTATAATCTTGACAAAGCGAGAGAAAGTGGTTATAAAGGAAAAAAGCTAATTATATCTGAGGGGTATATGGATGTTATAGCTCTTGATAGATACGGCTTTGACTATGCTGTAGCTCCTTTGGGAACGGCATTGACAGAAGAACAAATTTTGGAAGCTTGGAAAGTTTGTCAGGAACCAATTTTATGTTTGGATGGTGATGCTCCTGGAACGAAGGCGGCTATGAGGGCGGTAGATAGGGTGCTTCCTATTCTTAAAGCAGGGTATTCGCTTAAGTTTTTATTTTTGCCGGATAATATGGACCCTGATGAGTATTTGGAGGCATATGGCAAAGAAAGTTTTGCTTCTTTGTTAACTAAAACGAAACCTTTGATTGATATATTATGGAAAAAGTATACTGATGAGGTTGATGTTTCTACTCCTGAGAGGAAAGCATTAGTCGAAAAAACTATTATAGGAGAGGTGAATAAAATTAATGATACGGTGGTAAAGAACTACTATTTACAGGAAATTAAAAGTAGAATTTACCAAGCGTTCAAGCCCATCTTCAGCAAACCGCAAGCGCCTCTTAATCATGGGCTACGTGTTGAAAGGGAACCTATTCAGAAGGGGGAACTTGGTAAAGATGCGTTAGTTTTAAGAGGGAGAAGGAGTAATCCTTCTTATCATGAGCGGGGGGGAAGAAGCAATAAGGACTATTCTCGAAAAGCAATAGAGCATGGTTTTTCTTCCCCCGAAGACCTCAAAAAGAATATCGAAAATGAGAGCGACAAAAGTTTAAGGTTTATTATAGCCTCTCAGTTTATTTATCCAGAACTTATTGATGACTACGAAGAAGAAATCTTTATTGATGATATTAAAGATGAAGGTTTGAGACGTCTGCAACTTGTTATTGCGGATACTTATCATGAGGCTGAAACTCCTCTTAATGGTGATGAGCTTTTTGATGAGGTGGCTAAAAAAGAAAAAGAAGTGCTTAAAGGGCTTTGGGAAGTTGGTATGCTTAAAGATAGAAAGCCTTTTATTAATGATTTGAGGAAAAATATTGATAGGCTTTTATTGGAAAATAAAATTAGGGCTATTGATGAAGAATTAAAAGTTATTAGCAGTGAATTGATGAGCAATTTTAGTGAAGATGCTTATATAAGAAGTCAGGCGCTTAAAAAAGAAAGAGATGAGATTATTTGGAGTGCGACTGACAATCCTGAATAAAAAAGGGGGGCGGGGCTTTGTGAAAGCACTATCATGTCATTTATTTGCTCCCTTATGTACGTTTTTTTGTACACCGCAGTCGCAAATAAATTTCCAGCATAGCACTTTGACAAAGCCGTAGCAACGCCTGTGGCGTTCGGTTTTAAAGGGGGCTTTGTGAAAGCATTGGAGAGCCCTTGACGTTTTGCTTTGCAAAACGAGGGATGACAGGGAGTATTTATGGATTGCCACGCCTAACGGCTCGCAATGACGAGGGTGGGGGGAAGTGGATTGCCACGCCCTAACGGGCTCGCAATGACGAGGTGGGGAGGGAAAGTGGATTGCTTCGTCGCGATATTCCTCGCAATGACGAGAAGAGATGTTTATGGATTGCTTCGTCGCTGATGCTCCTCGCAATGACGGAGGAAAGAAGGCTTCTTGCAATGACGAGGGATGATTTTTTTGTTGCAAAGGGGGGGGATTTGTAGTATCATCTAAGGTATATTAGGGGGGATTTATTTAAGTGAGGACGGAGATGAGTGAAGAAAATAAGAGAAAATTAGGTGAGCAATTAATAAGGTGCGTTTTAGATGATAAGCTTCCAACAGAAGTTAAGCTTAGAAAAATGGATTATATTATAAGATTAGGGGCGGATATTAATGCAGAGCATAGAGTGGGATATAATGTATTAAAGTTGGCAAAAATAATACAAAATGATGAAGTTGTTAGTTTTTTAGAAAAAAGAGGGGCTAGAGATTTGGTGGTGGATGATGATGATGTTCATTTTTATGAAATAATGGGAATGAATGATATTGATTTGAGTCTTAATAAGGAAAAAGCCAATCTATTTTTTAAAGAGGCAAGTGTTGAGAATATAAATAAATTTTTGAATATTTTGCCAAATGGACATGAGCTTGGTTGTAATGTTGATTTAAGAGGAAGAGATTTAACAGAGTTACCTGATTTTTCTAAAATTATAGTTGGTGGGAATTTTTTGTGTGATAATAATCAGCTTACGACTTTGAGAGGGGCACCAAGGGAGGTAAAGGGTAGCTTTACTTGTAATGGAAATCCTTTAAAAAGCTATAGTGGAAAACCTGATAGAATAGGTGGAAAGTTTATAGCACCTGATATTGAGGTTGTAGGTAGTAGAAATGGGGGGATTGATAGGTAGTAATTTTTTTGATGATATGAGGGCTATGTGAAAGCATGGCTCTTTTTTTTGTTTTAAATTTAATTTGATAAAAGGAGTACGGAATATGTTTTTTAAAAGTGCAAAACGTGAACTTGTTTTAGTTAAGGCTTTTCAGAAATTATTTTTAGAGGAAAATGGTGAGCTTAAAGATGAGGCAAAGATTGTGATTGCTTTTTTACGAGATGAAGCAGGCGGTCGAGGTGAGCTTGGTACTTCTAATGGGGTGCCTTATTTTTATGATAAGGAAAATAGGTTTGATGTTAATGCAGGGGCTTTTTTGTTAGGCAAAAGACGAATGTTTGATTTGGTGATTAAATATTTATCGCTAGATGAAAGAGAGGTGTTTAAGCTTTTGTCGGTTGGTAAAAGAAAAGAGGAGGATTTTGAAGACGAAATTAGTGTTTGATTTTTTTTAAGAAAATGGTGTTGGTGGTGCTCGTGTGCCACCAATTATATTTATAGTCAAAAATGTTGACAAAATAAAAATGATATGGTAGAGGAAAGTATTGATAAATTTTTTTTAGAAGAATAATAATGGCAAATGAAAAATTAAGTTTACATCTTTTTAAGGCCGTTGAAGATGGTAATTATAAGAAGATTAATTATATTTTGGCTTTGAAGGGTGATATAAATGTTTTTAACGATAGAGGGGAAACTCCTTTGCTATATGCTAAAGATGATGAGATGTTTGATTATCTTATATCAAAAGGAGCAGATGCTAACGTTAAAAATAAAGACGGGATTGAATTATTACCAGTTGCATTAAATACGATAGGTAAAAAAAAGTATTGGCTAGCTAAAAAATTGATTGAGCATGGGGCTAATATTGAAGGAAAAGATGTATTTGGTTGTACACCTTTAATTAAGGCGATTGAAAGAAATGATGAGAAAATGTTTGATTTTCTTATCTCGAATGGGGCTGATGTTAATGGTGAAAATATATTTGAGCAAGGTGCTTTGCTATTGGCTGTGAAATTTAGACGTTTTGAATTAGCTAAAAAATTAGTATTAAAAGGTGCTGATGTAAATAAGGTCTCAAAAAATAATGGGACGACACCTCTTTTTGAGTGTGTGGTTGAAGATGATGTGGAACTTTTAGAGTTTTTTTTGAATGAAGGAAAAGGTAATCCTAATACTAAAAGATATAATGGTAATACTGTTTTAATGTATGCTTGTCATAATAATAATTTTCCTATGGTGAGGAGATTGGTTAAAAGTGGTGCAAAGCTTGATGAGAAAAATGATGATGGCGTAACAGCGTTAATGTTTGCTTGTAATGGGGGAGATTATAATATTGTTGAATATTTGATTGATAATGGTGCTGACTATACTATTAAAAATATAAGAGGAAATGATGTTTTTGAGTATGCAAATTATTCATTAGCAGAGTTTATACGAGAGGTTATTAAAAGAAAAGAGACAAGAGAAAAAGTAAAAGATTTTAAAAATAAAATTGGGAAGATTTTTGGTAAGTAAAAAAAACACCGTCTTTTGAAAAGGCGGTGTTTTTTTGAAGTTTACACGTTTATGCTGTAATGGTATGGGAAATCTTGCACGCAATCTGCATCTATAAAAAAGTAAGATCTGTAGTATTGCATGATGAAACGTTTGATTTTTTCTTCATCTTCATCGGGAGCAAAGTGGTATTCTTTTACAGGATTCCAAGGAAAACTTGGGGTGTCAGTACATTCTACTTTTTTAATGGCAATGTTGGAATCTACTACCTTAAATGTTAGTTGAACAACTAATGGTTTTTTATAGATTTGCATATTTCTTTTACTATAGATTATGCTTGTTGTAAAAGTTTTATCATTGCATTCATTATCTTTTAGAGTGTATGAAACATTTGTTTTGTCATAGCGTTTATCTATGATGAAGATGTTAGTATTTCCGATAGTTGCATAAGCATAAAGTGATGGTGTAATATCATACTTGAAAAAGGCTCGTGTTTCATATGGATGAATTAGAGCATCATCTATTATAGATATTTCTAAAAAGGTTGGGTTGTGAAAACCTATCGATTTTAGAATATTTTCGGCATCTGCTTGATTTAAGATGATGTCATCGTTTTCAACATTTACGGCAAAGTAATCTGGAGTACAAATTATAATACTATTTTGAGGGTAGTTTTCCTCATAATAGTTTTTGTTTTTGATATACTTTGTGTTTTCTTTGTCGTTTTTTTTGAGCATTTTTTTTACAGCATGATTAATACGCTTTATCTTGAGTATTTGTTTTAGTTTACTCAAGAAGGAAAATTTTAATAATTGCATAGACATAATTTTTAATATTAATAATAGAAAAATAGAAGATGAATATATTGATATGTATTGGTATTGTCAATAAAATTTTGGGATGTTTGGCTTGAGATAATAAAAAAACACCGCCTTTTGAAAAGGCGGTGTTTTTAGGTTTACGCATTTATGCTATAATGATAGGGGAAATTTTGCACAAAGTCTAATTTTTTGTTATAGTAACAATCATAATAGTCTGTGATAATTTTTTTTATTTTATTTTCATCTTTGGGGGATTTAAAATCATAGTGTTGATTTGGTTCCCATGAGAAGAATGGTACAAAATTACTATCAATACTTTCTATAACAAAATTTTGGTTTGAACTCTTAAACTTTAGGCGTACTGCAGAGGCTTTGTCAAAACCGGGAAGAGGGTTTCGTTGATAAAGAATTGTAGTATGAAAAGTTTTGGTTTCATCAGTTGAATTTGTTGGAGAAATAGAAATATCTATTGTGTCACAACTTTTCTCTGTGATGAAGAGGGTTGAATTGGCAAGAGTTGCATAAGCGTAGAGATCAGGGGCAATGGAAAATTTTAAAAATGCTCGTTGACGGTATTGAAGCTTTAGGTGTTGTTCGGTACATATGGTTACAATTCCTAAAAAAATGGGAGTTTTATAGCCTATATAATCGAGTGCTTTTATAGCGTCATTTGGGGTAATGATAATATCGTCGCATTTTACCTTTGTGGCATAAAATTTGGGAGGACCAAGATATTGTATATTGTTAGGTTTGGTTCTTTTATAGTATGCGAGGAGGGTATTTCTTTGCTGTTGTATATCATTATTTTTGCGAAACATCTTTTTTATTGCCCTTATTACACTTCTTTGTTTGAGCTTTTGCTTTAGGCTGCTCAAAAAGGAGAAATTTAATAATTGCATGGGATATAATTTTTAGGATTAATAATTTTGTTTACGGCGGTTTTATAGAAGATTTTTTAGAATGTGTCAAGGTGTTTTGAGGGAGATAAAAAAAATTAATTAGTGGGTAAAAAAGTATTGACTTTGTGTCATTAATTGGTTATAGTTTATTATATAGTGGATGAATAGCACTTAAGGCATCGTGGAGGATGTCTTTTTTTTTTATGTCTTTTATATTTTGTATAATGATTTAATGTTAGTGTGCTAGAGAATTTGGGGAATGATGGATGGAGTTTATGGATTGCTTCGAGGCGTTGCCTCTCGCAATGACGAGGAAAAAAGGGCTTGTAATGACGAGGAGATCCCTTGACGTTTTGCGTTGCAAAACGAGGGATGACAAAGTAAAGGAGTGGATTGCTTCGTCGCTGATGCTCCTCGCAATGACGAATAGAGAAAGGGCTCGCAATGACAATGGAGATCCCTTGACGTTTTGCTTTGCAAAACGAGGGATGACAGAAAGGGTGTGCTCTGCAAAACGAGTGGGGAGGTTTATGGATTGCTTCGTCGTTTCACTCCTCGCAATGACGAGGGAAAGGGCAAAACGAGGGATGACAGAAAGGGTGTGCTTTGCAAAACGAGGGGGGAGGTTTATGGATTGCTTCGAGGCTTTGCCTCTCGCAATGACGAGGGAAAGGGCAAAACGAGGGATGACAGAGTAAGAGGGGCGAAGTGAGGGATGAGAGAATGATAGAATGATAGTAAGGAGGAGGGAATGTGAGAGTTACGTGTTAAAACGTGGCTCTTTTTTTTGTTTTAAATTTAACTTTTTTTATAGAGGAAAAAATATGGAAAATTTTAATAAGCCGGAGGGGCAGACTACCTCCGATAACTTTTTGAAGTCTGAATTTGAAAAAGACTTTTTGCGTGCACAATCTTTTGGGGATGCTTTTAGCGATGAGGATTTTTCGTATATTAGCAATAAGGGTTTTAAAACTCCTGCTGATTTGTTGAAGTCTTATCGTGAATTAGAAAAAGCGTATTCTTCTAAAGTTAGTATTCCTAAAGACGGCGATAAAGAAGGCTTTGATAAACTTTATTTAAAATTAGGTATGCCTCAAGATGTTGATGGGTTTGATATTGATTTTTTAGAACAAGATAGAGAACTTGGAAATCAATTTAAACAGGTGTGCTTAGAGAATAATATTTTACCAAGTTCTGCGAAGGCTCTTTATGATTGGTATGTGAAATCAAGAGATGTGGCAGAAAATGAGAATGCTCAAAATTGGGCTCGTAATTCAGAGCTTGAAATGAAGGATATGGAAGAACAGTGGGGAGCTAATGCCAAGAAAAACATGGAGTTGATGAAACGAGGTATCAGAATGGTATCTTCGGATGAGGATGTTATCGACAATATGGAAAAGGCATTGGGGACTAGGCAAATGATGGAAACTTTTTGTCGTTTGGGTGAGGCTGTTTCGGAAGATAATCCTGTTGCGTTTGGCGGTGATGGTGGAGCTAAAAATGAGTGGTCGATGGTGGAATATTTTAAGGAAATGTTTAATCAAGATTAATTTTAATTTTTTTGAAAGGATATATAATAATGGCTAGTACATTAAAAGAAATTGCTGTTAACCTCTCTTTGAAACAAGAGCACTATGTTAATAGCTTAACTGAAGAGTCTCCAATTTTAGATAATATGCGTTTTGAAGCTTCTACTCATGGTTTGTGGAACGCATATGAAGAAGTGGCTAGAATTGATGGGGCTGGTTTTGTGGATATTAATCAACCATTGCCAGAGATGGAAGTTGATTCTAACTTAAAGAAAATTGATTTATCTATTTTGGGCGGTGAGATATTTTTGCCTGAAGATAAGGGAAGTGTTATTGGTGTTGGTGAATATTTTTCTAAGAAAGTTCCTGTGTTGTTAAAACATGCAGGACAAACTGCGGAAAAGAAAATTATTTATGATAACTTTATTCCTTATGCGGTTTCTAATGGTAAGGCGGTTAGTGCGGGTGGTAGTGAAAATTGCTATTCTATGGTTGCTGTTAGATTTGTTGAAGGTGAAGTAACTGGTTTGTATTCTGCTAAAAATATTGGTAGATTTGGTTTGCTTGATTCTAGACCTATTAATGGTGGTAGTTTGTATAAGAATGCTAATGGTGTGTTAGGATATGGTGTTAGATTGAAGGGGTATATTGGTATGCAACTCGCTAATCCTGATGCTGTGGCGTCTATTGTGAATATTAATCAAGATAATATTCCAACAGCAGAGCAAATTGACAATATGTTGGTTGATGCAAAGGCGACACCTTGTTCTACTTATATTTTCTGTCATCCAAAAGTATTGTCTATGCTTAATAAATATAAAGGTAATGTGTTACAAACATCTACACTTGATTTTGATGTTAATAGAAGTTTTATGGCGTGGAATGGTATTAGATTCATTACTTCTTATAACTTCTTAAATGGTAGTGAAGATGCGGTTGAATTAGCTTAATTTTTTATGATAGGAGTATTTTTTTATGATAAATAATATTTTGAAAGTATATGATGAAGATTTAGCTAGAGGCAGTTTAGCTCAAGCTTCGATTAGTGGTGATAAACCTGTATCTGTTGGTAAAACTGGTGGTGCTTTAACAGTTAATGTTTTTGCTATTGGTGATGTTGTTTTAAGCGAAAATGTTGGTGTTAGTATTAAACATGGTGATACAAAAGATGGTGGTTTTAGCGAATATTTTGCTATTACTTTAGAAGCTGGTGCTAGCTTTAAGGATGGCGATTTGATGGGTAGTTTTACTATTTCTGAAGACGCTAAAGCTTATATGGTGGCAGATGTTACAAGTAACGAAGCTAATAGTGGCCAAATTAGAGTGACACTTGGATATTTGGCTAGATAGCTTTAAGGCATAATATATGGACTTTGACGTATGGAGGGAATTTTTATAATTCCCTCTTTTTAATTATTGTAATTTATTTTTTGGAGGAATTAAATGTCTAAAGTTGAGATTGTAAATAGAGCGTTGATGAAGTTAGGTGAACCACCTGTATCGTCTTTGAATGATGCTGTGTTTGGGAAAAGTTATGAAATTATTTATGATGATATTAAAGAATTGTTGTTATCATCTTATCCTTGGAGGTTTTCGCTTGAAATTAAATATTTGCCAAAGTTGGAAGAGAAATATGGCGATAAATGTATGTATAAATTGCCAGGTGATTGTTTGTTGTTGGTGAATGTGTTTGGTCCTAGCAAAAGTGATGTTACTGAAGTTAGAGCGTATTCTCATCAGGCATATGAAGTTGTAAATAACTGCATTGTTAGTTATTTAGATAAAGGGGTTATGGCTGAGTATGTGAAAAATATTGATGATGATTTGGAGTTTTCTCCACTTTTTAGGGAGGCGTTGGCTACTAAAATTGCATCGGAATTGGCTATGAGAATTAAACATTCAACAACTATAAAACAGATGCTTGATAGTGAATTTATTATGCTGATTAGGAGAGCAGAGTTAAATAATGAAATTATCAAAGACACAGAGTTAGTTCCTGATAGTAGTTGGGTATTGGTTCGGGAGAATTGGTAATGAAAAGATGTGAGGGTAAAAAATGTGATGATGAATGGAAATTTGATTTGTTTGGAGTTTTTGAGGATAGGAGGGTGGTATGGTAAAAGGGATTTCTAATGCTGTTATTGGAGATGTAAATGCTGAAGGTTGTGAGAAAAAATTTGTTACAAATACTACAACTAATACATATGACAAAGGTGAAAAGGTTTTAGTAAATCTTGGCATAAGACCTTCTGAATTGTCAAGAGGTTATGATTTAACAAGTACATCACCTGAAAAAGACCGTGGTAGTGTTTTTGTAGATGATAATAATGTTATAGTATATTTTATTAATAATGGTCGATATAAATATACTTTTGAAAATCATCAATGGAATGCTTTAGATATTAACAGTTGGATTAGTTATTCGTATCCTGAAAATTCAGGAATATGTACTTATAAAGATGGTACTGTTCGATTAGGATGTGCAAGTTATCAGGGTGCTATTAGTTCTAGTACAACTGGAATACTGATGACAAGTTCATCATTAAGAGCTTTACCTAGTGGCTATTCTTATATGGGAAGTTATAATGGAAAAAGCTATGCTTATTATTCAGAAGGAAATGTAATAAATGTATATGATAAACTTGCAAATGTTGTTAGTGATTCTGTTTTAGATTTAGCAAACCAAACTTCTAATGCTTATTTAGGTAATGATGGTTATGGTTTTGTTTATGATACAGTTGGTAATGTTTATTTTATTAAAGTAAATGATGATGGAAGTGTTGTAAATGAAAAAACAATAGCAACAGGTTTTAGAGTAGGGAGATATGACAGCAATCCTGTGGTACTTTATACACAAACTGGTGCAAATATTGGTGATTTCTTATTCTTTGTAACAAACTATGGCTATTGTTATAATTATTTGGGCAGTAGTACACAAAAACAGATTAGTAATTTAATCACTTATGAAATTGTTGATGATGGAAATGGTGGAAGAACTATAAAAGAACGACCTGATTTGTTTAATAAATTTCAAACTGATAACTGTTTAATACAATATGACAATCGAAATGATGTGTTAACTATTGGAACAATGGATAATGTTTATGCTTATAAATTTAACAGAGATGATAGAAACTTTGAGCAACTAAACTATACATTTATGTTACCTGACAATATTAATCAAAACTATTGTTATCGTTTGGCATTTTCACCTGATATGAGTAAGGCTATTGTTACATTAAGGTCAGATTATCAGAATATGAATGTAAGTTTGTTTACTTTAGGTAATGCTAATTGGGAAATTGTTGACAATCAAGTAATAAACTATAATGCAACGACAAGTTTTTCTGCAATTACAACAGGAGAAGTTGATGAAGATGGAAAAGTTGAAGTGAAGTTAACATTACCTGATAAAGTAGACTTGGTTATTGATACAAATGTTGAGATTAATGAGGGTGATATTGTTGTTGAGGGAGTTGAATAATGACACAAATTAGTAAAAAAGCATATAAAGGTTTGCCAGTTAGTATTAAAGTTCGTAAACCTCATTATTATTATCAAGATTTTTTAGAAGTTTTTAATGATAATACAGAAAAGTACATTGAATTGAGAGAATTTGAAGGACTTGATTATAATTTTAATAGAAGTCAAGTTATATTTGATGAGAAAGTTTTATGGAATGGTTATACTTCTAACAGTATGTCAAGAGTTTTAGCACCAAGTGGAGAAACATATTTAACAAGTGTAGATGATAGTGTTATAAGTGCTAGAGGTTGTTTAGACAATATAACAGATGTTGCAAATGAAAGAGAATTAACTGCTTTTGTTAAAGATGATGAAATACTTTTAAGTGAAAGTGGTGATGATAGAGAAGGTTATACTTGGGCAAATAAAGTTACAATTCCTCAACACGAAGTTGTACCAGTTTATAAAAAGAAATTTAGTGAAACTAATACAAACTATAAATATACATATCAAGATGAAAACATACTTGTTAGTCTTAATCCATCTGGTGAGTTAGTTTTAAGTGAGCCTTTAGTATTTAGCTTTATACCACAAACTTCTTTCTTTGATTATGATGTAAGATTTACTGCAAAAGTTACACCAGTTGATGCAACAAGCAATAGAGTTATTTGTGTTAAAGATGGTGTTTGGTTTGGAACTTATAATGGTAAGGTTGTTGTAGATAATGTATTGGTTGCTGATGTTGCTTTAACTGCAAATAATACATATTGGGTAAGAATGGCTGAAACTTATTCGGTATCAACTGGGAAATATATTCTTCGAGTTGCTTACATTGTTGATAATGGTTATACAAAAGAAACATTACCTGATGAAAGTGAATGGGTTGTTAAAAGTATTATAAGAGATGTACCTTTTTTTAGTAATGAAAGTACTATTGCTACTTTTGGATGGACTAGTAATAGTTATTCTTGGTATGGTACAATGGATTTAACTAACATTTGGGTTGATTATGGTAACATTACAAATATTGGTGATAATACTAGAATTTATGAAACCAAATGGGAAATGTTAGAAAAGGTGTAATGTTATGATAAAAAAATACAAAAATGGTGATGCGTTGAAAGTAGATGTGCAAGATGAGCAAGTAAAAGAGGCGGAATATAATGCCTCTTTTTTTGATGGAATAACTGCGTATAGTATGGTTAATCAAAAGGGAGATGTTTTAGCTGTTTTAGGTTTTAGAGTTTTTGATGAAAAAGGGGAATGCTTTGCTTTGATGGGAAAAAATATTGGAAATAGAATGATTGAATTTGTGAGATTTGCAAATAAGAAAATTAAGGTGGAGATGAAAAAACAGAAAGTCAAAAAAGTTTTTATGACGGTTAAAGATGGTTTCATTGAGGCAAAACGATTGGCTTTTATGCTTGGGTTTAGTGAGGTGGCAAAATTGCCACTTTTTTTTGATGAAAAAGATTATTTGTTATATGTGAGAAAGGAGTAAAAAATGGCATATGCTACGGCTGTGATTATGGGGCTTAATTTTGCCTCTAATTTTTTGAAATCTGAACAAGAGAGGCAATATTATGAAGCTCAAGCTGATATTGAACTTCAAAATGCGGAGATTTTAAGAAAAAATGCTTATATGACAAGGGCTATTGGATCTAGAAATGAAGATGTATCTAGAGCTCAAAATAGAGCATATTTGGCGGGTAATATGGCTATTGCTGGTGAGGCTGGAATTGGAGAAAGTCCAACATTGTTAAGTGCTATTTCTAGTTCGGCTATGGCTTTGGAGCAAAATGTATTAAATGATAGGTATAAGGTGGAAAGTCAGGCGGAAAATTATTTATATCAGGCAAGAGTTGCTGAGGAAAATGCACGACAATTAAAGCAAAAATCTGACAATTCATTTGCAAGTTCTATGTTGAGTTCGGTTAGTGGTTTTTTTTAAGAGGTGGATTATGAGAAGAGTTGAGCAAAAAATTGGTGCTATGAAACAGGGTGGGGCGATGTTGAGAAATAAAACGGAAATGGTTAGCCATCCTTATGGATTAAGTAGAGTTGTAGCTGGTGGAGAAATTTATAAAAATGTTGCTGATGTTTTAGATAAAGTAAGTGATAAGATTTTACAGAGGCAGAAGTTGGAAGAAGAGACAAATCGGCTTGAGGCTGATAAGCTATTAAGTGTATATAGAAATAATTTGATGAATGCAAAATCTCCTGAAGAGTTTGATGGGGTTATGGAGGGGATTAATCAAAATATGGAAGCTCATTTTAATGCAACGGAAAGTGGTAAACAATTTTGGGCAAAATATGGAAATGAGTTGTTAGAAAATAATCAAAAAGATGTTGAGAATATTAGAGTTAGAAAAGAAGATGATTTTGGTAGAAATAAGCTTAATTTGATGTTAGCGGATAATCAAAATTTGCTGGCAGGTAGTGATGTTAATAAAGGAAAAATTTTACTTAAAAGAGGAGTTGATGAAATTGATAATACTAATTTTTTAAGTAAGGAAGAAAAAGAAAAATATCGTAATGGATATTTAACAACAGGTATTTATAATTTGGCACTAAATGATAAAGATGGCGCTATTAGTGAGGCTAAAAAATATTTTGGTAATATTGGGGAGGATTTTATTGATAATATTAATAAAATTGGTGAGCTAAAGAAACGTGAAAAAGAAGATAATTTATTAAAAGAAAAAAGAAATAGCTTTTTTTTAGATTGGAATAGAGCTATGAATTTATGGAGCGAAAAAGAAAATGGAAATATTGGTGGAGCTGAATATTTTGCATTAACTAGGGATTTTGATAGTGATTTGGTGGTTGATGATGAGGGGAGTTCTAATTCTTTTAAAACTGGGATTGTTGATGTGTATAAGAGTGTTAGAAAAATTAATGGCGGAAATGAGCTTGATGAGGGAGAAATAAAAAATGTTGGTAATAGTTTGATTAAGGCATATAGAAACAAAAAGATTGGACTTGAGGAAGTGAAGTCTATTCAAAATAAAATTGCACAAGCTCAAAGTGATAAAAATGTTTTGAACCGATTGTTTGATAAAGATTTAGATGACTTTGTTGATAATGTGCTTGTTGGTGATGCCAATGGTGATGAAATGATTTCAAATAGTTTTATGGAAGAAAAAGCAAAATTGGGGATTGAAATTTATGACGCATATTATGGAAAGAAACTTGCTAACTATCAAAGTTTTATTAATCAAGGAGGTGTTTTAACCCCGCAAGCTGAAAGGGTATTAAAGAAGAGAGCACTTGATGAAGTTAAAGAAGAATTCCAATACAAAGAAAATAAAGATGGGGTAGTTTTATTTAGTCAGTTAAAACCTATGTTATCAAAATATTATAGTGGAAATGATATGGGGGAAATTTGGAGGAAATTTTATAAGATTGCACCTTTTTATGATGATAAAAAAGAAGCGCTTAAAAAGATTGCTATTGAACAACAAAAATTAGAGCTTAGTTATCCTGTGTTTAATAGCATAAAAGAGGTTATGAATTCTGGTTTAGATGTGGGTGATAAATTTTATTTTAAAGGACGTTTAGCAGTTAAAAATGCTTAAATTTTATTGATGTTTTTTTTATATGGGCCGTACCTTGGTGCGGCCTTTTTTGTGTTTAAATATATAAGGAGTATTTAATATGGATGGGCTTTTAGAAAATAATGTTAGTTTAGATGAAAATAACCAATTAGGAAATGGAGAAAATACATTAAATAGCGATATTAATACAAATGATAGCGTGGTTGGTGATTTAGATTTGAAAGCCAATATTATGAATGAAATAGGGCAAGAATTTGGTAAAATTAAGTATCTTGATATGGAGCATAATTTAGAGGTTAATAGTGGGGTAAATAGTATTATTAATGATGATGAACCATTTTCTTTAATTAAAAAAATTAGCGATAACATTAAAGATGCTTTAAATTATGATGCAATAATGGGTGAAGTGGAAAAAATTGGAGAAGATGTTGCACGCTATAAGTGGGCTTATGATGAGGGAAAATTTGGAGAATTTAATGGGGGTAAATTCTTAAAAGAGATAGTTAAATCAGGAATTAGAAGTGGGGTTAGTAATAATCTTCATATGGCATCTAATGTTATGAAGATGATTGGTAAAAATATTGATGAAAAGAGCTCGGTTGGAAAAAGTTTGAGCTTTGGTGTTGGGGCTTTGGTGCCTAATGGTGGTACTTTGTTTAATGAAATTGGAGATGGGCTAGAATTGATAGCTAGTAATGTTGAAAATTTAGAAATTTTATCGCCATCAGAAGAAGTGTTTGATGAGGACCCTAATTGGGTTAGTTTGGCTAATACTATTGGCGGAGGTGCTGGTAGTGTTTTGGCTATGGGGGCAACATCTAAACTTATTGGAAGTAGAGCTACATATGGATTATTTGCTCTTGGGGGAAGCGGTGATGTTTTTGATGAAAGTTTTGAAAAAGACAAAGATATAAATAAGGCAAATATGCTAGCAGTTGCAAGTGGTGGGACTAGTTATGCTATTGATAGAATTTTTAATCCATTACCAAAACAATTTGAAAAAGGGGTTAAAGCGACATCTTCTATGATTGCAAATGAAATGCTTGGGGCTCCTTTGAGAGAAGCAAAAACGGAAGTGTTACAGCAGGTTGTTTCTGAAAATTTGATTAGAAAAGTTGGGATTGATGATACGCAAGCTCTTTTTGAAGGATTGATAGAAAGTGCTATTGGAGGAATGGGCGGAAGTTTTAGTGTTAGCTTGGGTGATGGAAGTATTTATGCTCTAAATAAAAAATATAGAGATATTGAAAAACGTATTATGCTTAAAGGTGTTTCGGAAAAAGAACTTGAACAATACAAAACAAATATGCTCGAATTTATGAAGACCAAACCTGAAGCTTTTGATAAAATTTTAAGATATAACTTGAAGCAAAATATGAGAGAAATTGTGAAAAATGCTGAAGGGATTAAAGAGAAATTTAGCACCAAAAAAGAGCTTAAATTATTGCCTAAGATTTATGATAAAATGTATGACAGAGTTTTAGAAGTTACAAAAAATGAAGGAAAAGCAAAAGCTGTTGCTAGAGTTTTTGAAGGGAATGCTTTGTTTTTATATGAATTGGGCGTAAAGGGGGATTGGCTTAAATTAATGGAAGGTTTTTTGCCTAAAATTGAGAAGTCTAATTTTAGTGAATTTCAAAAAAATGGTAATGGGGAAAATGCTAACTTTCAATTTATCGGGATTAATGCTAAAAATATTGATATGGAAAAATTAGCTGAATTTGAAATGTTAGAAAAAGAAAATGTGGATCCTCAGGATTTATGGAGACATACTGGTTTTGTTAGAGGTAGTGATGGTGTTGTTAGGCAAGATGTTTTTTATGGTGATGCTCGTATTAAGTTATGGGATAATTATGACTATGAAAATTATGCAAAATCATATCAAAAAAGTGTGTTACATGATTTGGAGTTATTAAAAACGGAACTTGCATATAGTTTGTCGCCTAATGCAAAATTATTTCAAGATGATTATTTTTTGGATTTTTACAATTATTTGAAAGAAAATGATAGTTTGTTTGAAAAGCTAGAAGTTAAGGGTGATTTTGATGATCCTTTTACAAATGTTCCTGATTGGCAAAATGTTGTTGATGAAGCTATTTCTATGCGTCGTATGTATGAGGAAAGTGTTTTAAGTGATTTATTTGATAGTTATGAGAGTGGAAGACGTGATTTTAATGAGCAAGAAGGAAAAACTATTGAAGGGATTAAAGAGAAAAAGCGTTATGATGAATTTATTAAAAGATATTGGAAAAAGGGGAAAGATTGGGCATATGAACAAGTAAGTAAAGATTTGAAAAATGATGTTTCTGAATGGTCTAGAAGTGCTGAATTTGTTGGACGTATGACTGATTTGGCGAAAAGATTTCATAAAAAACGTGAGGATAGAAGAAATGAGGTTAGAAAATCTGGTATTTTATTGGTGGAAGATTTTTTAAGTGATATTGATGTTGAGGAAAGCTATTTAGTTCATCTTGCACAAAAGGGTGATATTTTTGATGAAAGAGCTGACAGAAATTATCGTTTTGATAGTTATAGAGAGGCATATAAAACAGCTAGTTTGAGTGAGAAGTTTTTAGATAATCCAAAATATGATTTCTTAAATGATACGCATAGAAATGTGTTGATTGCATATTTAGATAATGTTGAGAGATATTATAGGTTGGAGAGATTTGTAAATTTTGCTAAAGAAGTTGAGAAAAATTCTAATATTAAAAGTAATAGAAGTTTGGCTACAAAAAGTTTGGATTATGGCAAATTTAACCAAACAGATATGGGGAGATTGCTTGTTAGTAATGGTAAAACTTTTAAGCTTGATGATATTTTGGAATATGATACAATTTTATCTAATTATCCGGATATTAAAGAAAGTGTGGTATCTTTTACAAGGTTAAATGATGGGGAGCCATATCATTTTTATTATGACCAAGAGTTGATGAAGTATGTGTTTGAGGTGGATGCTGAACAGCTTGATACATCTATGCTTTCTGATATATTGGTTAAAGGGACGAATTTTGCGGTTCAACATAAGGAAGGATTTGACTATTCTTTAACAGAAAAACAGCGTAAGAATTTTATGGATAGGCATGTGTTTATGGCAAAAAAAGAGTTTGTTGATGATTTTAAGGATGAGCTTGTTGATTTTGTTATAAATTATGGAATTGGTAAAAATGAAAAAGATGCTCTTTTGTATTGGAAGGAATATAGTGCTCCGGTATCTATGTTAAATATATATAAAAGCGAAGCTGTTGGGGGAGATGGAAATGCTAGTGTTGAAAATGTAAAAATTGGAGAGGTTGATTTTGATAAATTAACTGATGTGGTATTAAATAAATTTCCTCGCTCAAGTGATGAGCATAAAAATTATATTCATAAAAAAATGATGTATGAATTAAATAATATGCGTTCAAGACAGATGGCGAATGTTATGTATTTGGCTAGATATAATAGTGGGATACGTGATGTTGGACTTCCTTGGGGTGGAAGAATGACACAAGGTGAGATTGATAATAGAGTATTGTTTAGGCAAGATTATAAAAATAATAATCTTGAGAGAGATAGTATTTTAAGCTTTTCTGATGGAGTGGATAATGATGCTCCTTTTGTTTTGGGATATAAGGGAGATGTGTTAAACAACATTATTGATGATGAGATACAATTTAAAAAGGATAAACAAGCAATGCACTATATTAATCAAGAAGCTGCTAAAGGGGCGTATGATTTTTCTAATAATGTTATTCATTTATTTAATGGGGCTGATAGTGAAACTATTATACATGAATGTTTTCATTATTTTCATAATTTTCTGGAGAACTCAAAATATCGAAACAATTTTTATTTGGATAACTATTTTGTGTTGTTAAATGATATTAAAAAGGAGTTTTTGAAAGAGTATAAAATAGAAAATTATAATGGGAAATATTATGCTATGTATAAGAATGGTATGGGCGTTGTGGGGAATGTTCCTATTGGGTATGATAGCAAAGATAAACTATTGGAAAAAGTATCACAGGAGATTTTTGTAGAAAGATTTCTTCGCTTAATGAACGGAATGAGTGTTAATGTGTATGATGATGTTGATGCTTTTGGAGAAGGGAGCAAAGAAATTATTGATAATATTGTTAGTGATGAATACTTGAATATCAAAGTTGACCGTGATAAAATGGTTCAAGCTTATGATCTTTATGGCAAGTGGCTTAAAAGTATGATGCATTCTTTGAAGCTTGAAGAGGATAAGCTTGGTGTTGGTGGTAGAGATATCTTTGATAATATTATTGGCAAAAAAAATAAATAGTTGCATTTATGGTTATGTTGTTTTATATTCTCTGATATAGTTTTTGATTATGGAGAATATGTAGATGTGCAACGATAACAATATTGAAAAAATTAAAGCCAAAGAAAGTGTTAAACTATTAATATGCGTATTAATAGGAATTGTTATTGTGGGTGGTGTTTGGGAATATAAAAAAGCTCAAGCACCACTTGATAATGTGTTAGTGGTTTATCATAGAGGGGAAAATGTAGCTAAAAAAATTGATGAAAAAAAGGTTGAGATAAAAAAAGTTGAAGTTATGGAAAATAAAGGAGAGGAAAAGCAAGAAAAAGTACAGGTAGAGGATGAAAATAAAAAGATTGAGGTTATTGAGAATAAAGAAGCAGATGAGGTAAAAAATATTGATGCTGTGGGCGATTTTTTAGGTGTAATGAAAGATGTGCGTGAAAACTTGGCGGGACTTGAGAAACCTGTGTCTGTGTTAGATAAGATTAAGCAAGAAGAAGTTAAGGTTGAGGATAAAGTTGCGGTTAATCCTTTTAATGATGGTGAAATAGAGATTTATGATAGCACAAAAGGGGTTATTGATGTGGAAAAAGTGGAAGTTATTGAAGAAAAGAAAGACGAATCGCTAAAAAAGGAAAATATTGAGGTGCAAGTTATTGAAAATAAAGATGAAAAACAAGAAGAAGTTATAAAAGAAAGTAATGAGGGAACGATTAATATGATGGAAGCTATTGTTTCTGGTGATGCTGGATTGAAACAATAGTTTTTGTTAAGTTATTGTTATTATTGTTTTTGTGGGTGGATTGATAACAAAATGTAGATAAAATGAAAAAAAATGAAATTTTAATGTTGACTT
Source organism: Alphaproteobacteria bacterium (assembly GCA_017465945.1). GTDB lineage: Bacteria > Pseudomonadota > Alphaproteobacteria > RF32 > CAG-239 > CAG-267. Next base: position 19,205 of record JAFTVD010000005.1, on the reverse strand, counting down.
CTTTTTTTTTTGTATATATAAGTTTTTTTGTTCTGAAGCGATGGTCCCATCGTCTAGAGGTTAGGACTCAAGATTTTCATTCTTGCAACAGGGGTTCGATTCCCCTTGGGATCACCAGTTTATAAGCGCTTTCTTTTAGAAGGCGTTTTTTTTGTTTTTAAATTTTGAGTTAAAGAGTTATGACTGAAAGGTTGTAGCTCTTTTTTTATGGAGAAAGGATAAAAATATGACTTTTAATTTATTGGACTTGGTAGGTGATAGCAAAATGGCTACAAAAAGAGAAAATAAGAAAAAGCTTCATGAGCTTTTAGATAAGTATGGAAGTGTGGAAGAAATTGAGCGAAGTGGTGATTTGAAAGATGGATATGAGCTTGATTTTGCGAGAATTGATGGTGCTTTAGAAGAAGTTTTGGAAGAAAGGCGTATGGGGTATAGAGAGCCATTGTCCAGTGATGGTGATAAATTGAAGTCAAAAGTTAAACAATCAAACGCATTACTTCCGGATGATGAGGATTTGTCTTTAGATGGGTTAACATTAAGTGATAGGCAGAAAAAGGCTATTGATAAGCTTGATATGGCTAACCAATTAGTGATTATTAAGGCTTTGCGAGAAGAACAAGGTGTTGAAAAGCCTAAATCTAAAACGGAAACACAAGAAAAAAGTGAGCAAGATATTTTGAGAGAAAAGGTTGATAAGGCAAATCGGGAGATAAAAGTGGCAGATAATGAACATGAAAGAACAAAGAGTGATATAGAAGTAGAAAGTAAAGGAATAGAAAAAACTAATAAAAATGATTACAAATTGGGAACATTGAGCTCTAATCATGAAGCAAAAGGAAATCCTGCTGTAATAGGTGAAGATAATGCAGGAGGTCCTAGTTATGGAATGTATCAAATAGCTACAAAGACAGGAACAATGGCAAAATATATTAATTTTTTAAGTGAGTCATCTAAATATTCAAAATTCTCAAAATTATTAAATGAAGCAGGAGGTGAAGATGGGGCATTGTTAAGAACAGATGATTTTGAAAATATGTGGGTTAAATTATCAAAAAATGAAGAATTCAACCAATCGCAATATGATTTTATCATAGATACACATTTAAAACCTCTAATAACTGCAGTTAAAGAAAAACATATACTTAATGTTGAAAAAAGACACCCTGTGATAAAAGATATTTTATATTCATTAAGTGTACAGCATTATGGAGCTCCCTTGATTGTTAATAGAGCTCTAAATAAGCTTAAACAAACTAAAAGGGATAATATTACAGATGAAGATATTATTAGAGAATTTTATAAACAACGTACTGAATATGTAGCGTCATTACCAGAAAGTAAATATAAAGGAGATAGAAAAATAACAGCTAGAGAAAAACATAATATCATAACAAAGAGATATCCTGCAGAACTTCGTGAAGCTTTAAGTTATTTAAATAAATAGATTTAAAACCTAAAACCCTCATTTTTTGCATCTAGTATAACCTCTAAAATACGATATATTTCAGAGGTTATACTTTTTTCTAAAATTAATTTTCCTAAAGATGTGTCTTGGGAATAATTTTCTTGACACCAAGAGGTATCTTTATTTTGTTGGCAGAAAATTATAATGCGGTAAAGGTTTTGGTTATCCTTTTCTATATTGTTTATGGTTTTTTTTAGATTTTCTATTTCTGTTTTTTCAATAAATGTTGAAGATATTTGTATAATTTTATTTTTTAAGCATTGACGGAGTTTTCTCTCGTTTTTTACATCTTCAATATTTGCTTTTACGCTATTTTGTATATTGGTTTTATTAATTGTTTTTTCGCAATTTTCATATATAGATTGGGCAGTAAGAGTATTTGTTGTTTGAGCATTTGTAATATTAACAGCAAATAAAAAACTAAAAAATATTAAAAACTTTTTCATTTGAAGCTCCTTTTCTTTAGTATGTGTCTATTCTATGCATTTAATTATATTATGCAAGAAAATAATTGGGTATGTTGTTTGCGATGGCGAGGGTGGGGGGATTAGTTACTCAGAACGAATGTGAAGCAATCTAGGAAGTTGGGATATGGATTGCTTCGAGGCGTTGCCTCTCGCAATGACAAATAAAAGAATGCTCATTGTAATGGCGAGAGGAAGTGGATTGCTTCGTCGTTTTTCTCCTCGCAATGACGAGGAGAAGAATATGGATTGCTTTGAGGCGTTGCCTCTCGCAATGACAAAGGGGTGATGGCTCTTCGCAATGACGAGGAAAAGGGCTTTTCGCAATGGCGAGGAAAAGGGCTTCTCGCAATGGCGAAGTGGTGATTTGAAAGATGGATATGAGCTTGATTTTGCGAGAATTGATGGCGCATTAGATGAAGTGTTGGAAGAAAGGCGTATGGGGTATAGAGAGCCATTGTCTAGTAATGGTGATATATTGAAGTCAAATGTTAAACAATCAAACGCATTACTTCCGGATGATGAAGATTTTTCGCTAGAGGGATTGGCTTTAAGTGATAGGCAGAAAAAGGCTATAAATAAGCTTGATATGGCTAATCAATTGGTGATTATTAAGGCTTTGCGAGAAGAACAAGGGGTTGAGAAGCCTAAAAAAGAAACATCTGAAACTTCTTCAAGTGAGCTTGATGTTTTGCGAGAAAAAGTAGATAAGGCAAATCGTGAGATAAAAGTTGCTAATAATGAGCATGAAAGAACTAAAAGTGATGCAAGGTATTCTAATGAACAGGATGATGAGGAGGAGCTGAAAGTTGATGATAATAAGTTTAACCAAGATTTTTTTATCAACAAAACAATGAGACCATTTATTGAAACAGAAGAAGGTTTGTATGATTATCCATATCTTGATACAAATGGTCTTATAACAATTGGTGTTGGGGCGAATATTGATGATAATCCGTTGAGTATGGACTGGTATTATAAAAATCCCGACACAGGTAAATTGCGTCATTTGGATAAAGAAAATCCTGATGATTTGAGATTGATAAAAGAGGAGTTATCATACCTAGAAAAAGAAAGGGAAAAACTACCATATGATGAAAAGAAAAAAACTTGGGAAAATAATTATAAAGCTAAACATTATAAGGGAATAACTAATCTTCGTGTGTCAAGTGAATATATAAATAGAGAATATTACAAAAGAGCGAAAGAGGCTGTTAATAATATTCAAAACACAATAAAACGGTATAATAAAGATACTAAAAAAGAAAAGGATATTCCTGATTTTCGTAAATTACCTCAACCTTTGCAATTTGTTTTAATGGATATGATGTATAATATGGGGCAAACAAGATTTGACTATATCGTAACCTATGGAAAAGATGGAAAGAGAAGAGGATATCCTAGTTTTTGGGATGCGGTTGCTAATAGGGATGTAGATGGAATGATTAAAGAGTGTGTTAGAAACGGATTGCCAGAACGTAATAAAGCAACTCAAGAGAGGTTACGAAAACTTAAGGATGTAGTATATTAAAAATATTGAATAATTTATTATTTTGCTATATACTGCAAGGTATGATTTTGAATTGGAGTTTTTAATGATGAAAAAATTATATCTTGCAGTTGTTTTTAGTTTTTTATTTGGAATTAGTTGTGCAAAAGCTGATTTGCATGCTGATTATGTTAAAGTTGAATGTAATAAAACCTTTGGATTTATAGATATTCAAGATAATTCTATGTTGGGTAGAAGAATGGTTGAACATTTTAGAACTCCAACACCTTATTTTAAATATTCTGTAAAGGATTATATAATTGAAAGTGATATATATTTGGTAAATAGTTTTTTTGAAAATGATGAAGATTTTACTATAAATTGCGAGTTATCATATAATTTATCCTATACTATTAAAATTCATCAAATAGATAGAGGTGATTGCCAATATAGTTCAACCAAACTTATTAGTATTACAGAAATAAAAGATGATGTGAAAAAGGAATTGGTAGATAAAGTTGCAATAGGATGTGATGGAGAAGTTGATAGGATAGTTGGGGAATTACATTATAATCATAATGTTTTAACAGATAAGAATGCAGGTTTAACGATAGATTTTTCTTTTAATTCATCAGGTGTTTATTTCAATTCATCTGAGGAACTCACACCTATTACAGATGAAATAATAAGTAACAAATACAAAGAAGACCAACAACGTATAGAAGAATGGGATAAAAAAGAGCAATTACGAAAAGAAGGATATATGAAAGATTAAGAGAGGGGATAAGGACTAAAAATTTATCTCTTATTGCTGATAATGTTAGTAGAAAGGATGTATCAGCAGAAAGAAATAAATGGGCAAGAGATAAAATACTTTCTATTAAAGAAAAGTGGTAAGATGATTAATATTGTATGCACCTCATTTATTTGATGAAGTGCGTGCAAAATATGGATATCTAGAACAATTTCTTATATCTTTTTTGCACGCATAACTTTTTTCATCATATGTATATCTTATAATAAATTTTCCATCCTTTTCTGTTTGTTCATCTTCCGGGGCAAGCACAAATATGCGTGTCCAATATTCGGGAGCTTCATCTTCATCAATGATTATTAGTTCATTTTCATTATTTTTATCATGAGGTAAATGTAAGCATTTTAAGGTTACTTTTTCCCATGTATTTTCAAGAAGTTCACAATTTGCCTTGGTTTGATATCCATAAAAGTTTGTAATATGGTAACTAGTTGGTGTTATTTGTATAGTGTCATATTTTGTATAGGTGCCAACCATTTTATTATAAAAAATAGGGTTTACAAATTTGTCTTTTTTTAAGGTTGTGCAAGATGCAACAAGAATGGCAAGTATTACGATAACTTTTTTCATTTTTTGAGCTCCTTTGGGATGTATAGATACAAGATAGGGGGAATAAGATAAAAGTCAATAAGAAAGTAAGGCAAAAAATAAGAGAGAGTTTTTGCAAGAAAGGGGGGATAAGAAAAATTGTGAGATAAAAGTGGCAGAGAATGAATATTCGGGGACAAAGAGTGATGTGAGAGTGGCGAGTGAAGATGATGAAGAGTTGGAAGTTGATTATTCTAAATATGGTAAAGGTTTTTCTAGAGAATTTATTAATGAACTTGTGTCTGATGATGAATTTAACAAAATTGTAAAAGATTATTTAAATCCAAATGAAGGAGGGTATAATAATGATGAAGATGATTCTGGAGGTGAAACAAATATGGGTATTTCTAAAACTACACATAAAAATGAAGATATAAAAAAGATGACAAGGGAAAGAGCTAATGCTATTTTTTATAGAGACTACTATAAATGGAATGGTCTTTCTAAATTACCCTATAAGATAAGAGGGTTTATTGTTGATTTTGGGGTTGTTTCATATCCTTTAAATGCTATTTATATGACACATCGTGTTTTAGGTATACCTGAAGGAAATATAATAGGAAAAACTACATTGGATAAATTGAAAAATTTCACCCAAAAAGACTATGAAGTTTTTTTAGAAAAATATAAATCAGAAATGATTAAATATTTTCATGCTGTAGTGGAAAATGATCCTACTAAGAAAAAGTTTTTAACAGGGTGGATTAATCGAGCTAAAAGAGCTCATTTAGCAAAATAATTTATTATAAATAAGGAGGAAATTAAATAAGACTTCCTCCTTATATTTTTTTATAGTTTTATACTATGCAAAAAAGAAAAATACTGACTTAAAATATTATCAATATGATAAATATGTGTTTTTGTATATTCTTTCAGTTTTTCTGCAACAAGATTTTGGGCATCAATATGACACATTTTACCACTTATACCTATCATTTTAATACGTTGACAAGGAATTAAATATGCTTTCGTCAAAGTTATTCTATAATTATTATAATCTGTCAAATTTTCATCGAAATCCATGTAAAAATGTTGTAATAATTTTTGATTTATTTCATCATAGCAAGCTATACTATCTGGTGTATTAATTGGACAATTGGAAAATTTGTTTTTTAATTTTGTTAATAATATATAATTATCTATTAAATTTTTAATTTCATTTTTACTATTCCAGTCACTAGTGTTGTATATTTCATCAATATCAATACCATGATATGTGTTGTTTGCACATACAGATGATGTTTTTATAAAAATAAAAAAACTAAAAAATATTAAAAATTTTTTCATTTGAAGCTCCTTTTCTTTAGTATGTGTCTAGTCTATGCTTTTAATCATATAATGCAAGAAAATAATTGGGTATGTTGTTTGCGATGGCGAGGGTGGGGGGATTAGTTACTCAGAACGAATGTGAAGCAATCTAGGAAGTTGGGATATGGATTGCTTCGTCGTTTTACTCCTCGCAATGACAAAGGGGGATGGATTGCTTCGAGGCGTTGCCTCTCGTAATGACGAAAGAGGTGAGGGCTCTTCGCAATGACGAGGAAAAGGGCTTCTCGCAATGGCGAAGTGGTGATTTGAAAGATGGATATGAGCTTGATTTTGCAAGAATTGATGGCGCTAGATGATGCAAGACTTATTTATAAATTAGATTTTTATGATCATTATAATTTAGATAAAGTTGTTGATTTTGGCAATTCAAAAATATTATTACATATGTTTGTTATGCTTCAACCAAATACTGCGCTAAATTTATTGCATAAATCTTTAAATGATTTTGGTTATCCCTGTAAAAAATTATTGACAAAGCAGATGATTCCCATGTTAAATAAAATAAATAAGGATGACAAATCAGATGAATTTAGCAAATTATTGAAGTTAAACTATGCAAAACATTTGAAAAAAAGTCCTGATGCTAAGAAATATAAAGGTTGGTTTCAAAGAATAGAAAGGCTGTAAAATATAATGAAAAGTTGGTTTTATGGGGTATTGGTTTTATTGTTGGGTTTTAGCTCAAATTTGCGAGCTAAACAGATTGACGATATATCATCTTTGCAAGGAAGGGAGATTGTTTGGAGTTCTCCGTATAAAAAAGCAAGTGATGCTGAAGTTATTTTTGTAAAAGAAATTATTAAAGGAAAAAACTTTTATGATAATGGAGATATTATTATAAATAATCGCAAATATCCTATAGACCAACTTTTCGTAAAGAATGATAGTGGTCAGTATGAAAATTTATTAAGCATTACAGGGGATAATATTATTCAAGGCACTTTTTTTATTAAATATTATAATGAAGACCTTTTAGCAATAGATGATGAAATTATTAAAATAAAGTCTGATGTTAAAAATTGCATTGATGATTTTTATAGTAGTGGGATAAAAGGTATTGAAAAAGAAGCATTAGAACAAGAAAAATGTTTAGATGATATTTACTATAGATGTGTTGATGTTTTTTATGCTAACTCGAAAGAAGAAATGTTAAAAAATTATATGAAGTTATCTGATGATATTAAAGAAAATTATTTCTTAGCAAGTGAGCCTGATTATTGTTATGGAAAATGTGGAACAATAGAACAAATGAAAGTTTATGATAGAATATTAGAAATAAAAAAGAAAATAATTGTAGATTTGGTGGATAATATATTAAGAGAGAATTAAATTATAATCGTTTCTATTGTATAATATAGTATAGAAAAGGGAATATATAGTTTGTATAGGACTATATTAGTGTGGAATTTTATGCTTAAAATTCTATGCTATAACTTTTAGATAAGTATGGAAGAAATATGGATATAACAGAAAATAAATTTGAGTATAAAGTACTTGAATTTATTAAACTAAAATATATACTGCAAGGTATGATTTTGAATTGGAGTTTTTTATGATGAAAAAATTATATCTTGCAGTTGTTTTTAGTTTTTTATTTGGGGTTAGTTTTGCAAAAGCTGATTTGCATGGTGATTTTATTAAGATTGAATGTAATAAAGATTTGGGATTATTGACTATTGGAGATTATAATATTTGGGGACATGATATTGGGCTTTATTTTGAGAAGATGCAACCTTTTTATAGATATACAATAGATACTAAAGGGGCTGATAAAAGCCATACGGAGATTATTCTAATTAATAATTTTACTTGGAAAGAGGATAAGTCTTTTAAGTATAATTGTGAGATTTCTGAAAATATGTCTTATGATGTTGATATAAAATGGGAAAAAGGTGCTGGTTGTGCAGATATGCAAGATGCTAATTATATTGTAAATATTGTAGAAAATAAAAATGTTAACAAAAATATTATTCATAAAAAAATTATAGATGAAGTTTCTTTAGGTTGTAAAGGTATTGAAAAAATATATATAACATATGATAGTGTAGATAATGAGGCAGATATAAGTTTTGAAAATAATATTTCAAAAGCATATTTTTTAAATGATGAATATGAACAGCCAATTACAGATGAGCGGATTAAGCAAAAGAATAAAGAGATGACTCTTGAAGATTGGGAAGTTGATTTAAGATGTTCTTTTGATGATTCGGAAATATTTGAAAGATTGGGGCAAAAGCTTGATAATTGTATGGTTGACTATGATAAAAATGAGATCAAATTATCAGAGATATTAAAAGCTTATGATAAAGCAATAGATTGTTCAAAAGCGATTGCTTATGAAATATTTGATAAGTATTATACTCACAATAATAAATTATCAAAAGAAAATTTTGATAGTTATGTAAATGCTGTAATTGGGGTAAATAATAATGTTATACATCATAGTGATTGGGCTAGAAAACACCGAAGTGGTGAAGTTTATATTTTAGATGCTAAAAGAGAAACATATTATATGGTAAAAGATGTGGTTAATAAGTACATTAAGGAATTACGTCTTGAATGTAATGATGCTTATAAATATGACATATAGAACCAACCATTATAATCATATAATGTAGTTAGGAGGCATAGTGAATAAATACGTTTTGTTTGTTTTCTTGATATTAGCGACTAATGTTTATGCGAGTTCAGGAGTTGAAAAGAAAAATATTGGTAGTAAAAATTCATCTGAATTTGTTGTTGCAACTGATGAGAATTTAGAAAAACTTGGATTGAATAAAAGTATTTATGATAAAATTGTTGATGAATATTATAAAGATGAAGTAAGTCTTATAGGAGATGAGTTTAATCAAAAATTATTGATTGCACAAAATTTGAATAATACATATATCTTCATTCTTAATTCTTCTGTAAATTGTGGGAGTGTTGGTTGCCATAGTAAGATTTTTAGCATTGATACAAAGAATAATTATCAATTTATAGGAACAGGTGATGTATATGATTGCGATTATTTCAAAGGCAACATATACCATTGTTTTTCGTTATAATACATTAAGGAGTTTTTTGGCAATTGAAAAGAGGTTACGTGAATTTTCAGAGCTTAATACTGATTATTAGTATTGTTTTGGGTTTATCTTATGGTAAAGCTAATGCTTTACCACAAGATTGGCCCTGTTTTGATTTTGAGTTAAATAAAGTTGAAGTAATAACAGATAACAAAGATGAATTTGAATATAAATATAAAGGTGAAACATCTTTATACACAATAGAAATTAATTTGAATGGAAATCATCAAGACTTAAATTTATTTGCAAATTGTGGAAGTGCTGGTTGTGGTGGAGTTATGAGTGAGAATAAAACCGGTAAATCTGAAAATTTAAGATTTTTTTGTGAAAACTATAGTAATGATTATTCAAAAGTAAAATGTAGTATTGCAAAAGGTGATGAATTTATTTTTAATAAAATTAACGGAACTTATCAAGCAAATTATTGCTCGGATGATAAAACAAAAATTCTAATATTTGATAAGAATAGGTGTAATGATTGTCATTGTGTGATTTATGGGAAAAATGATACTCAGACACTATTAAAAATGGGGTGTGATTTTAGGGATAATGTTGCACACTGTTTTAGTTATGCAGGGTATGAAGAGTGGCGTAATTTTGAAAATAAAGAGGATGATTTTAAGAATTGTGTTAAATTGAAGTTTGATTGAATGTTTTATGCTGTTTGACAAGTATGTCATAGTTTGTATAAGATTATATTAGTGTGGAAGATTTTGTTTAAATTTCTATGCTATTGATTCCCATGTTAAATAAAATATATACTATAGATGGTGTTATGGGCACTGAAACGATAACAGCTCTAATTAAATTGTCAAAAGAAGAAGTTGTTAAAGTAAATAACGCTATTGTTGATATGCGATTAGAGGATTATGAAAAAGAAAAAAAGACAAACTCAAATCCTTATTATAAAAATTATACAAAAGGGCTACCCGACAGGTTTGAGCGTTTTAGAATAAAATAACTTTTTTAATTTAAAAGGAGAGTATTTTTAGTACTCTCCTTTGGTGATATTCAAATATATAGCATCTTCCAAGATTTTCTCTAATATTGTTCCTTCATCAATGTATGGCATAATAAGAGAGATAGAACCACATGAAGGAGTGCAATATTTATTGGTTTGATGAAATTTGGAATAAAAACTAAACGCGTTTTTTTGTATTCCTTCTAGTGATTTTATTATACTTTCTTGCTCTTTTAGAGTGAAACTCTTTTTTATTTCTTCTTTTATTTTGCTTACAATACATTCTCTGTATAAGGAATTTCTTTCTATAATATCTACTGTTGTTAGATGTTTTTTATTAGGGGCGTTTTCCTTAAAACAAGTTTGAAAATATTCTTTAGCTTGTTTTTGGGCTTCAATTCTGTCTTTTTCTGAATTTCTATTGATGAGTTGAAGGTCTTTAAGTGTAGCGGTTATGTTATATTGTCCATCAGATATACATTTAGAGGCTATTGCTAAATTTATAAATTGATTATCTTTTTTGTAATAAATATGGGCTAAGTCAATAGCTTCTCCATTTATTAATATTGGATTAGATTTTTGAATGTCTGATATTATTATTTTTTCTGGTTTGGCTTTAGGGCATATGGAACAATATTTATATATTTCTGTTTGTTTGGAAATAATATCATAAGCAATACTTGCAACGTTTTCAGAAATATCATAGCATATATCAGCCATGGCAATAGAAGAATAAAAAATACACATAATGCAGAATAAAAACTTTTTCATTTGAAGCTCCGTTTATTTAGTATGTGTTTAATTTATGCTTTTAATTATATTATGCAAGAAAATAATTGGGTACTTTGTTTTTAGTAAGTTTTTTTTTAATGATTTGACAATAGTATAATATTGTGGTAGTATATGTAATATTAGGTGATAGATTAAGGAGATGAAAATGAGTAATAATGAAGAATTAAGGGAAAAAATTAATAAACTTAAAGATAGTGTTCAATCTGTTTCTCATAAATGGGATATGTCAAAGTCTTATGAAGATAATATTAAAGCTATTTCAGAATTGAGCCAAAAAGAGCAAAGGCCAGTTAAGACAGATTTTCAGGATGGTTATGTTATTCCTGCAAAATCAAATCTTGTTGATACTGAATTTAGTATTATTGAACAACAGGGTATTAAAAAAGAAAGTAAAGATGAATTATTTAAGCTGTTTGATAATGTTTGTGGATATCAAGAATGTAATTTAGTTGATGAGTATAGTGTTTCTAATGCTATAATATGTAGAGAGATTTTTGAACGTTTTCCCGAAGAAAGGGATAAAATTGATTTACCTCAAACATTGATGATGTATAATGTTTTAAAACAATCTGAAAGACCTGAAAATAAAGCACTGTTACCAGAAATTGAAAAGGATTTGCAAGCAAAGGCATGGCGTTTTTTTGCAGGTGAGAGAAATAATGATGATGAATTTAATAAAATGGTTAGGCCAACTCCGTACAGTGTTTCTTGTATAAGTGAGCTTAGAGAGTATATGACAAATGAGATGCATGCACCAAGAGATGTTATTGAACCAAAATTTAATGCTATTGAAATGGCTATGTTGTCTAAAGTAGAGAACTTAGAATATTTAGATCCTGAAGCAGAAAAGGTTGTTTTAAAGGCAGCGATGAGAAATCCTGAGCATCCAAAAAGTTCTTCTATTTTTAATGAATATTCTAAATACGAGTTGAATATTAGTACAGGTAAAGAACTTTAATAGAGATAAAGTAGTAGAATGATTTTGTAGTGCAACGACGAAAGGTGTGAGGGCTCTTCGCAATGACTAGAGAGATCCCTTGACGTTTTGCTTTGCAAAACGAGGGATGACAGAAAGGGATATGTCATCGCGAACGAATGTGAAGCAATCTAGGAAGTTTGGATATGGATTGCTTCGTCGTTTTACTCCTCGCAATGACGAAAGGTGTGAGGGCTTCTCGTAATGACAAATAAAAGAATGCTCATTGTAATGGTGAGGAAGTGGATTGCTTCGTCGTTTTACTCCTCGCAATGACAAAAGAGGTGAGGGCTTCTCGTAATGGCGAAGTGGAAAGAAAGTGAGTTACATTTTTTAGTGTAGCTCTTTTTTTTGTTTTAAATTTTTGGAGGAATTTAGATATGAAAATAGATATGAATGTATGTGTTAACAGGCTAATTGAACATGAAGGATTAAGGCTTAAACCTTATAGATGTACTCAAGGAAAATTAACGATTGGTGTGGGGCGAAATTTAGATGACAATCCGCTTAATTTTGAAGAGAAAAGGGCGCTTGGTGATTATATACATGGTATTACAGAAAATGGTGCGAAGATGTTATTAAGAAATGATATTAATAGGTGTGTAGAAGAGCTTAAAAATGCAATTAAGGGGTTTGATGAGTTTAATGGAGATAGGCAGTATGCTTTAATTGATATGTGTTTTCAATTAGGTGGAAAAGGGATTAAAAAATTTAGAATTATGAGGAAGGCTCTGGAAAATAAAGATTTTGATAAAGCAAGTGATGCATGCTTAAAATCTAAATATGCAAAACAGGTGCCAATTAGGGCTAAAAGAATTGCAGAAACTATAAAAACTGGGGTTTGGAAATAGGGATTGACAAAAATATTTTTTATGTTAGTTAGAAGGTAAATAATTTATTATTCTATTTAACTCTTTGTTAGACTTCCTAATGGTAATGCATATATTACAAATGCAGGCAATGATGAAAAGTTTGGTGTGGAATTTGGGGTGTCGTTTGAAATGAGTTTAAGAGAAAACTTAAAGGCATCGGTTGCGTATGAATTTGACTGGCAAGATGATTATAAAGCTCATTTAGGAATGTTTAAATTCAAATACTTATGGTAAAAAATATTGATTTTTTAAAATAATATCTATATAAGAGGGGTAAATAGATATTATTTTGTTTAATCTTAAATTGTGTTTGTATTATGGAAAAAGAATTTTCGAATAAGTGCGTAGCAGATGCTGCCCGTGCTTTTGAAGAAAAGGAAGAGCACAAACGTGTTATGATGATGCTTGATAATGCTCATGTTAATTGTGAATATTGTTTAGCAACGGAAGAACATTATGCTATGATGTCTGACTGTCCTTCTTCTTGGAATGAGTACAGTTATGTAGGTCCCACTCCTCGTGAACTTGAGTATGTTGCTAATCGTGGTAATGTTGAGGAGGTGTTATTTATGATTAACCATTTTGCTGAGTTTGTTGGTGTAGATGAAAAATATTTACCAGCTTCGGTACAAGAAATTATTGCTAAACGTAATAATAAGATTGAAGTTGAAGCGATGATGAAGCATTATGGTTTTTGTGATGAGGTGCAGTTGGTTATTCTTAAAGAATGGTCAATGGAAGATTTGCGTTGGTACATTAATTTCCATGGATTTGATTTTTCTGGTCAAGAATATATCTTAAAGAATTGGGAAAAAGAAGATGTATTGGCGTATTTTTCTCGTCATAAGTATGGTCATCGTTACTTTAGCAGTGAAATAGACCCTCTTTTGGAACGTGGTGATCATGATATTATCATGTGCTATCTCAAAAAGAACTATGTAAGTGAAGAGGCTTTTAAGGGTATTTGGGAGCGTGGTAATAATGAGGAAATTTTGTTTGCATTGGAACAAGTTTCTTTGGTTTCGCCTGAAATTCAAAAGAAAATCTTTGAGAAGGGAACGTTAGAACAAAAACGCAAGTTTGTATCTCGTTTTAAGTGGGATGATATGCTTGTAAATGAGATGTTTGACAAGCTTGATAAAGATGGTGTGGAAGACGATTTGTTAGAATACGTTGAACATCATGAGCTATCAGTTGTTTGTCAAAAGCGTATGCTAGCTTCTGTTAGCACGAAATTTTTCAAAACATACATTTCAAAATATGGTTTGTGGGAAGATGTGCATACGGTATTACTTTTTAAGCGTAGTGATGAAGAGGTACGTTTGTATCTTGAAAAACATCATTGTTTGAGCAATGAGGCTGAAGATATTTTCTTCTTGAAAGCATCATTTAAGGATAAATTGTTCTACATTGAAACTCGCAAGCGCCCAAATCTTCACCATTTGACGGCTTTGATTAAGGTTCGTCCTGTTGAGTATGAGTTATTATCGATTGCTTTTCTTAAGCATGCGGATAGATTTCCTCGTAGTAATGAGATTTCACGCTCTTCAAAAGATAGAGTGAAGACTATTGTTAATAGCTCTAGAGTTCTTTCTTCAACAGAGGTGGTTGCATTGTTTTTACTTGATGAACCAGAGTTGTTTGAAAAGTACATCAATACACGAGATGTTGATTTTGACTAAAATTATCCCCTATGAGCTTATGCTTGTGGGGGATTTTGTTTTTTTGTCAAAATAGTGCTTGATTTTTGAAAAAAATGTCTATATAACGAGTGTAGATATGTATTATTTTGTGTAATCTAAAATTATATTGATTATGAATACTATTAAAAACAACAAGACTTCTGACTACAGTTCAGAAGCATGGATGGAGCGTGAAAAACATGAAAATATCATGGAAACGCTTGGTAAGATGTATGGATATGCTCGTGGATCTGGTTGTGATTATGGGCATTGTGAACGTTGGGCTATTGGTAATGAGCCTTCTCTTGATTTTTTGCGTGAAGTAATGGAGCGTGGTAAGAATGATGAAATTCTTTTCATGATCAACCAGTATGGACGTTCTATGCCGGCGCCAAATACTCGTGTTCATGGGTGTACGGGTTGCGGATATGGAGAATTTCATACTCCTGTTTACATGCCTGTTGAAATTCAGGTGTTGATTGCAGAACGTGGTGTCCGTAATGAGTTGCAAGCGTTTACTTCTTATTACGGTTTTTCTGGCCCTGGACAAGATGTTATTCTTGACCGTGGCGATCATGAGGAAATCATGTGGTATCTTGGTTTGCACGGTTTGTTGGAAGACCAGCAAAAGAAGCTTTTTGCTCGTGGCAATCAAGATGAAATTAACCTCCATTTGACCAAACATGGTTTGTCTTCTGGTTTGTTGTCGGAGTTGTTCGACAAGATGGAAAATGGTGAAGGACTTGATGTGTTTTACAAGTGCATTGAAGGTCCGGATTTCCCTGTGTTCTTGCAAAAGCGTATGCTTGAGGTTGTTAAGACTGACGAATTTGAAGCTTATGTTTCAAAGCATGGCTTGTGGGAGGAGGTACACGTTGATTTGGTTGAAAAACGCTCTGTTAGCGAGGTGCGTTTCTATCTTGAGCATCACAATTATTTGGGTGCTGGAGCTGCCTGTAAGTATATGAAGGTGGCAGGACACAACAATCGTATGTATTTTCTTGAAAACGCATACTATGGAGTGACGCATACTATCGATACCTTGATGAGCCTTGAACCGCTTGACAATGAGGCTTTACGCTATGCTTTTTTCAATTATGACTATGCTCGTTTTGATTGGACTAAGCAAGAAGAGCTTGATTTAATCAAGAATGGAACGAGAAGTGAAATTCTTGATTATGTGAAAGAACTTCCCTATTTGAGACGTAAGTCTTGGGCTAGCCTGTTCTTCCGTGATGTGTCACTATTCCAAGAGTGTATCAAAATTGTTGATAAGCGCTAAAATTATTCCCCATAGGCTTTATGCTTATGGGGGATTTTTTTATGTAAAAGAAGAGGGCGGATAACCGCCCTTTTTTATTGATCTAAGAATGAACGTAAACGTTTGCTTCTGCTTGGGTGCTTTAATTTTCTTAAAGCTTTTGCTTCTATCTGACGGATACGCTCACGTGTAACGTTGAATTGTTGACCAACTTCTTCTAGTGTGTGGTCTGTATTCATACCAATACCGAAACGCATTCTTAAAACTCTTTCTTCTCTTGGTGTTAGAGAAGATAGAATTCTGGTGCAAGTTTCTTTTAGGTTGGTATGAATTGCAGAATCAACTGGTTGTAATGCGTTTTCATCTGCGATAAAATCACCTAAAGATGAATCTTCTTCATCACCAACTGGAGCTTCTAAACTAACAGGCTCTTTGGCTATTTTCATAACTTTACGGATTTTATCTACTGGCATTGATAAACGTTTTGCTAATTCCTCTGGAATTGGCTCACGTCCTGTTTCTAATGTCATTTGACGAGATGTACGTACTAGCTTGTTGATTGTTTCTATCATATGAACAGGGATACGGATTGTACGTGCTTGGTCAGCAATGGAACGAGTGATTGCTTGACGTATCCACCATGTTGCATAAGTTGAGAATTTGTAGCCACGACGGTATTCAAATTTATCAACAGCTTTCATTAAACCAATGTTACCTTCTTGGATTAAATCCAAAAATTGCATACCACGATTGGTGTATTTTTTGGAAATAGAAATAACTAAACGAAGGTTTGCCTCAATCATTTCTTTTTTAGCACGTTCTGCTTCACGTTCTCCACGTTTGATTGTATCTACCATTTTTCTGTATTCAGAGATTGGTAAGCCACATTCCTTACTCATGTCGGCAAGTAAGTTACGTAAATCTGTGATTTCTTCACGATTGTCTTTAACAAAGGCAGTCCAATGTTTGTCTTTGGTTTCTTCTAGTTTTTCTACCCAATGTGGGTCTAGTTCTGAATGTTGATATGCTTTTAGGAAGTCTTCACGTTTTACTTTTGCATTTAATGCTAAACGCATCAATTTTCCTTCAACACCCATTAAGCGACGATTTAATTCGTTTAATTGTTCTACTAGTTCTTCTACTCTTGCAGAGTTTAAGTGAATAGAACTCATTAACTCAATCAATTCCTTTTTGATGTTTTGATATTTCTTCTCTAATGATGTTTGAGCTTTACGGCCTGCAAGAATTGCTTTCATGCGTTGGTTTTGAATACGGCTTAATTCATCATAGTAACTAGAAATTTTAGTTAAAATATCAAGAACAGGTTCAAAAAGAGCTGTTTCCATAGCGGTTATTGAAGTGGCTGTATGTGATGATTCGTCATCATCATCTAAATCACCTTCGTGTTCACCATCAAGTTCGTCATCAGATGAAACGTCTTCTTCTTCTTCGTCATCAACAGCACCATCAAATTCTATGTCTGTTTCTAAATCATCATCAATTTCATCTAAGTTCTTGTTTTCTAAATCTTTGGTTACGTCTCTTAGGTCATCTTCAGTTGTTTGTTCATCTTCATAAACAATAGCTTCAGAATCAACACCGTACATCATTTCTAGGTCTATGATGTTTCTTAATTGAATTGTGCCTTCCAATAGTTCATCACGCCATTTAGAGATGGCTTTTAATGTCATTGGGTTTTCGCATAGACCGCCAATCATAACAGTTTTACCTGCTTCTATTCTTTTGGCGATTGCTATTTCTCCTTCACGAGATAATAACTCAACAGTTCCCATTTCTTTTAAATACATTCTAACGGGGTCGTCTGAACGCATCAAATCTTTGGTATCAAAGTTTCCTGTTTGTTCATCATCATCGTAGTTTGGTTCAGAAGTTGTTTCTTCAACCTCGTCATCTTCAAAGTCATCGGTTTCATCAGCAGAAATTATGCTTATTTCCATATCGGAAATTGCTGCCATAATATCTTCTATTTGATCAGATGTTTCTTTTTCAGATGGGAGAGCTTGATTTAGTTCTTCTATTGTGATGTAACCTTGTTCTTTTCCTTTTGCGAGTAATTTTTTTAATGCGCCTCCAAAAGAATCTAACAATGGTGCATCAGCATTTTTGTAATCTTCATTATCTAAATCTGACATGTCGTTCCTTAAAAATAAATCGATTTAATCTGCATTTTTTTATATGCAGTTATATATATGTTTGCAAACGAGGAAGTATATAATACTTCCGTCATAAAATGTCAAGTGTTTTTTTTGGGGGGCTTTGTGAAAGCACTATCATGTCATTTATTTGCTCCTTTATGTACGCCTTTTTTGTACACCGCAGTCGCAAATAAATTTCCAGCACAGCACTTTGACAAAGCCGTAGCAAAGCCTTCGGCTTTCGGTTTTAAAGGGTAAAATTTGAGTATCTAATCGTCAATGGAAGCCTGTTGGCAAAAATTCATTTACCTCTATGTAAACTAAAATTTTTGCCACAGGACATTGACTTCTATCTATCTCAAATTTTCCACCTTTTAGGGGGTGTTTGCTACTAACTACTAAAATTTTCCGCCTTTAGTGGGGCTTTGTATATTAGAGGTCATGATTGCAAAATTACTCCTTTTTATGTTATTTAATGGATTGCCACGCCTACGGCTCGCAATGACAAGGAGATATGTCATTGCGAACGAATGTGAAGCAATCTAGGATGGTGTTTTTTAGTTGCATACGGGTGAAATTTGTGGTATCATCTAGAATATATTAGAGTTTTTCTTTATTTAAATGAGGACGGAGATGAATGAAGAAAATAAGAAAAAATTAGATGAGCAGTTAATAAGGTGCGTTTTAGATGATAAGCTTTCTAATGATAAAAAGCTTAAGAAGATGGATTATATTATAAAAATGGGTGGTGATATTAATGCAGAGTGTGGTTTAGGGTATTCTGTATTAAGTTTAGCTAAAATGATGAATAATAATGAAATTGCTAGTTTTTTAGAAAAAGAAGGGGCTAATGATATTGGTTTTGATAAAGAAAAGGCTGAAAAGTTTTTTAGGACTGCTAGTGTAGATGATATAAACAAAGTTTTGCAAGTATTGCCAGATGGGTATGAGCTTGATTGTGATGTTAATTTAAGTGGAAGAGGGTTAACTGAATTACCTGATTTTTCTAGGATTGTTGTTAATGGTGAATTTGATTGTGATAATAATAAGCTTACAACATTGAAAGGAGCACCAAGAGAAGTTGGAGGTTTTTTTGATTGTGATAATAATAAGCTTACAACATTGAAAGGAGCACCAAAGGAAGTTAAGAGGAGTTTTTATTGTAACAAAAATCAGCTTATAAGTTTAGAGGGATCTCCAAGTATAGTTGGAGGGGCTTTTTATTGTTTTGATAATCAGCTTATAAGTTTAGAGGGATCTCCAAGTATAGTTGGATGGGGTTTTTATTGTT
>JAFTVD010000004.1 GCA_017465945.1 Alphaproteobacteria bacterium | reverse complement strand
TCTTCTAAAAGTATAGGTGTTTGTGTGTGTGTGTGTGTAGAAAACTGGCGATTCCCACATTCTACATACTTCGCTTAATAAATTAACATCACCCACCATAACCACATAACTCCTATTCAATACACCCTTAACTATATCATAAATTTTTAACTTTTGCAATAAAAAAGAGAGCCCCCTTATATTACAAATATTTTTTATTACTTGCTAAAAATTCTCGAGCAATATCACATCCTTCTGCTGTTCCCTCATACCAAAAGAAATTTTTTCCTTCGTTTTTAAGCTCAACAACAGCAGGCTTTGTCATTTCTTCATATTCAGCTAGTCTTTCAGGCAACACCCTATCATCACGGCGTTTTACAAGTCTTCCACCGCATTCGCAAACACCATCACCAACATCATGTGCTTTACCACATTTTTCACAAATTCGGCGATTTTTAACTCTTTCTAAAATAAGCTCTTTTGGTGTATCTCTAAAAATAACTGCACTATCAAAATTACTCATCAATTTATCAAATTCTCTAACTTGACACACCGTTCTTGGATATCCATCTAAAATCAATACCTTTGCATTAATTGTTTTCAATTCATTGACTAACATATCATTAACCATTTCATCAGGAGCTAAACCGCCCTCTTTCATATTAGCAGCCAACTTAAGCCCCAAAGGTGTTTGATTTTTCTTTTCTCTTCTTATCATTTCACCAACAGAAAGAGCCGCTATATCACTTTCATTAAATCCATATTTTTCTTTTAATTCATTTTTTAAGCACATTGCTATATACCCCTTGCCAGAAGCAGGAGCACCAATTAACGCAATAACAAATTTTTTATACATAGTACTTTTTCCTTTTTTTCATTTAAAAAGAGCCTTAAACCCATATTCAAAGCTCTTTCATAATAAAACATAATTATTAATTTTTATTTTATATACTCATCTAAATCTTCAATTTCGATTTCTTCGAACTCTGGACCATAATCCTCGTCGTCAACCACATCTACACTAGGACGAATATCTTCAACTTCTTCTTTTACTTCAACGTCAACCAAAGGTTTTCTTTCCTTCAAAGGTAAAGGCTCAACATTTGCTTTAGTTTCAGCCTTTTCTAGCTTTTTACTGGTATCTTCTCTAACAGTAACAACGCCTTCCTTTTCCTCTTCAACAACCTTTGCATCAGCAGTTGTATTTTCATTTTCAATTTTTGTTTCTATTTTGGTAACTTCTTCAGCCTTCACCTCTGGCTTTACAATAGGAGTTTCTTCTTTAGGTTCTTCCTTTGGTGCCATTAAAGCAGGACTTAAAGGATGAGCATCATTAGGAAGTCTAATCATACCATAACCAGAACCACCACCATAAGCAGGACCACTTAAACCAATAGAGTAATAACCGCCAATATATCCATAGTCTAAATCGATATAATCAATATCAAACATCACTCTAATACTTGTAACACCTTGGCTCGTCATATCACAACCAAAACCATTACCATTAAGCACAATTTTATTATTGTTCTTTACATATAAAACAGCTTCATCAGGTTTACAAACATAAGGTGTCTGTCCATTATAGCTCAAATTATATCCCAAAACTAAATTAAGAGCTGGCTTTCCTTTAGTTTGAGCCGCATCAATAAGTTTTACACTATCAAAATAAACATAACTAGGTGTAACACCAATTTTGGCAGGAACAGTCAAATATGGATTAACACAAACATGTGCTTGGGGATTCGCCTCACATAACAAAGCTGTACCATCAGCATTATTATCAACCAACTGCGCAAGAGCATTAAAAATATATTGCTTAGTCATAGAAAGTTCCGCAGGTGCACATTGTTTATCTCTGCACACCAACAACGAATTCAAATCTGGTACTCTTTTATTATATACCATAGCATCTTCCGATGGATTACTATTCACAACAGAATACACCACCCCATTATCATTTTGATTACTTGAATATAAGCTATCTTCACCCCAATACAAATCCTGAGAACATGACGCAACAGTCATCATTCCCAAACAAACGCTAAGCTTAAAAAATATTTTTTTCACGCTAACTAACCTTTAATAAAAATTAAGTATATACTATTTAGATAAAAAATATAACGAAAGTATCTCAATGGAAAGAAAATTGTCAAAAATATACACATCATATGCTATATTATTTTTCACATTTATTATCCCTTTAATAAATGCATTAAGCGCTGAAGAAACAGAAATAAAAGCCCCATCATATCAAGTAAAAGTAGTTGACGGCGATAGTTTAGAAATAAATTCAATTCGTATCCGATTAATGGGAATAGATGCCCCAGAATACACTCAAACCTGCAAAACAAATGCCAATAAAAAATACTATTGTGGACAAGATTCTATTAATCACTTAAAAAAGCTAATTGAGAATAAAACAATAACCTGTAAAACACATCAAAAAGACCAATATGATAGAGAACTTTGCACTTGCTATGCAGATGACACAGATATAAATAAAGAAATGGTCCGTTCTGGACACGCTATAGTATATCTTGAAAGCAATTATCATCAAGACCAAGCTTATGCAAAATCTAAAAAACTAGGTATATGGAATGGTGATTTCATTCATCCACGCCTATTTCGACGCCTAAAAGATAAATAAATTGAAATTATTTTAAATTTTACATCAGATTCTTATTGACTCATAAAAAAACTTCTGTATATTGCTCAAAAAAGTTATGTTTAAATCTATAAAATAGGTGATAAAAATGTATGCAGTAATTAAAACAGGCGGCAAGCAATACAAAGTAGCATCAAACGATGTTATTAAAATTGAAAAAATTGCTGGCGACGCTGGAAGCGAAGTTATTTTTAACGAAGTATTAGCTATGGATGACGTTATCGGCACTCCATTAGTTGCTGGTGCTAGTGTAAAAGGCACCATTGTTAAACAAGCAAAAGACGCAAAAGTTATTGTTTTCAAGAAAAAGAGAAGACAAAACTACCGTCGTAAAAATGGTCACAGACAAAACATCACAATCGTAAAAATTACCGATTTGTGTAAATAATTAACTAGGAGTTATTAAAAATGGCACATAAGAAATCAGGCGGTAGCTCATCAAACGGACGTGACTCTATCGGACGTCGTTTAGGTGTAAAGAAATTCGGTGGTGAATCTGTTATCGCTGGTAATATCATTATCCGTCAACGTGGTACAAAATTCCACCCAGGAAATAACGTTGGTATGGGTAAAGACCACACAATCTTCGCAACAGCTGAAGGTAAAGTTGAGTTCAAAACAAAAGCAAATGACAGAACTTATGTTTCTGTAATCCCTGCTGAATAGTAAGCTCACATAATAAGAAAAATAAGGGGGTGGCAATCATCCCCTTTATTTTTCAAAAAATATATGTTAACTATATCATATCTTTAACAAGAGGGTATAAAAATGAAGTTTTTAGATCAGGCAAAAATATACTTAAAATCAGGAGACGGCGGACGTGGATGCGTTTCATTTCGTCGTGAAAAGTATATCGAATTCGGCGGTCCAAATGGTGGAGACGGCGGGAAAGGCGGTAGCGTATATTTTGTTGCCGTAGAAAATCTAAACACTTTAATTGACTTTCGTTACCAACAACATTTTAAAGCAGGAAACGGACAACACGGTATGGGCTCTGAAATGAGTGGCGCCAAAGGTGAAGATATGATAATTAAAGTTCCTGTTGGTACCGAAATTGTAGCCGATGACGGCGTTACTGTAATAGCTGACATGTTAGAAGCAGGACAAACCTTTATGATAGCAAAAGGTGGTGATGGTGGTCGTGGTAATGTTCGCTTTAAAACATCAACCAATCAAGCTCCACGTTATGCAGAACCAGGATGGCCTGGCGTTGAAATGTGGGTATGGTTACGCTTAAAAATCATTGCTGACGTTGGTTTAATCGGTTTACCAAACGCAGGTAAATCAACATTCCTAAGTGCTGTAACCAAAGCTCGCCCTAAAATTGCAGATTACCCTTTCACAACACTTCATCCAAATCTTGGGGTTGCTTGGGTTGACAGCAAAGAAATAGTTATAGCAGACATCCCTGGCCTTATAGAAGGTGCGCATGATGGTGTTGGTCTTGGCGATAGATTCTTAAAACACGTAGAACGCTGTTCTGTATTCTTGCACTTAATTGATGCCACATCAGAAAATGTTGCTAAAGAATATAAAACAATCCGTAAAGAACTCGAACTATATGAAAGAAATTTAATCAACAAACCTGAGGTTGTTGCATTAAATAAAATCGATTCTTTAACCAAAGAAGAAATAGATAAAAAAGTAAAATCCTTAAAAAGAGTAACAAAATCACCCGTATACGCAATTTCTGCTATCGCTAACACAAACACCCTAGATTGCTTACGTAAAATTTCAAGTTTCGTACCATTAAAAAACAAAAAGCAAGATATAGATACCCCAATCATAGAAGAAGCACCTATCAAAAAAGCATGGTCGCCTTTAGATTAAGATTATTAAGGAGAATATTATGACAGAAACAAATAATGAATTGTTAGAATTAATAGAAACCACATTAGATAATAACAAAGCAGAAGATATTGTAACTATAGACCTAAAAGGTAAAACATCTATTGCAAACTACATGGTAATTGCAAGCGGTACTTCAAATCGTCACGTTGCCTCACTTGCGGATAAACTAAAATATGAATTAAAACAAAAAGGTTATAGTGCAACATCAGAAGGTGAAGAAAAAGCCAACTGGGTACTAATCGACGCATTTGACGTTATTGTACACATTTTCTGCCCAGAAGTTCGTGATTTCTACAACCTAGAAAAAATGTGGAATTCTGTAGCAGAATTACGCAAAAATTAAGTTATCAACTTAAACTACAAAAAATACTTGATTATTTATATAAATATGTGTATCAAGTACAAGCGATTGGATAAAACTATTCAATCAGTCTAGGGGTATAGCTCAGTTGGTAGAGCATCGGTCTCCAAAACCGAGTGTCGTGAGTTCGAATCTTACTGCCCCTGCCATTAAACAACCATCCTTAATTGGGTGGTTTTTTAATGGCTAGCAAAAGTTAATGAGAACTCACGACAAAGTGAGTTCGACTACAAGCGAAAGGCGGGCGGAAGAACGCCGTTGAGCCTTAGCTCATGAGCGCAGTGCGACCAAGTTTTTTTTTATAAAAAACGAAGGTCAATCTTACTGCCCCTGCCATATTTTACCCAACTAATTGATTTAGCTGGGTAATTTTTTGGACTTTTTATAAAAAATGCTAGTTTTGCTGTGTATCACAAGAGCATTTTTTTATGAACGAGCATAACCGACTTATTACAGATATAAAGAAAATTTTGGGTTGTAATTATAAAGGGCGGATTTATTCCGGCCTTGCTCTAATTAACAATTTTAGAGATGTTTGCCAATATATTATATACAAACCACCCATCATCAATCTTAAATATTTGAGGTTTTGCTGTCATAGCATCTCGTTGTATTCCTATACCATCGCTATATGGTGTAAATGATACAATTTTTTCATACTTTATTCTAAAATTTTGATGTTGGCATCCAAAGTAAATGTGT
>JAFTVD010000027.1 GCA_017465945.1 Alphaproteobacteria bacterium | reverse complement strand
CTAGATAATGCTTTATCAGATAAAGAAGAAATACAAACGCAGTTAACACAAGCGCTTTCAGAGAAAGAAACCTTGCAAATAGAGTTAAATGCAATAATTCAAGAGCGTGATAATCTCTCTGCAGAAAATGCAGAACTTCAAGCTCAAATTGAAATATTGAATCAACAAATTGCAGAACTTCAAGCTCAAATTGAAGAATTACAAAATAGTTCTGTACAAGCAACTTCTGCATCATATTTTACATTTAGTGATGGTGAAATAACCGGTTTATCTACAGAAGGTCAATCATTATACGATGCTGGCGAATTAACAGAAATAGTTTTTCCTTCTTCTTATTCTATAGGAGAAGTTACAACAAGTGAAGAAACATTTGCCACTATCGACGACTTAATGATTTACTGCGATTCTAATAGCAATATTTATCCAATAACAATTAATGATTCAGATATAGTAATAAATTCTGTTGAAGATATATTTGCTAATACTGAAGTTTTAGAAGGTTTGATGCCTGTAACTGCTACAATAACAAATAATTCATATGTAAATGGTAATGATTATTCTGTTGTTAGTATTGGCCGTTCAGCTTTTAACTCTTTTTCGAAATTAACCAGTGTAACTATTTTAAACAGCGTAACTAGCATTGGTGACTATGCTTTTGGAAATTGTACAAACTTGCAGCTGATTGATATTGGCAAAGGTGTTACTAGTATAGGGCAAACAGCTTTTGGTGGTTGTAGTAATTTAACTAAAATTGTAATTCCAGGAAATGTTAAAAGCATAGGGCAATCTGCCTTTTATTCTTGCAAAAAGTTATCTAATGTGACTTTATCAGATGGTATAGAAACAATCGGAGTTAATGCGTTTGGAAGTTGTACAGAACTAACCAGCATTGCCTTACCAAAGTCAATTACTAGTATATGGCAAACCGCTTTTTCAGATTGCACAAATTTGACTTCAATCGACTTGTATTCAACCACTCCGCCAACACTAAAAAATACAAACGCAATTCCAAGCTCTGTAACAACTATCCATATACCAGTAGGAACAAAAACAGCTTACGAAAGCGCCGATGTGTGGAAGGACCTTTTAGTTACATTTGTAGAATTGCAAGTTGATTACTAAAGGAGAATATATTGTTTGGTTTTCTTAAGAACTTTAAATGGTACAGAATTAAAATTGACTTAACTAGATGGCTAGGCAGAAGTTATTACTTCCTGCAGGCAGGCATTTGGTGGCTAGTAGATATTATTGTCTTCTTAGCAATTGGCATAAAGTGGACCTTACTTCCGGTTGCAATTCCCCTTGGAATTGCAACTGTAATTACCACTTTAAACTGGATAAGAACTTTAATATATACTGCCTTGTATAAACACACAATTAATCATTTAGATAAATATTTAGATAGAGCTACAGCTCTTCAAGGCGTGCCAGGCGCTGGAAAATCTTCTTCGATAAACTCTTTTGGCTATTTAATTGCTCAAAAACAGTGGAAAGAACTTCAACATAAATATTGGTTAATTATGCATCTACCTTATGAAAGTTTACCAACTGAAGTTAAGAAAAACCACGAAGAAATAGTAGAAGCTTATAGATTCTATTTTAAATATATAGATACACATATCCCTTGCCTACATAGTATTTATACCATTTACGATAACTCAGGCAGACAGTCTCACGAAATAACAAAAGGGCATCTTTGTCAAAAGAAAAAACTACCTTACGGTAGCGTTTGGATATGTGATGAAATTTCTTCAATGTTCCCAAACGATATGCTAAAAAAAGAACCAGAAACAACTGAGAAGCTAAAAGAACAGTGGCGTTGGATAAGACACTTTACCGACTCCTGGGCTATTTGTGCTGATATCCGTTTTGGTGACGCATTCTTAGCTATTCGTAGCGCTTCAGGTTCTATCCTTAGTTTAACTAAAAAACAAAAGTGGGTTTTAAAGCCAAGATTAATTTGTGCAATTCTAGCTTCATATTATGCAATTCTCGATGTTAATTTATGGTTGTATTCAATGTTTAAAGCAGGTTCTAAGCCATATTATAAAGTGGAATATAACCTAATTAAATCTAGTAGAAGAACAGGTAAATTCATTGCTTGGTTAGAACGCTTAAAAAATAATATTGGTTATCGTAAATACTTCTATTCTAAATCAGGTGTAAAAGATAACGGAACAGATGAACAAGATATAGAACATACTAAAGGATGTTACTATTTAAAATCTTGTTTAGATGTGAAGTATAACGATAGAGCATTTAAAAATTTATATGCTTGTCAAGACCAAGAAATTGAAGAACCATCGTTAAATGCAAATTGGTTTTTAAGCAAAGAAGAATTAAAGGAAAAATTAGGAAAAAATGAAACTAAATAAAAACAAAGTTCAAAAACAACCGCTTTTGCCTAAATATTGTTGAAAAGTCGCAAAAGCTTGCTTGCGACTTCAACTTAGGCAAAAGCGGGGTTTGAACTTTTGATATTACTATTACGCAAATAGTTAAAAATAAAGAAATCATATTGAAAAAAAGAAAGCGCGAAGCGCTTAAGGACATTTTTTTTCAAAAATCACTAAAAATGGAGTAAAAACTATGGAAAAAAATTTAATACTAGAACATCACGACAGCACCAATAAAACATATAAGCACCTAGCGCATACCGTAAATTTAATTTTAAGAAAAGACTTTGATTCAATTTACAGTATTTCATATAGAACGCTAGAGCGCTACGCAGTAGGTGATACACTTCCAACTAAAACCATCATCATTAAAGCAATAGCAAAAATGTTAAAAGTCGAGCCTTTGGATCTTGTGCAGAATCTTAAGGAATATAGAAAGAATTTAAAACAAAGGTGTAATAGTGATATTAAATAAACGAATCGAAAAAAAGTACAAGCGTAGGCTAGCAATAAAGAATTGGTGGTTTAGATTATTTAAACTAAGGAAAATGCGCAAGCGCATAAGAAAAATATATTATAAAGAGCAAATTAAACACCCAGAGCCAATAGAAAAACTACCAATTTATGCTCATATTTTTAAGTACGACCAAAAACAAATTGAATATGGTTTAGATATGTTTGTTGCTCGTGGCGAACTAAAGTCATATGAAAAGTTAAAAATTGGCGATTCCAAAGACGCATATATACTCATCTTTTCACCTGAAAATCGCTCACAGTGCGAAATTTTAGCCGCAGTTCCAGAAGAAATAGACTTAAATAATGTAAAATTGGAACCCGTACCACAAAATCAAGCTGTAGAATCAGCTCAAACCAAAACAACATCTGCAGAGAGTGTTGCAGAAATAAGCGCCGAAAACAACGGCCCATTTTAAAACTAAATAAAACATAAGGGGAAAATTTATGAAGTATGCTATAGGCAACAGAATAAATTTTGTCCAATTAGAAACACAATTTTCAAACGAAATGGAAAGATTCCTTTCCGAATATGCAGGAACCAACGCAAGTAAATATCATAAAGCATTATCAGTAATATTTCAAATACATATGCGTGCTGGAAATACTGGTGGTTACTTTCTACCAGCAGAACCAGACGACATTTTAGACGATGCAAGAAAGTTTAATGTTGGTGTTGCAGAACTAAAAGCAATCTATGATGTGGCGACCAAAAGAGATGTATTCGACCGAAAGCAATATTTAGAAAACCACATCATTACAAATAATGCCTTACAAATTGCATATTGCAAAACTAAAGAAAGGCAAACAAGTTGGACAATGGATGGTAAACACATCCTAGAATTTGTATACAAAAAATTCAAATTTGAAGACAAAAACAAGAAAATTGCGGACAAATTGGACAAATTTGTTAACAAAAATAAAAGTATAGAACCGAATGGAATTGAATCGAATAGGAATGTAATAGTAAATCAAGATGATGACGATATGACATTATCTGAATTTAAACAACTTTATCCAAAGAAATGTTTTACTCTTCCTGAAGACTGGATAAAGCCAGAGGGAGTAAAACTTCAGATTATATCCGATGCAATCAAGAAAAGCCAAAGGTTCTTAGAAGTTAAAAATTATATGAGCCTGGAACGCTTAAGTACAGAGTTCTACGACAAAGTATGCGCAGGCTGGTATGATGATTCAAACTATGAAACAAACCTGGCAAAGAACGAAGCCAATGCAGAAGCAAAGAATAAACAAAACTATAAAAACCGGGACTACGAACCAGAACAGCTAAACGGTTTATTTGACAATATAGAAAACATCGAACTTTAAAAGGAGAAAATATGAAAATTAGATTAATGGGAACTGCAGAACAAAACAAGGAATTTATCCAGGTATTAAAAACAGTTCCAGAAATAACAATAACATCAGAATCTAAACCATACTCAAACCGAGGCTCAACCATCCATGAGCGAGTATATCTGGAAATAGAAATAAAGACTGTTTACCACCCAGCAGAAGTTGTGGAAGCTGTACTAAACTTTATGGATAAGAGAATATCGAACTAATATTAAGTTCACACATTATGTCACACTATATTTAACAAGTTCTGTAAATGCCTTATAAATAAAGGAAAAGAAGCAAATAAAAATATTAAAGGCCTATATCTTCTAAGGCGAAGGTCAGGGGTTCGAATCCCTTCTGAAGCACCAAAAAATAATACCGTAATCGTTTTAAAATTAAGCGATTGCGGTATTTTTTATCACACTTTTAGGCGAAGGTCACTTGTTTGAAATAGTGCCATATTTTGCCATATATTTAATTTTTCGTTCACACTTCGTTCACACTTTTTATAATGCGTTCCCAAAACCTGCAGTAATTTTATTAGAAATAATATTTACTGCTTTTTTTGATTGTGTTGCAGAAAAGTGAGAATATATTTCGTTTGTTATTTCTTCTGATGCGTGCCCAAGCATTTTGCTTCTTGTTGTTAAGTCAATGTCATTTTCATAGGCTAGTTGGTTAAAACTGTGCCTTAAATCGTGAAGCCTTATATCTATATTAAAAACTTCTTTCATTATTTTTTTAAATTTTTTACTTACATAATCTGGGTAAGGTGCCCTGCCTAGAAATATTGTTGCGCATATATGGTCGTCATCTAAGCCTTCATTCATTTTGATATGTTCTTCAAGTTCAGATCTAACAAAATCTGAAATTGCAATATTTCTTTTGCTAGACTTAGATTTTAGCTTGTCTCTTTCAATAAGTTTACCATGCACCATAAGTGCATTGTTTCTTATTTTAAAGATTGAGTTATCCATATCAACATTTTCATTTTTTAAACCTAAGCCTTCGCCACGCCTTTCGCCGGTTGTTACATACAATAATACCGGGATATAAATATTATAGCAATACCTTTTTAAATAAGCTAAAACTTCTCCAATTTTTTCAGCTGTTAAAAGGGTAGGTTCAAAAGCTTCTTCTTCTGGGTAATCTAATCTTTTAATTTTGTTATATTCTAAATAATCTCTGCCAACACCCCAATTAATAACAGCATTAATGTGGTGCATATCTTTTTTTATGGTGTTGTTACGGTAAGATTCACCGTTTTCTTTTTTGCTTTTTAGCATAAAGTCAACATATTCTTGTGCTATTTTAGTGTTTATTTTGTTAACAGGAATGTTTGCCCAAAATTTTAGTATTCTTTCTCTACTTGATTTTCCACCACCAATAGTTGTTGGCGACATTTTTGCAGAGCGAACATCAAAATACTTTTTCTCAAGTTCACCAAAGGTTAAAACTCTTTCATATTCTTCTTCAGAAAGTTTAGCTTCTAATTCCTGGGCTAACTTCTTAGCTGCAGAAAAAGTTTTAATTTTACTTTGTTGCGCAGTTTTTCTTTTACCAAAAATGTCAAGACATTTTGCCCAAACACGAACCTTATATGTACCATCTTTACTTTGTTCTATTTTAATTGCCATACTTTACTCCTAGTTGTTGAATGTTATTGATGTAATTTTAAAGTTCTTATAATAAATGTACAAAGTATTTTCTAATAAAACATCGTGTGTTGCATCGTTAAATCTATCTGTAGTAATTTTTATCAAACTTTTTTGTTTTGATGTAAATTCTTTTATTGTTTTGCCACTACTATCTATATTGTAGCCAACATTAAGGGTTGAGTGAATTTTATTATTGGCAACCAAATAAATTTTAAAATTATTAGAATAAATATAATTGGAAGAGTCTAAAACATTAGTAACTTCCAAATAAAACTCATAATAACAAGGCTGAGTAAATAGTTTTGGATCTCTCCTTAAAGTACTTTGGCCAAATTTTATTTTAAAACCATCCACATCATCTTTTTCTTGAACAACTGGTGGTGGTGTATAAGGTGGTGGTGTGTTATCATTATTATTATTGTTGTTGTTGTTATTATTACAACCAACACATAAGAAAATTGATAGAACAACAAATGTAAATACTATTATTCTTTTAAATTTTTTCATTAGTATTCTCCTTTATATTAAACTTCTTCTTACTTCAACAGCTTTGCCTACAATTCTAATTGGCAAAGTTTCTATTTCTTTATTTGTAAAATACCTTATTCCGTATGCCGGGTTATTTGGAATAAGCGCAATTCCGTTTTCATCTTTTTGTAATCTCTTTAATGTTGCATCATCACCATTAACAAAAACCACACAAACATCTCCAGACTCTGCGGAGTCTTGTTTTTTTATAATCAAAATGTCTCCATTCATAATTTGTGGAGCCATTGAATCACCTTGTACCTTTAATGCAAAATACTCTCCAGTTCTAGCCATCTCTGGAGTTATTTCTTCATAATCTAAAATTTCTTCTACAGCTTCAATTGGTATTCCAGCAGGTATTCGGCCAATAACTGGAATTTTTATACCACTAGATAGACTTGACTCAGTATACAAATCCGACAATTTTATTCCGCAAGCTTCACATATCATTTCTAAGCTTTCTATTCCAACATTTGTTTCACCTTTCAATATTCTAGCAATATGTTGCCTTGAAAATCCTGATTTCATAGCAAGGGTGGTTAATGTAATTCTTTTTTCTTCTATTATCTTTTTTAATCTATTTATAACTTCCATTCTTACTCCAATGTTAACAATTGTTTACCATTATTTACATTTTAACACCTATTGTTAACATTTTCAATAAATTTTTTTAAAAATTATGAATTTATAGTTGACATAATTATTTTTGTCGTGTAACATATTTGTAACATTGTTAATAATATGTTACAGGTAGGGCTTTTAAAATGGATAATTTAAAAATAAAAATTCAAGACATTTCTAACAAAACTAATCTATCCAGACAATATGTGTCCAAAATTTTGCATAAAAAAGTACCAAATCCTGGAATAAAAACTTTAAGAATAATTGCGGATGCGATTGGATGTAAATTAGAAGATTTAGGTTATTAGGAGAGAAACATGAACGAACAAGAACTCAAGAAATTTAGAATTCAAAAAGGGTACTTAACCATTAAGGAACTTTGCGATATGTTTGGCTGTGGCAGAGATTATATAGATTACGGAATTAACATTGGTCGTTTAAGATATATGTCTCCGAACAATAAACTTAGAATTGTGTATTTAGATGACTTTATTGAATACATGAAAACAAATCCAAAAATGGACTAAGTGTATCCAGGCGAAGCCTGTTATATACAAAAAAATATTAAAAGGAGATGCAAATATGGTAGAGGAATTTACCTAGCTGATATGTTTGTGGTTGCTTTATCAAAAACGAATCGTATGAAAAAAGCCACCTTAAGTGGTGGCAGTGTCGAAATTAATTTTAATATCGACGGTCAGTGTACTACTTGCTAAAATATCACACTAACTAAAACTTTTAAAAATATTGCAATTAATATTTTTTTCATCGATTTAAAACCTCCTCTATTAGATTAGATTCGTTTAAAACTTCGACAATTTTAAGCATACCACAAAATTTTCAGCTATCAAATCAAAAAAACAAAAAAAGGAGATGCAAAATGAAATTAAAACAAGTTGAAAAATGCTGGCTAATTGCTTTGTACAGTGATGGTTATAGATATTTGGCTAGAGATGGAGAGACCAATGAGTTATGGGCTTATAAGCAAAAACCCGATAAAGACGGAGAATCAGATATATGGAGCGTTCTTTCAGGTGAATGTTTGTGCATAAATCATAAACTGTTTGCCAGGATTAAAAACACAGATGATGTACCATTTGCGATTACTTGCGATTTTATTCCTTTAGACGCCATTGGAATAGAGAGGTGTGAAGAATGAGACCAGAATGGAAAAACGAATTTTACGAGTTCTGCGAAGTGTTGGTGTACAACGAAAAAAG
The DNA here is from genome assembly GCA_017465945.1 of Alphaproteobacteria bacterium. Lineage (GTDB taxonomy): Bacteria > Pseudomonadota > Alphaproteobacteria > RF32 > CAG-239 > CAG-267. The sequence continues at coordinate 2,400 of JAFTVD010000027.1, read as the reverse complement.
TTTTTATGCAGTACAACGATTTTTAGAATTTAAAAAAAGCGGTTTAACGCTATAAAAGGAGATTACAATTTTATGCAAAAAAGTGTTTTAAAAGATGCAATTTATAAGCTAGGAATTTTAGAAGATGATGTAATTAAAGTGCCAAACAGTGAAGGAGTTGACTATTACCAATATTCAAATGGCGTATTTACATATTTAGGCGCTAGCGAAAATGACTTTATTATGAGTGATGATGAAGTATACAGCTTAATCTCTGGTGATATGTGTTTTGAAATTATTGCCAGGGGTGGTTCTGGACTTGAAGATGTTGACGCACAATTAGAGCGTATGAATGCCAGCATTAAGTTAATTAATATCAAGATTGATAAACAGTGCGAAAATGCGAAAAAAGAAAAAGAAGAACGCAAGCAAGAAGAAAAGAAAGCTTTAATTTGCTCAGGTATATTTCTAACAGTTATTAGTATTATTGCTTTAGTTTCTGCAATTATTAAAGCTTGTTAAAAAACAGGGGCTAGATGCAAGCCCCATATTGTGCCAAGGAACACTCAAATAATATTTTTATCCCCTTATGTGATGGAAATATCTGGAATAGAGTTAGCATCTCCAAATGTGGTTCGATTCCACTCATTGGCTATTCCGTGCGGGTTTCGGCTTTGGTGATTCGTTTAAACGATGCAGGGGGTTGGAATCCCCCAGCCCGCTCCATTGCGCCTAATGGCGAAACTTTCTCCTTTTTAAAATTTTGGTTGCTCAAATTTATAACTCTTTATTTGAGCAACCCACCCAAAAGGTGAAAATTATGAAGAATGAAAAAGAAAGAAAAATTGTTTTACAAAATCAAATTTATGTGGAGGTAAATTGTGATGGTAAAATCGAATACAAGATTAAAAAAACAAAAACCATTCGTAGCTAGAACAAGTGATGGCGATTACTTCTTTTCTAACAAAGAAGAAGCGCAAGCATTTGCTTTGGCCCGAGGTGGTTTTTTTGATACCCGAGAGAACATTAGCCGTTCTGAAAGAGCTAAAAATCTAAGTAATAGGAGGTGGAAGCGATAAAATGTATTTTTAAACGAATCAAAAAATACATAAAAAGGAAAACAAAAAAATATGAAAAAAATTTTTGATATTGTTCTCTGTTTGCTTGTTTTCATATCTGTAGCTTCATATTTTGGTAAAAAATCAATTCTAGAAAATATGGATGACCATTTTGCATATAACACGAAGTATTGGGGCCCGACTGATGCTCCAGATGCTAGCATTGAAGCCGATGTTGATACTGCATTTACTTTTGTTGTTAACTATTATGCAAATAAAGATAATTCAGGTGCTGAATTATATGAGATAAAATTAAATTATTTTACCGACTATTTAATGCAAGATGTATATAGTTTAGGCTTGCAAATAGTTAACCCTAGCGAAATGAAGTTTCAAATTTTATTAGACAGATTCGAGCTTGGTTTTTTCGCTTGGAATAATGACAACTATTATCATACATACAATGTAGATTATGGCTCTGCAAAAACTACATATTTCAATACTGATGATGGTGTAGCTTTTAAAACCGCTCAGACTTTTAATTCAAGAAATGTGCCTTACATAATTAAAATTGAAAATAAGCCTTATGCTTTTGATTTTAATAAAGAAACCAGTGAATTGTATGAAACAAACACTTTTGGTGGTAAAACATTTTTGCATTATACTTCTAGCTTTGATTATTTCTTATACAAAGTATATGAAGCAACTACCAATATAACTGATGGTACTGGTATTTATAAAAATTTAACTCTAGAATTAGAAGATGTATTTCAAATGTATGAATACAACAATGTAACGGGCAAATTTGATATTCTTTCAACTTATGGCTATGATGTTCATTATGTTTCATTTAAAGTTAATTATTATGAAACAGGCGCTAAAAAACACGAACATTCGTTATTTAATCAAATTGGAAATAAAACTAACGGGGGTGTAATATGGGAAAATTCTTAACATATATGCTTGCGGTGATTGTTATATTTCTTGGTTTATCTAATATTGCATTCTGTGTTAGTTGGATTTTTGACCGTTCCGGAGTTATAGGCAATCCAAATCAATTAGAAAAAGAATTTGCAGAAAACAGTCAAGGCTACACCATAACATACAACCTAGACGATGGAACTTTAGAAAAAGATAATCCTAAAGAATATGGCTTGTTTACAGCTACATTTACTTTAAACAATCCTACTAAAGATGGGTACAAGTTTTTAGGCTGGACTGGTTCTAACGGTGAAACACCACAAACAAAAATAACAATATGCACTGGCTCTTGTGGTGATTTAGAGTTTAATGCAAATTTTGCTTTAATCTTAGGAACTCCTGAAGTTACACTAGAGCAAAATATTGTTAGCTGGAACAGTGT
>JAFTVD010000003.1 GCA_017465945.1 Alphaproteobacteria bacterium | reverse complement strand
TTACCTCTTTTAAAATATTGTTATTAAGTTGTTTATGTTTTTAATATCATATAAAAGTTAACAAATAAATAGCTAATTTAAAATTTTTTATATTTTTTTATTGACTATCTAAATTTTATACTTTATAAGTCGTCTTCAGTTGAGTTGAGGGCCCGTAGCTCAGTCGGTAGAGCATTTGACTTTTAATCAAAGGGTCATGGGTTCGAATCCCGTCGGGCTCACCAACACCGCAAAGGGTTTGAGAGTGGTCTTAAACCCTTTAGTTTTTATTAGTGCTACTTTTAATTTCAAACACCATCTTAAAAAATAATTGTATTGATTTTATACCCAAATTGGTGTAAAATTTAGATATATAAGTGTATCAAGGTGGTTTTTATGGATTATCAAGATAGACAACATTTGAGCAATATGGTTAGAGTTGCTTGCTCTATGCAAGATATGGAGCTATTAAAACAGCTATTGCCAACACCTGAAAAATTAGTTGAATATAATGATATGCAAAATGGCGGCAGTTTATTGCATACTTTGATGTATGCTAATGGTGATAATCCTGTTAAGTTCTTAAATTCAATCATCACAGAATATAATCTAGATAATAATCCAGAGCTAAAAAAAGAATTATTCTTAAAACGCAATGCTAACAATAAATATGCGGCTGATTTCTCTTATATTTATGAATATTTGCACCCAATTACAAAAAGAGAATTTCTAAAAGCTCAAAAAAAAGATGTATCTGATATGACAGACTTAACTGATAATAGAACAGAAGCAGAGAAAAATAAGGTACAATTATATATCCAACTAAAAGAACAAATAAAATCATTGAATAATGAGAATGCTAAAGAAGTAGCTTTTAGTATTCCTAAACCTTTCAAAGATGTATCTGGTAATCATTTTGATTCTTTTCCTGTTGGAACACCTGTTTCTAATGGATTATATCTTCCTGACAAAGATGGAAAACCAGCTTTATATATACGGGGAAGCATACAAGAAGAATATCCTGAAATTCGTTTATTAAACTATGAAAACAAAGAAAATAATATAGAAGAAGGTGTTTGTATTCTCAGAGGGATGAAAATTAATAGCGAAGAAAGTCTTTTATCGCAAGCAATTAAAAAAATGGATTTTCCTGAAGATTTTGTATTCCACTTCCAATCATTACGAGTTTTTGAAGATGATTATAAACGTTTAAAAGAAAATGAAGGAAAAAATGCAACAAATAGGTATTTTAACAAACATAGAGGAGCTATTGTTTTTGAAACAGAACAACAAAAAATTGAAACAAACAACCAATCTTCAGGATATGGTGGATATATCACCTCATTTAGAACTTCTGAAAATAACCAATCTATTGAATATCCAATAATTGTGTTACCAAGTAAAGGTTTTGGCGTTCAAAATAAATACAATGAAAGCAACAAAGACACTTTATCAAACATTCAACGAAAACTTTACCATGAATTATTTCATGGAATTGATTTAAGTGGAAACACACATTTTTCTGAAATACCTTTATTTAAATATGCAATAATGTTAGAAGAATGCAATCCTAAAGGAAAATTTAATTATCTTTTTAATATAGCAAATAGCTACGAAAATAATAGTTACAACTTAGAAATGGCTGCCTATATAATGGGAATGGCTGATAAAGAAGTGTTAAAAGAATCTCCTTTATTATCTAAGGTATATGAATTAGGGGAATGTTTTGCTATTGCCAAAGCTAATGATGATAAAGGTGCTTTAAGCAGAATAGCGACAGCTATGGACAGATCTCCTCATAACACAAATTTAAAAGCCAAACATCTTCGTTTTATGGCAGAAAAACAAAATGGAACTAAATTTGAAATGGATGAAACCCAGCGCCAATCTTTTGAAAATCACATTATAAAACAAATAGATAAAACAATTGAAATAATACGAAGCAATCAACAAAACAAAACGATTAATAAATATCGTGCTCGGTAAATCACACTTTATTCCAAAAGTATATGTTTTCGCATAGATGACCAATTCGTATCACCAATCCTAAAAGGGTTTGAGAGAGGTCTTAAACCCTTTAGTTTTTTTGAGTACTACACTGGTGATACATTTTTTTATTTACTACCATTTTTAAATACATTTTATTTATTGACAAAAATATTTTTTTTGTACTATAGGGGACAACATGAGTGGGGCAAGCGCTCGGTATGTCCGCCAAAGTGATACATTGTCATTAATATTTTACATAGATTTCTTTTAGGTAACTTTACCAAGCTAATCGGACAGGCGTTAAAGGTTAAGTTATTTAGAAAGGAATTTGATATGAGTATTGGATTTGTTAAATCTATAGTTATTCTTTGCTGTTTATTTGTTGCTGCATTTAGCGAAGAAGATAAGAAAAAAGATTAATTTCCCCTAGATATATTTAAATGTTTTATATGGTATAATAAAATATTAACCAATTTAATTATACTTTTAATAACAATAGTGGCTTTTTGAAAGGACTATGAGTATGACTATTAATAAGCACAAAGATATCATTATTAATAAATATAACGAGTACGACGAAGATGAACGTCTAGTTAGTGATAGAGGTCACAACCTAGAATACTTAACAACTATGCGTTATATTGAAAAATATTTAAAACCAGGTGCGAAGATATTAGAAATTGGTGCTGCTACAGGACGTTATTCTATTACTTTAGCTAAAATGGGATATGATGTCACCGCTGTTGATTTGACACCAAAAAATGTTGAAATAATGAAATCTAAAAGTAAGGACTTAAAAAATTTTAGATGTATGGTTGGTGATGCGCTAAATTTAAGAAAGCTTCAAGATAAGACTTTTGATATGGTACTAAATTTAGGTCCAATGTATCATTTGTTTAATAAGAAAGATAAAAATAAAGCTATTAGTGAAACTTTGCGTGTGGCTAAAAAAGGTGCAATATGCATGTTTGCATATCTTCCTTGTGCATCTCTTATGTCTGGGTATGGATTAAGGCATTTAGCGGCTGAGCGTCTTGGTGAAGTAATGGATAATAAAGGAAGATTTAAGGATATTCCTGAAGAAATATTTAATGCTTTTCACATAGAAGATTTCAAAAAATTATTTGAAAAGACTAATACAAAATATATTACAAATGTTGCAACTGATGGAATTGCATACGCAATGAGAGAATGGGTTGAACAACTTTCAGATAAAGGCTATGAGGCATTTCTTAAATGGCACTTTATTACCTGTGAAAGACTAGACCAACAAGGATACAGCGCACATTTGCTTTATATTTGTAGAAGAAAATAATGTACACTATTTTTCATAAGATACCATAAGAGGGAGATTTATTCTTCCTCTTTTTTTGTTGACAAAAAAATATTTTCTATTATAAATAATATGTGCTTGTTGGTAAGCCGGCTCGCTCGTGTAAAGATTTTAATCAACCAACATAGAGACTAATATAACCTTTTGAGGGGGTATTTGTCACCAAAAGATTACGAGTGCAAAATATAAGACAAATCACTTCTCTAGATTAGAAAAGGATTATATTATGTTTATGAAAGAAATGAATTACTTAAAAATTCAAGCCAAAAATTTATATCGTGACTTCCAACTTGAGTATATGCAAGATGATGAGGAATATGTATATGCTACAAAATTTTTTGATATAAATGCTATTGTTGAAGACTTTATGATAGATTTAGATGATTTTTCTTTAATGAAAGCTCAACATATTATTGCTAAAATGTTGGGACTTAATTCTTGGAAAGAAGCTCTTGATTGCCCTAAAGATGAATTATCTAGCAGAATCTCTTCTTTTAATACAGACAACCCATATAAAATTAAAAGAATGAAAGTTTATAATATTGATTTAAGCGGATACGAAAAAGTTGATGAAGGTAGAGGTGGCGATTATATCTTAAAATGCCCAAGATTGCCTGAATTAGTTGAAATAGTTGAAACAATCAAACCTACTGGATATTTTCAATCTTGTAGCAATAAAGTACTAGACTTAGTTGATACTGACAATGAACATTTTTATGTTAATGTTACGCCTCGCTCATCTCAGATTAGGGTTGCTGTTCCTGGATGTAAATGGCCAAATGCTTATGTGGCAATAGTTCGCAATATTGGAAATATGTAATATTAGTTATATTAAAATTGAAGGGGAAGAAAAGTCTTCCCCTTTTTTATTTGTTAAATACCTTTATAATTAAAAGCAAATAAGACTTCTTCTATATTAAAATCATCTCTTTGTAGTACTTTTTCATATTCTGGCAATTCTTGACCGCCATTTTTTTGATAGAATTTATGCGCTTTGATGTTTTGCTTTAAGGCATAGAGATAAAAAGGTTCGTTATTTATAGCCTTTTTAAACTCATTTAATAGAGCTTTTCCGGCACCTTTATTTTGCATTGATGGTAATACATATATTGCTATTATTTCATATTTAAAAGGATAATCTTTATCTCTTTTGTATCCGCCACAACAAAAGCCTATTACATTGCCTTCTGTTTCTGCCACAAAATAAATTGTATCTTCTTGTTTTATTTTATTTTCTACATCTGTAACTCTATCTTCTGTTAAATTTCTATTTTCTAGAAAATCATCTGGCAACATTCCTTTGTAGCAAACTTTCCATGTATCTACATTGATTTTGGCAATTATTTTAGCATCACTAGGTGTTGCTTTTCTTATTTTTAGCATAACTATTCCCCGTCAAACATTTTGATATTTATTTTACCATATTTTGCGGACATATTATCAATTAAGTGCAAGAAATAAAGCTCTGGCTCAATATCTCTTTCACCTAAGTCTATAATTGCCCCCCAATCTGTGCGACCATGGTGAGCGGCAATCATTCTTGCAACCATTTTAAAGCCATTGGTTAGACACAAACAATATCCATATTGAGAGTGACTAATAAAATCTGTTTTAAAGGTATCTACATAAGTGATAGCCCCTGTTTCTAGGTCTATATTATATTCAAAAATCTTACCTAAATCATGGAGTGTGGTTGCAGCATAAATATTATCTTCGTTTATTTCACAGGCAAATTTTGACATATTAAGTTCTGCAAATTCTAAACACTCTACGGTATGAACTAAAAGACCACCAGCAAAGTTATGATGCATTGAAATACCTGCGGGCTTTATCTTAAAACTATCTTGATGCTTTGATATTTGCTCTGAAATAAAGTTTTTTAATTTTTCATCTTTGATTTTTGATATATAAGATTGGAGCTTATTCCAATAAAAAGTTGTTTCTTCTTCTGACAAGCCCAATCTTGCTTCTTTTATAAGTTTTACGTTTTCTAGAGTACAATTATTATAGTTTGGATTTTGAGTTGCTGAAATTATACGCAAAATATTTCCTGGCTTAAATGTTTTTGGCGAATGTTGGTTTAAGCGTTCTTCCCAAAGCATACAATTTAACATGGAGCCTGTTGAGGTATCTTTTAGAAGAAGACGTCCCATTTTATTTCCGGTTTTGGTGGTATCTGTTGAAAATGATACTACTTCGTATAAATTGTCAGTTGAAAACATTTTAATTTATCCTTTGTAAATATTTTGGTACTTTTATATTGATTAAATCATTTGTTTTTGATATTTTAATAATGTAGAAAAAAATATTCAAGATATTTCACATTATTTAGCTAGGATATAACATGATAACAAATAGAGAAGATGCATTAACAAAAATTGCTAAAACACCCAAAGGAAATAAGCGTGCTAAATTACTTATGGATGATAATTTTAGAGCTCTTGTTTTAAGTAGTGGGGCAAATGTTACTATTTATGAAGGAGAGTTAAAAGATGCTTCTTCTATAAAAGATGCTATAAGTGATATTTATATCGGTCTTATTCAACGAAAAAATAAAAAAGGAAATTTTGACGGACTTGGAGCATTAGGTGGTCTTGCGGAAAGAACTTCTCTGGAAGAATTTAACAAACTTACTAGCTCTGAGAGAAGATTACTTATTGGTAAAAAAGATGATATTATTTTAGAAGATAACATTCCTGTTCTTATTTTTGATATGAATATTATTAGAAAAAATAATGTTATGCGCGAAATGAGTGAAGAATTGGCTGATATTGGCATTACTGATATTACTATTAATCCGTCTAATATGGAACTAGTTTATATGCCAAAGGTTAAAGATGATAATTATATGATTAATATTTGGGATGGAAGGGGTGAATGCTTTGCAATTACACCTTATTGTCATTTATACAAAGATGATAGTGGTTTAATAGATACAATTATCAAAAGGGCAAATGAACAAGAACATGGGGAAGTTGCTGAATATAAGAAGGTGTCTTTATTTGAAGCTTTAAAAGCATATGGAAATAAGGGGCAAAAGCACACTCTTGAAGATGGGCGAGATGCTATAAAAGATTATCGTTACCCTCATGAACATTTAGCGTCTTGGGCGCTTGCTTCTAAATTATTGGATAATAATGGAGATAGACTATTAGAATTAGCTGTAGAAGTACAAAAGTCTGCCAATCATCTTATTAGTTTTGAAAGGATTGCAAGAGATACAACGCTAGAACTTTCTGATGTAGCAAAGGTGTTAAATATTTCACCAAGTGCTTTAGAGAAAATGGAAAAAGCATGCGCTAAAACGTATAAAAATAAGCAAAATGAACTTATCTTAAACAAAAAATATTATAGAGACTAATTTTTCATAAACTCTATTGCATAATTTAATGCCTCATCATTTATTGTATGGGGCATATTTTTTATTACCTTTAAGCTTGATTTAATGTTAAGAGAATTTAGAGTATTTCTAGTTAAATTATAGCTATCATTTGGTATTACGTAATCGCTATCACCTTGAATAATTATAATTTCTGGCGAAGACACTACATCTGTTTTTTTAAAATCTTTGGTTAATAGAATCGGAACTCCTGAAAAAGATATAACTTTTCCTATGGGTTTATTATTTGTAAGACCTGTTAGTATTGCCATAAATCCACCTTGTGAAAAACCTGCAATATAAATATTTTCATATTCTATCTGTTGTGTTTCATGGATATTATCTATCAAATTATATAAATGCTCTAAATTTCCAAGAGCTGAATGCATCATAATATCATACATTTTTTCTTGAGACATAGAAGAACCTAATGTTGGAATCTCAAACCATTGGTAGCCTCCACTTGGTGCATTATCTGGCGCTGTGGGATAATAAAAAGCCATATCAGGAAAATCATTTTTTAAAACATTTGTTAGCCATTGAACTCCTGCTCCATCATGATGCCACCCATGTAGCATAATTAAAGCTTTTTTTGGGGTTTCTGGAATATGTGCAATTACATCTAAAGCTTGACAAATTGAACTATGTAATAAAATTATTGCAAAAAAGAATATTCTTAATATTTGTCTCATAGTTTTCTCCTTAATCTTTAACTATTTTAACAAAAAACAATTAAATTTTCATTTAACGAAAGACTTTTTTATTACAATTTATTTTTTTTATGACTACCATAACCTTTTGATATTGTTCTATTTATTGAATGTAATTTTTGAGCTACAACCTCTAATGGCTGAACAGATTTTTCTTTATTAGGGTATAGTTCATAAAGTCTTCGGCAGGTTGCACTGGTTAAGTTTGGCATTATAACATTTGCACCTGATTGGAGTGCTAATATCTGACCATTAGGATGCAATACTTCCATTGCGGTTGTTGCTGGTATATTTATATCTTCTAAAAGTAATCGCATTACAGCCATTGTACGCAAAGATAAGTCTAATGTTCCACCGCTTTGGTTTGATAATGGAGTTTGCGGATGAGGAATAAAAGGACCAATTCCAGCCATATCAACTTCAATATCTCTTAAATACAATAAATCATCTGCTATACTTTCTATAGTTTGATTTGGTAGACCAACCATTATACCTGAACCTAGTTCATATCCGAGCTCTTTTATTTGAAGCAGGCATTTGTGGCGATTATCCCAACTCATATTTGGATCTAATTTATGGTATAAATCCTTATTGGTTGTTTCTATTCGCATTAAATATCTATCAGCTCCTGCATCTTTAAATGCTTTATATTCTTTATATGTTCGTTCACCTATACTCAAAGTTAAGGCTACGTCATATTTTTTAATGGCACTTATTATTTCGCACATTACTTTTTCATCAAAATACATATCTTCGCCAGACTGCAATACAATGGTTTTAAAGCCTAAATCAACTGCATTTTTTGCTGTTTCTATAATTTCTTCTTTGGTTAAACGATAACGAGTAATGTGTTTATTGTCTTTCCTTAAACCGCAATACATACAATTATTACGACAAATGTTCGAAAACTCTACCAAAGCCCTTAAATGAACCTCATCTCCTAAATTTTGTTTTCTAACTTCATCTGCTTTGAGGTATAATTTATGCGGTTCTTTATTAGACAATAAATCTATTATTTCAGCTTTTGTTAAATTCATTTTTCATCCTTTTCAATAAAACCACCACCTAATACAAAGTCGTTTTCATCATAAAAAACAACAGATTGCCCTGATGCTATAGCCTTTTGTTTGTCAACAAAATGTATATATGCATTATTTTCATCTATTGGCACAAATTTTGCCAAAGTTGGAGCTTGAGATGAACGAACTTTTACTTTTATTAATGTGTCTGGTTGAATATTTGTAACTGATAACCAATTTATATTGGTTGCTTTTATTAAACTTGTTTGCCCATCTTCAACATAACCTAGAACTACTTCATTTTTTTCCTTATTTAAGTCTATCACATAAAGGGGTCTATCTGCACTAACTCCTAGCCCTCTTCTTTGCCCTATTGTAAAATTCCATATACCATTATGAGTACCCAATATTTTACCACTTTTATCAACAATGTTTCCTTTAATGGGAGCTGTTTTTAGAATATCATTTACATCACCTGTATAAAAATCTTGACTATCTTTTTTGTTACTTACTGATAAATCATATTTTTTTGCAAGTTCTCTTGTTTGCTCTTTGGTTAAACCTCCTAATGGCATTAGGATTTTAGATAGTTGAGATTGTGTTAGACGATATATAAAATATGATTGGTCTTTTCGGTTATCAATTCCTGCTTGCAACTGATAACGATTGATATCTTCATTATAGGATAGACGAGCATAGTGCCCTGTTGCAAATTTATCAAACTCTATCCCTTTGCTTATTGCTCCAAGTGGTAGTGCATCAAATTTTATTTTTGAATTACATATTACACATGGATTTGGAGTTCTACCATTTAAATATTCTTGTTTGAAATTTTCTAAAACTATTTTTTGATATATTGATGTACAATCAATTACATGATACTCAATATCTAGTTTTTTACATAGTTCTTTGGCTAAAGCTATATCATCTTCTTCGTGTGGAGAAAAGCATCCTTCTTTTAAGCTATTTATATTAGAATATTTATCTTTATCCCATATTGACATTGTAGCGCCAATAACTTCATGCCCTTGCTCCTTTAAGAGGCATGCAACAACGGAAGAGTCAACTCCACCGCTTAAACCAACGAGTACCTTCATCTATTTATCCTTTGTGTGAATTATAACTTATTTTCACCAAAGAAATATAAAAATTCAAAGTTTTTACTTTCTTTGAGATGATTTAGTATAAATATATTTTTTAATATTAGCAACTTATTTTATTAAAGAGAATCTATAATTTTTCGTCCTAATGGTGTTAGAAGTTTGTTTAGTGCACTATTTCTAAATTCAGATAAATCTTTGTCTTTATGTTTATTCTCGTAATCTAATGATTGTATATACATATCTATTTGATCTAAATCATTGGCTAATTTTGCTTCTTTTGTATTTTTTTCTTCGTATTCTATAAATAAATCGTACACCTTATCAAAATTGCACTCTTCTTTAATTTTTTTCATAGCCTCTTTTTCTATTTCTTTTTTATTTTTATATAAATCATCATTTGGGGTTATATCTCCTATTATGCTTTCTGCTAAATCATGACAAAGGCAAAGATTTATAACTTTATTAAAATCATATTCTTTTTCATAATCTTTTGATAGATAAAGAGCAAGTATTGCCATATGCCAACTATGAGAAGCAACTGTTTCTGGATTTTTTATATTTTTTCTTTTCCACCCTTGACGCTCTAGGTGTTTAATTATTGTTGAATAATTTAGTAAATTTTTCATATAAGTTCTCCTTATATAGAAAAATAATTTATTTTATTTATTAAATCAACTTCATTCTTATCAATATTAATTTTACTTCATGAGGGGTTGGGATTGTCCCTAAAAAAACAACTAAATTATTTATAACGATTAGAGGTTGGTTTTTAATATTACGCCTTTTTATAATATTAGAATCATCTATACGTAAAATTATGTGTTCTAAATTGTTATCTATCATTACTTTTTTTATTGCATTATATGTTTTTTGATACCCCTCATTACTCCTCATACAATAAATTTTAACTTCTATCATTCTTAAATTCCTAAATATTTTACTTTTATTTAGTTTATATGATTTTTATAAAATTAAAAAATAAATATGAAAAAACATATTATGTTATATACTTTTATTAAAATTATGAAAAATTGAACAAAATACATATTGATAGAATCGAAAAAAATAAAAAGGAGAGACTTAAGTCTCTCCTTTTTATTGATAAAATCTACTTACAACTGGTAAGTAGCGCTGTTGCCATACTCATCATAGAAATAAATTGTGGCATAACCATAATTTATTGTTACTTCTACGAATGTGTATCCAATTTGGTATCTCAACTTCTGATATCGATAAAGATCGAAATATGAATAATCATACCCTATCTTAATCTTTAATGTTGAATTATAACGTGTAAACGTCATATTTCCAATATCAAGTCGAGTTGGCGCATCAAAAGCTCCCCATAAATAATATCCTAACATACTGTCAAAGAATCTATCATGATAGTGTCTGTGACAAATAAATCTGTTATGATATCCGCCCCATGAATACCAGTACCAATTATCAAAAACACATCTGTGATGGTGATGATGATAATTGTGGTGATGATGGAACGTTGGCCTCCAGTTACCATGATTATTATGGCGTGGAGTATGTAACGGGTTATGTCTTTGATGCTGAGGCGCTGGAGCAACACTTCGATTTGGAGATGTTCTTGTATTTCTGTTTTGTACAGAACTACCCCTATTATCTCTTGGTGTTGTTCGTGGCTCGGTCCTTGTTGAGCGGTCAGGAGTTGATACACTAGGTCTTGATTGGCGACTAGGTGTCGATACTCTTGTTCCATTTGAACGATTAGTTGTCGATACACTTGGTCTTGATTGGCGACTTGGAGAAGCTTCTCTTTGATAAGAGGAACTTCTGTTAGATGATGCCTGCTGACGTGTGTATGATGAACCTCGAGACATACTTGCTCTCGAATTTCCTGAACTATGTCGTTGCTCTACTCGGGCACCTCCTCTTGAGCTACCACCTCTGTCATCTCGTCTTTGCGCGTAACCTTGAACTGCAAAGAACATTATAGCAATTAAAGCTATAAATAATGCTTTTGTCTTCATAACATATATATTTATAATAAGTTTCTGCGCTTAGTTTATCATAAAATTTAAGTATTGTCTAGTATTTTATTTTAAGATTATTTCTGAAATATATTCGCACCATTTATTTACGCCTTGGATTATATTTTCAAATTCTGTATCTTTTATCTCTATTGTAGCGTTTTCCAGACCTAAATCTTCTCCACATATAGTTGATGAGCCTGTGTTATACAAACGCATATCATAAGGAACATTAGCGTCTACCAATATATCTTTTTTTAGTTTTAAGCCGTTTAACATTTTATCTGTTAGAGAATTTTCTTTTACATAAAGTATACCTGCATGCCAAGGGCGGTAGTTACCTTTTTGTAATTTTGGAGTATACCCATGAATAGATAATATTTTAGGCTCTATTGATTTTGATTTTAATTGATTTATTTTTGCATATATTGCGTCATAATATGGTTTATGATATTTACTGATGCGATATTCTTTTTCTTTTGGGGAAATATTTTTATTTCCTGGAATTGATATTTCATCACTTTCATCAAGAATAAGACTTTCTTCAGTTGCTCTTCTATTATAATCGATAAATAGCCTAGAATAATTAGCAAGAAAAGCTGTGCAATTTAACCTTTTAGATAATGCTATAGTTAATTCTTTACACCCCTTATCTCTTGCTATATGGGTATCTAGATATTTTTCATCTAATCCTAAATTGTTATATTCTTTAGGGATTATTGAACTTGCATGCTCGCAGGTTAATATTAGCGGATTTAGACTATCTTCGTTTATTATACTATACGGATTACATTGCTCTTGCATCTCTTACCTTCTTATTAAACCAACTATTATAATATCCAAATTTTTGAGTATGGCTCATAGCATCTGCTATATGACGAGCCATTACATTTTCTTCATAAATGGTATGGGCATCAACCTTATTTTCAGGACGAAATTGATCATACTCTTTTTGATAGTAATAACTCAATCTTCTTAAAACAGTCTTAGTATCTTTAGAAATATTTTGCATCCAATTAAATTTATTTTTTAAAGGGCGATTCATATGTGTTCCATCATTATTTACCGCACTATTTACAAAGTCTCGATTAAACTGCAAAAATGCTTCTACAAAATGCGAATCAAAATTTGCATTCATATATCGAAACTCTACTGTATGTTTAGGCATTATATTTAGAGTTTTATATTTGCGACCATATCCTACCATATCTCGTAATTGGTCTAAATCTTCACACATATCAACCATTACACAAAGAAAAGGATAATCTCTTTTTCCGTTAGAGCTTAAATTTCTACTGATATATGTTGCATAGAGCAATTTATTTTCATGACGTTCAGGGGCGGCAAAATCTCTTACTATTTCTTCCTCATGTTGCATCATTCTTTTAACTAAACGCTTATATGTATCTAAATTGAATCCTTCGGTTGAAATATGCTGATGTAATGAACAATGGACACTTGCATACCCCTTATCAAACGAATCCATTATTTTCAAACATTCTTCTTCATCTTTTTTAGAGTTCATTATACGTGATGCATATTCTACTGGAGCTAATCCACTCATTGCGGCAAGACTTTCATCTCTTTCTATAACACCAGCGGAAGTTTCGTCTTTATAAACTTCTGGATCTTTGTTTGATGTATATACTTTTTTCCATCCATGCTTTTCTTTTAGGTATGATATTAAAGCATTGTAGTCACCAAACTCTTCTGGAACATAAAATTCTAACTCAAATCCATTTGGACGATATGTTCCAAAATTAGATCCATCTTTTGTTTCTATTTGAAACATATCTACGTTTTTTTGATATTCACCATTATTATAATTTTCACCCATGGTGTTTCGTAAATTAACAAAATTTCTCATTAATAATTTACGATTTTTATAATTATAACCATCACTATATTGGTATTCTTTCATTATATTTTTACGCAAAAAATTATCTGTAATATAACGAGTACGTTCTTTTATATCACCTTCTCTAATAAAATGAAAACTTTCAGATAATTTATTTAAGATATCAACAGAAACAGCCAAACCATGTAAATGAGAATATGGATAGTTGGGTTTATATACCCACTTACCAAATTCTTCGACATAATCATCTTCTTTTGCAAAACTATATGCAAACTGACGAAACTCAAAGCTAAATGTTTCTATTTTATCAATAATATCACTTAACTCTTTGTCTTTATCTAATATTCCTAGTTTTACAGAACAAAATTTTTCGCAATCTATGTTATAATTATCAACACTTTTTATGTATTCATCTACAAATCTATCAAATTTTTCTGGTGCGCTATAGCCATACTTTTTATCGAAATATTCTACAACCTCTGCAAATGGTTCTATCATTGCATCTATGTGCCAGTCATAGTAAAAATGTCTAAAATCTTTAACACCTATCATATTGAAATAACGATTAAATGTTTTCTTTACACTGGAAACATCTTCTGGTTCTTTTTTTTCTGTAAAATTATCATTACTTGACATTGTTTTCCTCTATATACTCTAAACTATTTGGCTTGTTTGTTGATATCTTAAAGCCCAATTTCGAAAATTTCTCTAAGTGTTCGGGCTTTAAGTATAATTAAAGCACTTAGAGATAGTAGCTAATGAGGATAATAGCAATGATGAAAATAGGTAAAATAAACAAAGGAAGAGCAACCTTCAGACTTTTTTTTCTGAGGGCGAGTTTTACTAAATATATGCTCATTAATGCAGTCATAAAAACTCTTCCATTTTAACACAAACTGGCTATGATTATATTATACTATTTTTTATTGTCAATGTTTTTTACAAAGATTGTATGCAAAAAAAAGCAGGCCGAGAAATGGTTTGTTTTTCCCAGCCTGTTTTGAGTACTTTATAAAGCTTCCCTGTTGCTTTTATTTCTTCATATTTTCATAGATTTCTCTATGCCTCATATATCCTGATATAAACCTTTATGATTTACTCCGATATAAAAATAACTTTTAGTCAGAGGTAACTAAAAAACCCTTTAATATGACATAAACTTATAACAATAATTATTAATATTTCGTTAAACAGAGAAGCATAAAAAAACATCATATACAAGTAAAAAATAAACTTATTATACGCAAAATTTAATATGATTTTAAATCATTGATTTAACGCTCCACGCACATATTGATTATTGCATGAAATATGATTTTTCTGCGAAACTATAGTATTGCGTTGGAGATATTATTATATGATCTGTTAGTTTTATCCCAATACTATCTAGACTACTTTTTAATTGAATAGTCATTTCAATATCTGCTCTTGATGGCGAACAATTTCCACTTGGATGGTTGTGACATATAATTACAGCTTCTGCATTGCATATGAGTGAATTACGAGAAATGCCTTGTGAATTTATCATAACCATAGATGTTGTACCAATCTGTTCTATGCTGTGCTTAATGTATTTTCCCTTTTTACCCAAATAAATAACTAAAACATTTTCTTGTTTAGCATAGCCAATTTTGGAACGGCAAAATTCTAAAATTTCATTTTTATCACTTAAAATATGTGTCTTATTTTCTTTAAGGTGTTCCCAACAAATTTTGTTTGAACAAGCATGTATCAATGAAAATAATGTTGCAACATTACTACCTACTCCTGATATATTCAATAATTCATCTGCTGGCGCGGTTAATACACTTGCTAAATTTCCATGCTCTTTAATCAGATCTTTAGCTAGTGGCTTAACATCTTTTCTTGGCAATGCGTACATCAAAATTAATTCTAACATTTCATAATCAGGCATTGAACGACCTAAGTCTGATAAGAATCTAGCTTTTAAGCGTTGGCGATGTCCGATATAACTTGGTACACCTTCTTGTTCTTCTATTTCTTTTTCTTTATTATTCATTATTATCACCTTTTTATTTAAGTTATTTGTATGGTGGTCTATCTAGCCCTTTGGGGGAATATGTGAATACCTCACACCCGTCTTTGGTTACACCTATTGAGTGCTCAAATTGGGCAGATAATGTCCTATCTTTTGTTACAGCGGTCCAGCCATTAGAGAGAATTGTTCCATGTTTTTTACCTATGTTTATCATAGGTTCTATTGTAAAAAACATTCCCTCTTTTATTAAAGGACCTGTTCCTTTTTTTCCAAAGTGTAAAACATTTGGCTCATCATGAAAAACCTTACCTAAACCATGCCCACAAAACATCTCGACAACAGAATATCCGTATTTATGTGCATGTTCCTCAATTACAGCTCCAATATCACCGAATCTTGCTCCAGGTTTTACAACATCAATACCTTTCATTAGACATTCATATGTTACATCACATAAACGTGTGGCTTTTAATTTTGGCTTACCCACATAATACATTCTAGATGTATCACCATACCATCCATCAACAATTACGGTTACATCTATATTTACAATATCACCTTCTTCTAGTTTTCTATCATCTGGAATACCATGGCAAATAACATGATTTATTGAAGTACATATAGTTTTAGGATAGCCATGATAACCAAGACAAGCAGGTATTGCATTATGAGATTTTATAAACTCTCTACACAAATCATCTAAATACTCTGTTGTTACCCCAACATCAACAAAGTCTGTAATATAATCAAGACATTCGGCAGCCAAACGTCCCGCTTTTCTCATTCCTTCAAAATCTTCTTTATCATAAATTTTAATACCACTATCGTCTATTTTTGCCAATTTTTTGCTCCTTGAATAACTTTGTTCTACTTTTGTTTATAAATCATTTTATTTAAATTGCAATTTTTTTTATAACATTTTTGGTATTTTTTGATGTTTTTCGCTAAAATTCACATATATATCGTAAATATATCAATTAAGGAGAGAGAAATGGCATTAAAATTCATTCAAGGACTCTACAGTTTTATTTTAATTTTTATAACAGCTATTGTCTCAAAATATTTTACAGATATTGGCTTAGAGGCTTTTTATGATACTATAAACATTCCTCAATCAAGCCCAGAAAACAATTATTTCAGATATATTTGGCGTGGAATTTATGTGCTTTTGTTTTTAAGTTTTTACATTATTCTTCTATCAAAAAAGAGTATTAGTGAATTTGATGATGCTAACTCTTTATTTATATCGCAGTTATTTTTACAAATTTTATGGACTTTTTCTTTCTTTTATATGGAGCAGTTAGTTGCCTCTTCTATTGTTATTGTGTTGTTATTGGGGGTTGTTTTTTTGATGTTACATAGCTTTTATCAAATAAATAAATTTTCATGTTTTATTTTGTTCCCATACGTTATTTGGCTAATGTTTGCAACTTATCTAAATATTTATATTGCTTTTATTAATTAAAATAACAAACGAATCGACTTTTATATAAATTTAAACTAGACATACAAAAAATAATGTTATATTTTTTTAAGGTTAAAAAGAATTAATTTATTTTTTGGGAAGAAAAAATGTCTAGTGTAAACGAAATAAGAAAAACATTCTTAAATTATTTTGAAAGAAATGGGCATAAAATTGTGCCTGCTTCTTCTCTTGTACCTGATAATGATCCTACCTTGATGTTTACAAACTCTGGTATGGTGCAATTTAAAAATATTTTGGCAGGAAATGAAACAAGAGATTATACACGAGCCGCGACTTCCCAAAAATCTGTTCGTGCTGGCGGTAAGCATAATGACTTGGATAGTGTTGGATATGATGTTCGCCATCACACTTTTTTTGAAATGCTTGGAAACTTTTCTTTTGGTGATTACTTTAAACAAGAAGCTATTTACTATGCTTGGGAATTACTTACAAAAGAATTTATGCTTCCAAAGGATAGATTGGTTGTAACCCATTATCATACAGATGATGAAGCTCGTAATATTTGGAAAAAAGTTTCAGGTCTTAGTGATGATAGAATTATTAGCATTGCAACAAAAGATAACTTTTGGCAAATGGGTGATACTGGTCCTTGCGGTCCTTGTTCTGAAATTTTTTATGACCATGGTCCTGAAGTTTGGGGAGGTCTTCCAGGTAGTGCTGAAGAAGATGGTGATAGATTTATTGAAATTTGGAACTTGGTGTTTGACCAGTTTGAAGACTTACCTGATGGTAGCCGAGTAAACATTAAAAAGCCTTCTATCGATACAGGTATGGGGTTAGAGAGAATCGCTGCAATTTTACAAGGTGTTCACTCTAATTTTGATATTGATACTTTCAAAAACTTGATTGGGGCTATTTCTAATATCACAGGAACTGACCCAAATGGTCCATTAAAAGCATCTCATAATGTTATTGCAGACCATTTAAGAGCTATGAGCTTTTTGATTGCTGACGGGGTTTTACCATCTAATGAAGGAAGAGGATATGTTCTTCGCCGTATTATGAGAAGAGCTATGAGACACGCTTATTTATTGGGTGCAAAAGAACCTATGATGTATAAGCTACTTCCTCAACTTCAAAAAGAAATGGGAGATGCTTATCCTGAACTTTATCGTTTTGAAAAATTAATCACTGAAACAATTCACACTGAAGAAAAACGTTTTGGTAAAACTTTGGATAAAGGTATGAAACTTTTAGACGAAGAAACAGATGGTTTGAAACAAGGAGATACTCTTAAAGGTGAGACCGCATTTAAGCTTTATGACACATATGGTTTCCCTCTTGATTTAACACAAGATGCTTTAAAGACAAGAGGAATCGACGTTGACACTAAAGGTTTTGATGACGCAATGGAAAAGCAAAAAGCTGAGGCTCGTAAAAATTGGGCAGGAAGTGGAGATGCTGGAACTGAAAAAATTTGGTTTGAAGTAAAAGAAAATATAGGTGGAACTGAATTTTTAGGTTATAAAACCTTAAAAGCTGATGGCATTATAAAAACTCTTGTTCAAGATGGAGAAGAAGTTAAGTCTGTTAGCAAAGGTGAGTTCTATTTGGTTGCAAATCAAACTCCTTTCTATGGTGAAAAAGGTGGACAAGTTGGTGATATTGGTAAAATTAAAGGTAATGGATTTGAAATTGAAGTTACTGATACTAAATGCAAGCTTGATAATGTTCATGTTCATTGTTGCAAGATGATTGAGGGTGAAATTAAAGTTGAAGATTTCGCAAGTTTTGAGGTTGATGAAAGTAACCGTCGTTCAATTTGTGCTAATCACTCTGTAACTCATCTTGTTCATAAAGCTTTAAGAGAAATTTTGGGTGAACATGTTACACAAAAAGGCTCATTAGTTGCTGGTGATAGAATGAGATTTGATATTTCTCATCACAAACAAATCACCCAAGAAGAATTAAAGATGGCTGAAGATATGGTAAATAAAGCTATCAGAGAAAACTATCATGTTAATACCATTTTGATGAGCCAAGATGAAGCGGTTGCAAGTGGTGCGATGGCTTTATTTGGCGAGAAGTATGGTGATGAAGTTCGTGTTGTTTCTATGGAAAAAGATGGCGAAGTTTACTCTAGAGAACTTTGTGGTGGTACTCATGTTTGTAACACTGGTGATATTGGCTACTTTAATATTATAGGTGAATCTGCTGTTGCAGCAGGTATCCGCCGTATTGAGTGTGTTACAGGTTGTAGCGCACATGAATATGTAATGGATATTGAAAACAAATTACATTTGGCTTGCGATATTCTTAAAACTAATGTTAATGACCTTAATGCTCGTATTAACAATCTTTTGAATGAGAAGAAGAAATTAGAGCAAGAAGTTTTTAACCTTAAAAAGGCTTTGGCAAGTGGCGGAGCAAATTCTCAAGATGAGGTAGAAGTTGTTAATGGAGTTAAATTCATTGGCAAAGTAATACCTGATGTTCATCCAAAAGAGTTAAAAGCTTTCATTGATGAAATGTCTCAAAAAATTGGCAGTGGTGTTATTGTTCTTGCAACAGATAAAGATAACAAAGCATCTATTGTGGTTGGTGTTACCAAAGATTTAACCGATAAGTACAATGCTGTTGATTTAGTTAGAATCGCATCAGCCCAAGTTGGCGGTCAAGGTGGTGGCGGAAGACCAGATATGGCTCAAGCTGGCGGAAGTGATGCTAGCAAGCTTAACCAAGCTTTTGAAGAAGTAAAAAAAGCTTTGTAAGCTGTAAAGTAAAAGCCCCGAGCAATCGGGGCTTTAGTTTTGATTATTAATTTATTCCTGTTAAAGAATGAGCTAAATTTACTTCACTTGTTGAATTATTTATTATTTTAATCAAATCTAATTCATTTTTATCTGTTAATTCTGCGAGTGTTTTAATATATTCACCACTTTTGTTTGATGAAGCTTCTTGCTTTAACATGCTATAATTATACAAGCTAAAACGTCTTGTTTTGGCGCCCGTTTCATCATTTTTTGAATATCTATCATAATAACGTTGTTGAGGTTGATTATATTGTTGGTATCCACGATTATATCCATTATTATAACTTCGTTGGTTATAATATTCTCTATTAGCTCCTTCCATTTCTATATATACTCCATCTCTATTATATTTCCACATTCCACCTGTAGCAACATCTGTTAACCAACTAGGCCAAAATGTTAAATTTAATATTGCAACACTACTTAATTCTCTTTTTAAGGTCATCTGTTGTTCTTCATATCCCCTCTTCTTAGCAACAAGAACTATTGCCGAATAACTTCTATCTAAAGGCAAAACACAAGGAGTTTTGCATGCTTTCATTCCATTTATATAAACTTCTACTCCTTTTACATTTGAATCTATTTGAATATCTTGGCTACCACCATTAAATACTGTTCCGCAAGCACTTACACTTAAAAGCATACTTAAACCTAATACTATTTTCTTCATAATCTTCGCATCCTTTTTAAAAGTTCAAAACAAAAACCCGCTTTGGATAACAAGGCGGGCGGATGCTAGAAAACCGTATATAACACAAAACGGCTCGGCTTATTGGGGCGGAGCCTTATTCACCGACATCCACCCTCTTTAAGAGGTAAGACGTCGGCACAATTTTTAAAGTCGTGTGCGAACGACTGTGTTATATTTTTAAAGGGTTTTCTAGGCCCTAAACATTATCCTTTTCTAGAGAATAATGCTTAAAGTATATAATATGTTATATATTTTTATTTGCAAGATTTTTTATAAAGTAAAAGCCCCGAAATTTCGGGGCTTTTATTAATCTAGATTTCGTTTAGGCATATAGGTCCATCCAAGAACGCATTGGTGAACATTGATTGTATATGTTAGAATACAATTCTTCACCTCTTTTGTTTTTTAAGACTTTAGCCATATCTTCTTTCTCATTGTTGGTTGCCATATCAGCAAACATACTGATGTAGTCAATCTTGCCATGAGTTAAGAACATATCTATCTCATCTGTGTCTTCTAGAGCATTATTATTGAAGTAACTCATAACTAGTTCTTTTGAACCATGGTTTACAAGATACTCAAATGCTTTAGGTGATAACCCGTAATTTGTAACATAAAAGTTAAACGGAGTTATCTCATCTCTTTTGATAAGCTCAATCTCTGCATCTGGTTGCAAATCAAAGTATAAATAATATGTCGCAAGGGTCTTTCTGTCTGCGTAGCGGATTACTTGAAGTTGATACTCCAAGAATTCAGGCTCACAGGGGTAAACCGTGTTAACATATATTTTTATCATCTTTGATGTTGCTTTTTCAAACAAATGTTTGATAGCTTTCTTTGCAAGACTTTGATTTTTAAGATAATTTTTAAAGTCTTCTTGGTTGTTTGAATCAATCAACCTAATTTCTTCTGAAGCATTAAGCTTCTTAACAACAGTTTTTTGCATAAAAAATTTTTTAAATATATTTATTATTTTGCCAAAAAGCATAGCCTTTATTAAGGTTAATTTTCAAACACATCTCTAAACGAAAATTATATTTAACACACTTAATAATAGACATATAACTAATTTGACTAGCTATTTGGTATATCATTTTTATTATTTTGTCAATATCTTCATACGTTTTTTATGAATTAAAGTTTTTTTAATAAAAAATATTTATCATTTTTTAGTATATGGGAATGTTTTAAAATGCTAAAAAAAATATATTTATTAAAAATCTATGTTATGTTTTTTTGCTTGTCTGTTTGTTTTTTTACAAATGCGCTAGCAAAAGATATGTCTTTTCAAAATTATAATGCTTTATATACATATATTGATAATATTTTTGGTAATATAAAACAAAATAGATTAAATAAAATAAAAGATAATTATATTTTATTTGATTGTTTATATGATGCAGAAGCCGAAAATATTGATGCCTATTCTTTATTTTTGAAGATGAAAGAAAAAGGGCTAAATGCTTATTATATTTTGCATAAAGACTCTAATTTATATAATAAAATAAATGATATTAAATATAGTGATAGTATAATTGCGATTAGTCATTCAACTAAAAAAAATCCTATTGATTTTATTAATGCTATTAAAGATGTAATCCCTAATACCAAATCTGTAATAACTTCGTTTGGTACTGAAAGTGTGGTAGATTATCATTTAAATTCTATTAATGATTTAGAATATATATTTATACAGCATGGACAGATTTTTTTGAAAGAAAGTGTTTTTGATAGTGGATATATAAACCCAAATAAATTTGATAAAATTTTAACTTCATCTGATTTTGAAGTTGACTTATTAAAAAAACACGGATGGAAAGATGAGCAACTATTGAAGTTTGGATTACCTCGCTGGGATTTATTAGATAATACTCAAAATGAAAAAAGTATATTTATTATGTTTACTTGGAGGCAAATTTCACCTAGTATTTTTGCTAAATCATTATATTTTAAAAGACTTTCATCTTTGTTAAACAATAAGGAATTACATAGTTTTACAGAAAAAAATAATGTAAAAATTTATTTTGCCCCACACCACGCTATGAAGACAAATTCAAATATTAATTTAGCTATTAAACACCCTAATATAAAAATGGTTGAAACACATGAAATTTCTAAATATATCAAAAAATCATCTATATTATTGACTGATCTTTCATCTGTTGCTTTTGATTTTATGTTTCAAAATAAACCTGTTATTTTGTATGGTTTAGATAAGGGGGATATTTGGCTTAATAAAGCTCAGCATAGAGATTTAGAGTTGCTTAATATTAAAAAAGATGTTTTCCCAAATATATTTTTTAATGAGCAAGAAGTTATTGAAAAACTTAAATATTACATAAATAACAATTTCAAGATTGAACCTCAATTAATTACAATGTATGATAAATTTTTCTTTACTAGAGAAAATATACGAGATAAAATTATAGATAGTATTAAATAAATTTATCACTACATCTTCTTTTTAGCCTTTTAATCATTATATTTCTTAATAGAAAATATTAAGGAGATGATTATGATTTATAAATGGGCAATGATATTGGGAATAATTTTAGGGGTATGTGGTTGTAGTGTTGTAAGAGAAAAATACTCATATCAAATTCAAGGAATAGAGGCATATAAAGGGCAAGATGTTAGTGATTTATTGGATATAAATGGTGCACCAAATGCCGTAAAAAATCTTAGTAATGGCAATTTAATGTGGATTTATTATACAAATTATAGGCCTGTTGGTGGTGGTGAATTAATAACATATAATGAACCTAGTAGTCAACCAACAGGAACAAACTGCATTGTTAAAGTTATAATTTCTAATAATACTGTGATGCAAGTTATGTCTAATTGTATGTAAAAAAAAAAGCTCTCCAAATTTTATTTAGAGAGCTTTTAATTATTTATAGTTTTTTTAGAAGAAATAATAACGCATACCAATTGTTAATTCTTGAACATTCTTCTTAAAGAAATCATCTTCAGGGAACACGTAGCGATACATTGCCCTTATTCCAATATTATCTGTTGGATTAAACTGTACGCCAAATCCTGCCCTATATGATGAGCTCTCAAAATCATCTAATTTTTTATTTAATTTTCCACCATCTAGTGTGTATTTACCATAACCAACTGTTGTTAATAATTCAACAACACCAAGATTTAATGTATCTGCAACTAAATCTATACCATAAGCTGCTGGCTTTGTTTTTGTGTTATAAGATGCTGATGTTGAAAAATATTTTTGATAATATCCTTCAACAGATAAAAATCCTAGAGCTTTTACACCAGCATTCAAGCTTACACCATTAAGAGAATCAATATCTCCATAACCATTTGGAGTTGATGACACATAGTCTAAACCAACGTGTGGAGAGATGATAAAAGCATTTGCATTAAAAGAGATAAGCAACGCAACTAATGTTAAATAAAGTTTTTTCATAATTTTCTCCTTATATAATTAAAGTTCTTTTATTTCGATATTATGCTCTTTAGGATTATATGTTAAGCATAATTTACCTTGTTTGAAATCTTCTGCATATTTACCAAAAACCTCATACCTCCACCCTTTTACTATTGAATTTCTATTCTTGGGATTTTTTATGTAATCACGTAAATTTCTTTCTGATGAAATTAGATGGGCAACAACTCCGTATTCATTGCTTTTTATTTTTAATAATAATCGCAATATTTCATACAGAGACTGTTGTGATGCTGAAAGATTTATATCCTTTTGATTATTTATTTTGGTTATGTTTTTATCAAATCCGTCTTGTTCTAATTTGTTTAATTGCTCAATAATTTCTGTTGCTAAAACACTTCTTATTAAATCAGAACGCATACCTCGAACTTGTTTTAACTCCTCTAGTGTTTTAGGAAATGCAGTTGCTATATTTATTAGCATATCATCTTTTATTATATTTTGGCGGATAGTATTATGTTTGATTGCTCTTTTTTCTCTCCAAGATGCTAAAACTTTTAATGCATTTAAAAAACTTACAGAGCGACTATTATGACGAATTCTTTGCCATGATTTATCCGTATCAACTTCATAGTGGGAAATATCTATCAAATCATCTAATTCTTCTTTTATCCATGTTTCTCTCTTATTTTCCTCTAAGTGATTTTTTATTTTCTCATAACATGTAATAAGATACGTTACGTCTCCTGAAGCATATTCTAGTTGCTCTTTTGTTAAAGGTCTTAACTGCCAGTTCGTTAAACGACACGACTTATCTAAATCAACATGACAATATACTTTTACTAGATTTTCGTAGCTGACACACTCACCTAGTCCACATGCTTGCGCTGCTATTTGGGTATCAAATACAGGTGTTGGCACTTTCCCTGAAAGATTATATATAATCTCAATATCTTGACGCCCTGAATGAAATACTTTTAATATTTTTTTGTTTTGCATTAGTAGAAAAAAAGAGGACATATCTAAATCTTTTGCTATTGGGTCTATTAGAAATGCACCATCTTCATATCCTACCTGAATAAGACATGGAATCGGATAATAAGTTTTTTCTCTTATAAATTCGCAATCAATCGCAATTACTTTCTGTTTTTTTAGTATTTTGCAAGCGTTATTTAATTCTTTTGTGGTATCTATCAGTATCATTAGAGTTTCCTTATATTTTTTTGCAGTTTAACCTTCTAATGATTAAGATTTTTTTAATTTTATCTTGCATTTCTTCTAAATATGGATAAGAATGCGCAATACAATGTTTTAAATAATTAATCAGGGGTATTTATGATAGAATACAGAACTCATACCTGCCAAGAGTTAAGAGCTCAAAATGCAGGACAAAAGGTTAAGCTTTCAGGCTGGATACATCGTAAAAGAAATTTAGGTAATTTATGTTTTATTGATCTTCGAGATCATTATGGTATCACACAATGTGTAGTAGATAGTTCTAGCGAGTTATTTGAAAAAATTGAAAATATTAGAGTTGAAAGTGTTATTACTATTGACGGCGAAGTTGTTATTCGTGAAAGCATTAACAAAAATATGCCAACTGGTGATATTGAGGTTAAAGTTAGCAATATTGAACTACATTCAATGGCTGATATATTACCAATACAAGTTTTTGGTGAAGATAATGCGCCTGAAGATTTACGTTTAAAATATAGATTTTTAGATTTGAGAAGAGAAAAAATTCATAGCAATATTGTTCTTAGATGTAAAGTAATAAAAAGAATGCGTGAATTGATGAATGAGCAAGGATTTTTGGAATATCAAACACCAATATTAACAGCTTCTTCTCCTGAAGGGGCTCGTGACTTTTTGGTGCCATCTCGTTTAAATCCTGGAAAGTTTTATGCTCTTCCTCAATCTCCTCAACAATTTAAACAATTATTGATGGTATCTGGTTTTGATAAATATTTTCAAATTGCACCTTGCTTTAGAGATGAAGACCCTAGAGCTGATAGAAGTCCTGGAGAATTTTATCAACTCGATATGGAAATGAGCTTTGCAACGCAAGAGGACGTTTTCCAAGTTATGGAAAAAACTATGGGGACAATTTTTAACGAATTCTCTTCTAATAAAAAAGTTGACCAAGCCCCATTTAAGAGAATCGCCTTTAATGATGCTATGTTAAAATATGGTTCTGATAAACCTGATTTAAGAAACCCTCTTATTATTCAAGATGCGACAGATTTCTTTGGCAATAGTGGTTTTGGAGTTTATGATACAAAAGCTCAAAGTGGCGAACATTTGCGTGCTATTGTTATACCTTTATGTGGTGAAAAACCTCGCTCTTTCTTTGATAAGTTAGATAGTTTTGCAAAAGAAGAAGGTTTTGGTGGCATGGCTTATGTTGCCCTATCTTCAGGTGGAGCAAAAGGTATTGCCAAATTCTTTAGTGAAGAAAAGATGTCTGAATTAAAGAGCAAATTTAGTGTTAGTGATGGAGATGCTATTGTATTTATGGGTGGAAACAAAAAGCTAATAAACAAATTTGCTGGAAAAGTTCGCACAAGAATTGCCGAAGATTTAGACTTAATTGAAAAAGATGCATATCGTATGTGTTGGATTGTTGATTTTCCTTTCTATGAGGAAAATGAAGAAACAGGTGCTGTAGAATTTTCACATAACCCGTTCTCTATGCCTCAAGGAGGAATGGATGATTTATTAAATAAGAATCCTTTTGAAATTTTAGCTTATCAATATGATATGGTTTGTAATGGTGTTGAACTTGCATCTGGTGCTGTTAGAAACCACAAACCAGAAGTAATGTATAAAGCTTTTGAATTGGCTGGATACGATAATAGTGTTGTTGATGATAAATTTGGCGGTATGATTAATGCTTTCAAATACGGTGCTCCTCCTCACGCTGGTTGTGCTCCTGGTGTTGACAGAACTATTATGCTTTTACTTGATGAGCCAATTATTAGAGATGTAATAGCTTTCCCTCTAAACGGAAAGGCACAAGACTTATTAATGCAGGCTCCAAATACAGTAAATCAGCAACAAATAGATGATTTACATATAAAGTTAGTTGAAGTTGAAGAATAAAACAAAAACCCCGCTCAAATTAAGCGGGGTTTTGTTGTATTTAGAAAACCACCGGCTAGGCCGGTGGTTCCGTAGAGCTTTAGCGATGAGTTTGACAAAGCGCTCCTTTCGGTTAGAGTAATGTCGTCTGGCGGACGCATTACAACCGAAAGGAGGTCATTATGAGAAAT
>JAFTVD010000026.1 GCA_017465945.1 Alphaproteobacteria bacterium | reverse complement strand
TTTCATAATTGACCTCCAATTAGGTTTTTTGCGTCTTGGCAGACCGCAAAATTTTAACCTAATTGGAGCGCTTGGACAACATCATCGCTATAAGCTTTACTGAACCACGCGTCTAACGCGTGGTTTTCTAGATACAAAAAAAGGCGACCAATCTGTCGCCTAAATTTTTTTATTCAATACAGCAATCTACCGCTTTTCTAACAAAAGCCTTCATTTTAGAAAACGCCGTAGTTGGTTCGTCTGTTGTTGTTTCTTCTTTTTTTATTTCAACAACTTCAGCAGTATTAACATTAATTTTTTCACTTATTTTCTTAATGTCTTCAACACTATCTTCAATCCACTTCATGTCGCCAACATTAAGCATATTCATATTCAAACCCCAAAATAGACAATATAAATCATAAGCTTTATTAAACAAATCATAAGCTTGTTCTTTATTACCTAAACTTTGTTGTTTTGTTCCAACTTCCATCAAGCGCATAGAAGAGGCTAGTAAGTGTTTAGATATACACCAAACCTCTCCCTCATAAGAAGGAATAATCTTAAGCATTAATTTTTTTCTAGTTTCTCTAACTTCTTCTATTAAATCATAAAAAGAATTTTTTCCTGTTTTAGCGCCAGAAAATACAAGATGTTCTTCAATAGATATTAAATTCATAATAGCAATAGTTAAATCCTGATCAGAAGATAAATCTTTAGGATTAACTTTTTTAGAAGCATCAATTCTTTCAACAAATTCTTTAACACTTTCTGCCTTTTTCATTTTTTTAACTCCTAAATAAAACTATAAATTGCTAAAATCTGGTAATGCTGGAGCACAAAGAGCAATATATGAAAACCATTTTGCTACCAAACACAAACTAACCACAGGTACAACAACTTTTTCAAATGGGAAATGTGCATGACCACCATTTTTTCTTTTCATCCATTGATAAAATTCTGATGAATAATGTAAAACCAAAGCCCCTACAATAGTAGCAAATAAAAATGGATCAATCCAAAAAACAAGTATTGCCTTAGGTGTATAAGGAAGCTCTGGTAACATATAAACAAACAAAATCATCAAAACAGATAAATTTAAAACAATAAAATCTCTTCCTTTAAAATTCCAGCCTTTTTTATCCATCCATTTTAATGTCCAATAGCCAAGTAACAATAAAAATGCACCGCTCCAAACACCAACAACACTATCGTCAACGCCCATTTTGCGAGCAATTCCAAGTGATGCCCCAACTGCAACAGTACACACAGCACAAGCAGGGTTTGCAACCGCTTTACCCACAAATCCAAGCACTAACAATGTACTCATAAGAACAATAAACATCTAAATTTTCTCCAATTACCATAAAAAACTTATTAAACAATATCTGTAATATATAGCCCAAAGTCAAATAATTTTTAAGAGTTATAAGCTTTAATTTTTATTCAATCCTTTCGTTTTTTTAGCCATATATTGCCAGAAAAAATCTGTTTTATAATTTTTTGCAGTATACTGATGATTAGCATCCCAGTAAAATACAGGCATGATTACAAGTTTTTTGTTTAGAGTATAGATTTCATCTGCTACTAAATTAATTTTTTGAGCTTTTGAAGTATAATAAAACCCTCTATAAAATTCAACAATAGGAGTTATACTTCCAATTATAAATAAACCAATAAATACATATTTTGTTATACTATTAGGTGAGTATAAAACAAATCTTATAGCATAGATACTCAAGATAACCAAAGCAGGGATAGCAGCACGCATACAAAAGTTATTTTGTTGATCGAGTCTCAAAAATGGTATAGCAATAAGCAAAACAATCACTGTTTTGAAAAATACATCCGTTTTATACTTAGGATATAATATTATTACATATAGTAAAAACTCTAATGTGTAAAACAACAATAATCTAAATGGTGTTGTATAGCTAAATATGTAATAATATCCATACATTCCCTCTGTATTTGTAATAAAATACATTATAACAACAGGAAGTATCCAAAATACACCAATAAGATTAGGAATAGATAAAATATTTTCCATAATATAATATTTTTTGTTATCACTTTTGATTATTTCTTTAATGGCAAATACAACCATGAAAAAGCCAATGCTTGCGGTAGGATAGGGGGCAAAAAACAATGAAATAGGGATAAGAAATCCAAAGCTTTTTACCTTTTTTTCATTATAAATTAAGAAAATCAACAAACAAACAGGAATAAATTGATTGAAAACCCAAAACATAGATGTCGTAAGGGAAGAATATTGAATATGAGCAGCCCACCAATCAAGATGATATTCAAAAGGAGGTTCAACAATTAAGAAAAATTTATGTCCAATAATATCAAGACCAGAAAAAAATATAAACAAGAAGATTGCAGTAAAAATTTTCTTTTTACAATCTGCGTTTATAGCCTTAATTACATGTATAAAAATTAAAACAGTCCCAAATATTGCATACATTAATAGAAATGCATTAGCTCCTAAAAATGCCCCCTCTAAACTCGCTCCACATAACACTAAAAGTTTACCAACCAATGCAGGTATAAGCCAAAAAGCCATATAATACACCATAGGAGTGTTGGCATTATCATAAAAAACAGGCCATTCAAAATTAATTAAATCTCTAAATACAGCATTTCTGAAATGATAATCAAAAGGTTGGTGATAAAAATATCCAATTCCACCACAAAAACACCAAATAAAAGCAATAATAACAAACAATAACAGAGTGTTAATATTTAAATTTAACGTTTCATCTGAATCTTTTGGATATATTTTATAAAAACCATACCCAAACAATATATCAAGAATTAAGCCAATTCCAAAATCTAGCCAACTTATTAAAAATATAAAAAGTGGCAAAGCTAAATAAATATAAGTAAATCTATAAAGTGTAGACGTTTTCATTAACTTATTTCCTAAACACAAAAAGGGGGATAAATCCCCCTAAAGATTACGCTTCCTTTTTCTCTTTGGTCAAAGAAAGGAATATACTTCCTAACAATAATCCAAATGTAACAGTTAAAGAATGCCAAGATTGCAAATGAATTCCAAAAATAGGAAGCAAAATCTTAACACCAATAAATATTAACACAATAGCAAGAGCTGATTTTAGATAAATAAAGCGATTAACCGCAGCCTCAAGCAAGAAATATAAAGCTCTTAACCCTAAAATTGCAAAAATATTACTTGTATATACAATAAATACATCTTGTGTAATACCAAATATAGCTGGAATACTGTCTATTGCAAATACAACATCCATTAATTCAATCATAATCAAAGCAAACAATAATGGGGTAATATATTTTTTGCCATTTTTTGTTGTAATAAAATGAGCCCCATCAACTTCATGAGTAACAGGGAAATATTTTTCTACCATTTTATAGATTTTGCTATTTTTTATATTTTCCTCTTTGTCTTCTTCTTCATCTTCTTTTCCATGATTTAACATTTTTGCGCCAGTATAGATTAAGAAAACAGAAAAGATGTATAAAACCCAATGAAATTCGCTAATAATTGCAGCACCAACACTAATCATAAGAGCTCTCATAACAACAGCACCTAAAATTCCCCAAAATAAAACTCTATGTTGATAAATTCTTGGTACTCCAACACAAGTAAAAATTATAGACATTACAAAAATATTATCCATAGACAAACTTTTTTCAATTAAAAAGCCTGTATAATAGTCCATCGCAGCATCTCCGCCTTTTTCATACCAAACAAAGATACCAAACAACAATCCAGCACCAATATATGCAACACAAACCCACAAAGTATGTGCAAAACTTGGCACTTCGTTTTTACGATTAAACCAAAATAAATCTAATGCCAAAAGAACAATAACAGCAATCCCAAAGAAAACCCACATCATCTCTTCTGATAAAACAGCATGGTGAGTAAACATATATTGTAATTTTTCTAACATTTTAAACCTTTCTAGTTAAATTATATCTCTAAATTCCATACAGTGCTGATAATATCCTCAACATTAGTATATATAGGTTTCCAACCTAATACTTCCGTAGCCTTTGATGCTTTTGCTGTAAGTATTGCAGGGTCGCCACTTCGTCTGGGAGCATAATCATAGTTAAGTTTTTTGCCAATAACTTTTTCAGTTGCATCCACAATCTCTTTTACGCTAGTCCCAATACCAGTACCAAGATTAAGCGTGTAAGAACAATCTGTTTCAAATAGTTTTTTTAATGAAAGACTATGAGCTCTTGCTAAATCGCTAACATGAATATAATCTCTTACACATGTGCCATCTTTTGTTTCATAATCATTTCCAAAAATCGAAAAACCATCTCGCTTACCTGTTGCTGCTTCCATTATAATTGGCATAAGGTTTTGAGGGTTACGCTCTCTTCCGGTAATAGACTTATCTTTAGCATAGCCAACAGCATTAAAATATCTTAAAGCCACATAATTTAATTTGCCAAGTTTTTTATACCATTCCATATTTTCTTCAATGGCTCTTTTAGTGTATCCATAATAATTTATAGGGCAAATAGGGTGCTCTTCATCAATAGGAATGTATTTAGGCATACCATAAACAGCAGCTGATGATGAAAAAACAATATATCTTACATTATGTTTAGCCATAGAATTCAATATATTAATTGAACCAGTTAAATTATTAGATGCGTAAATTTCAGGTTTAATCATAGATTCTCCAACTGCTTTTTTGGCAGCCAAATGCACAACACCTTTTATACCTAAAGACATAGCTTTATCAATAGCCTCAATGTCTAATATGTCGCCAACAATTAATTTTGCACCACTTAATATATTAACCTTATCACCACTTGAAAGGTTATCAAACACAATAACCTCAAATCCATCTTCTAAAAGTTGTTTTTGCACATGGCTACCAATATATCCAGCTCCGCCAAGTACCAAAATTCTATCAGCCAAATTACTCTCCTATAAATATAAAATAATCAAAACTACTAGCACAAAGTAGTAAAAATATAAAGTCTATATCATCTTTATCCACATAATCCACAAGCAAACACATTTTTAAGTGACATTACAAACTTTTGTTTCATAACAAAGCATATAACACTAAAAAAGGATTCTTAAAAAATGGAAGCATTGGACGTTACAAAATATCAAAATCAAAAAGATACAATAGAAGAACTAGATGTAATGCGTTTACCACGCAATGTAGAAGCAGAACAAGCTCTAATAGGTGCATTGTTGGCCAATAACAAAGCCTATGAAAAAATATCAGAGTTTTTACGCCCAAATCATTTTTCAGATCCAATTCATGTGAAAGTATTTGATATTATTGCTCGTCTAATTCAAAAAGGGCATGTGGCAGATGTTATCACATTAAAAAATTATTTTGAACAAGAAGGAACACTAAATGATGTTGGCGGTATTGCATACCTTATAAAATTATCAGAAGCTTCATCTCCTTTAACTAATGTAGAATACTATGCGCAATTCATATATGACAAATACTTACGTCGAGAACTTATCTCAACAGGTTATGATATTGCAAGCGAAGCTATGAATGAAAAGCTTGATGAAACAACCGCAAATCAAATAGAAAAAGCTGAAAAACGTCTATTTGAACTTGCGATGCACGGAGATGGGCAAAAAGGTTTTCAAGATTTTGGTACATCATTAAACCAAGCTTTAGAATTAATTGCCAAAGCATATCAAAAAGAAGGTAAGGTCTCAGGATTATCTACAGGGCTAAATGAACTAGATTATAAGTTAGGCGGATTAAACGATTCTGACTTATTGATTTTAGCTGGTCGTCCTGCTATGGGAAAATCTGCTCTTGCGATGAATATTGCTTACAATGTGGCTGAAAATATGATGAATGATGAAAATATGGATCCACACTCTAAAGGTGTTGCCATTTTTTCACTCGAGATGTCTGCCGATCAGTTGGCATCTCGTATTTTATCTAGTATAACAGATACATCTGGTAAAAAACTTCGTACTGGTGATATGGAACTAGCAGAATTTAACCGAATTGCAGCAGCTGTTCGTGAATATCAACGTTTACCATTATATATAGATGACACACCAGGTATAACAATTAATACCATAAGAACAAGGGCTCGCCGTCTAAAAAGAACACATGGTTTAGGCTTGATTGTAATAGACTATATCCAACTCATAAGCGGTTCAGACGGTAAAAAGAACGAAGGAAATCGTGTGCAAGAAGTTTCTGAAATATCTCGTGGATTAAAAATTTTAGCCAAAGAACTTAAAGTTCCAGTTATAGCTTTATCACAATTAAATCGTGGACTAGAGCAACGTGAGGATAAACGTCCATTAATGTCAGACTTAAGAGAATCAGGCTCAATCGAGCAAGATGCTGACATTGTAATGTTTGTATTCCGTGAAAATTATTATATTCAAAATGCAGAGCCCAAACGTAATATGGGTGAAACAGATGAGCATTTCCTAAAAAGAACAGAAGAATGGCAACAAAAAGATAGAGAAACCAAGAATATTGGTGAGGTTATTATTGGTAAGCACCGTCATGGTTCAACAGGAACTGTTAAATTATTCTGGAATGGAGAATATGCTCGATTTAGTAATTTAACAAGAGAAGAGTATCTTCCTGAGCAAAGAGGTTAATTTTTATGCAATATTCAACTAAAGAGTGGGAAAGTATTTGCAGACGTTGTGGTAAATGTTGTCTTGTAAAACTAGAAGATGAAGAAACAGGGGAGGTTTATTATACAAACGTTGTTTGTAAATATTTTGATGAAGAAACAATGTCTTGTAGTGTGTATGAAAAAAGAACAACCCTTGTTCCAGAGTGCTTAAAGCTTGATGTAAATAATGTAGAAAAAATACATTGGATGCCAAAAACTTGCGCATATAGACAGTTGTTTGAAAAAACTTCATCACCAATAAAAACAACAATAAAGGGACGTTGTGTAAAAGAAACAGATGTAAATATGGATGATATTGAAGATTATATTGTAGATTGGGATGATTTGTAAAATGGATAAAGAAGATTATATTATAGAAGACGATTATGATCCCCAATCTAGATTCGAAGATAAAGATATTATAGCTACTCGCTTTTGGGAGAAAAAAACACTAGAGCAACTAACAAAAAAGGAGTGGGAACTCTTGTGTGATGGATGTGGAAAGTGTTGTTTGAATAAATTAGAAATTAAAGGTAAAGTATGTTTTACAAATACTTACTGCCGTTTTTTGGATACTAAAAGCTGTTTATGTAAAATTTATTCACATCGTTTGCAAAAAGTTAACGATTGCCGTGATATAGATATCCAAGCTGTTCGAGAAAAGCCACGTTGGCTTCCGAAAACTTGTGCATATGTGCTTTTAGATGAAGGGCTTCCACTTCCTTCATGGCATCCTCTAATAACGGGTTTAGCAAGTTCGGTACACAATGCTGGTTTTTCTTTATCGTCAAGAGAATTAATAAATGAAACTGAGGTAGAAGATTATGAAAATCACATTGTTAAGTGGGAAGACCTTTGAAATAAATGCCGATCTTGGCTTTGATATGAAAATTATTCACCCCGGACGTTCACGCAGATTAACTCTTCGTATAGATAAAAAGGAT
Source organism: Alphaproteobacteria bacterium (assembly GCA_017465945.1). Lineage (GTDB taxonomy): Bacteria > Pseudomonadota > Alphaproteobacteria > RF32 > CAG-239 > CAG-267. Next base: position 109,107 of record JAFTVD010000026.1, on the reverse strand, counting down.
AGAGTCGCAGTGTTGACGATTCCAAAGTATTGCTCTCGTAAGAAAGCAGTGTCTTTTGTTGAAAGTCATCAAGATTGGGTGTTAGATAATTTAAGAAAAATACCTGAACTCAAAAATTTCCAAAACAATGATGTAATAAGCTTGTTTGGTAAAGAATATCAAATAGTTCATAGTAATATTCGTGGTAATACAAGATTAGATAAGAAAAATAAGATTCTCTATATTTCAGGTGGTAGTGAATTTTTACATCGCCGAGTAAAAGATTTTATTAAAAAGTTGGCGTTAGAAGAATTTACCAAACGTTCAGTAATTGTCGCTGATAAAATAGGGAAAAGTGTTCATAATGTATGTATAAAAGATACAAAATCAAGATGGGCGAGTTGTTCTACACTAAATAATATAAATTATAGTTGGCGTTTAGCTCTTGCTCCAGAGTTTGTGATACGTTATATTGTAGCTCATGAAGTGTCGCACTTAAAACATCAAGATCATTCGGCATATTTTTGGGCTTTAGTTGAATTTTTAGAAGAAGATGCTGATAAAGGAAAAGAGTGGTTAACCGAAAATGGACATCTGTTATACATGTATAAATAATTATTCATACTAAAATATATAATTAGGTTGTTAAAAAAATAGTTTATATATGGAATTTTGGATTTAAAAAGAATAGTATAACATAAATTAGTTAAAAGGGAGTAGAGTATAGTGCAAAAGATATCAGAACAAAAAATAATAACAAGCTATGCCACAGCATGGCTTGAGGCATCTTTTTCTCTAAAAAAAGAAGATAAAGTTCTAAATGAAATCGATTTAATTTTAAAAAGCTTAGAAAAAGATTCTTTATTATGGGAAAAAATTATATCCCCAAATAATGATTTTGAAAAACAGATATTAACGATGGAAGCATTATCTACAAAGTTAAAATTGTCAGATGTAACATTAAATAGTTTGAAGTTAATTGCAGAAAATTCAAGGCTAAAATACTTAAATTTAATCTTAAAAGAATGGAAAAAATTGTATTATGAAAAAATGTCTATATTAGAAGTAAATGTAGAAACAGTTATTCCATTAAGTACATTACAAGATAAAAAACTAAAAAAAGTGTTAGAAACTAAATTAAAAAAAGATGTGAAAATAAATTATATTATAAATGAAACTATTTTAGGAGGACTAAAAGTAAGTTATGATACTTTTTTAATTGATGACAGTATAGAAACAAAGTTAAAAAATATAGAAAATGAAATGTTAAGAAAATAAAAGTGTATTAAAAGTAAAAACGGGGGAAAACAAATGGCAGTAAAAGCAGATGAAATTACAGCGATTTTGAAAGAAAAAATCAAACAATATAATTTTGATGCCAAAACGCAAGAAGTTGGCCATGTATTATCAGTAGGTGATGGAATTGCAACGGTTTATGGTCTAAAAGGCGTTGAATATAACGAAATGGTTGAGTTTTCATCTGGAACAAAAGGTATGGCGCTAAATTTAGGTGAAGATAGCGTTGGTGTTGTTATTTTTGGTTCAGATAGTGATATTAAAGAAGGTGATATCGTAAAGCGTACCAAGAGTATTGTTAGTGTACCTGTAGGGTATGAACTTTTAGGTCGTGTTGTCGATGCTTTAGGTGAGCCAATAGATGGTTTAGGTCCAATAAAGGCAAAAGAATTTTCTAATATAGAAACCAAAGCTCCTGGAATTATTGAACGTCGTAGTGTTCATGAACCAGTACAAACAGGGCTAAAAGTAATCGATTCTTTAATTCCGATAGGAAGAGGGCAACGAGAGCTTATCATTGGCGATAGACAAACAGGTAAAACCTCAATTATTGTAGATACAATAATAAATCAAAAGAGAATAAATGATTTAGCTAAATCAGATAAAGATAAACTTTTTTGTATATATGTAGCAATCGGTCAAAAACGTTCAACCGTTGCTCAAGTTGTAAAAACATTAAAAGATTATGGTGCAATGGATTATACCATTGTTGTTGCAGCAACAGCATCAGATGCCGCACCTCTTCAATATATAGCCCCATATTCTGGTTGTACAATGGGAGAATACTTTAGAGATAGAGGAATGCATGCCGTTGTATTTTATGATGACTTATCTAAACAAGCAACAGCATATCGTCAAATGTCTTTATTACTACGTCGTCCACCAGGGCGTGAAGCATATCCTGGCGACGTGTTCTACTTGCACTCAAGATTGCTTGAGCGTGCAGCAAAGTTAGATGAAAAACATGGCGGAGGCTCTTTAACAGCTATTCCTGTTATTGAAACACAAGCAGGAGATGTTTCAGCCTACATTCCAACTAATGTGATTTCAATTACAGACGGACAGATATTCTTAGAAACATCACTTTTCTATCAAGGTATTCGTCCAGCAGTTAATGTAGGTATATCTGTAAGCCGTGTAGGTTCTGCAGCTCAAGTAAAAGCGATGAAACAAGTTTCAGGTTCTATGAAATTAGATCTTGCTCAATATAGTGAAATGGCAGCATTTTCGCAATTTTCATCAGATTTAGATATTGCAACTAAAAAATTATTAAACAGAGGTGCAAGACTAACAGAAATGTTAAAGCAACCTGTTTATCATCCTTTATCATTAGAAGAAGAGGTAATAACACTATTTGCCGGCTCTAATGGCTTTATGGATGAATTAGAAATTAATGAAATCAAAGATTTTGAAGCATTTTCTATCGAAAAGATGAAAAAAGAACATAATAGCTACTTAAAAGAAATTAGAGAGCAAAAAGTAATTTCTAAAGAGCTAGAAGAAAATCTTATTAAGTTCTTTAATGAAGCAATTAAAGAATTTAAGAGCTCAAAAACAGAAGAAAATTCAAAAGAATTAATTGCTTAAAAGTTTGAGAGGATAAATATTAATGGCAAACTTAAAAGAGCTACGAACAAGAATAGAAAGCGTTAAATCTACCAAAAAGATTACATCTGCCATGAAAATGGTGGCCGCTTCTAAATATCGTCGAGCTCAATTAACTCTTGAAAAAAGTGAGCTATTTCAAAAGATGTTGATAGAAAATATCAAAAAAGTCTTAGTTGAATTAAAGAGCATAGAAGAGCAAAAGGGGATTTCATTTGTTTTACCTAAAATGTTGGTTGAAGTAAAAAATCCTCAAACCTATGCTCTTTTCATTTTAGCATCAGATAGAGGTTTATGCGGAAGTTATAATTCATCTATTGCTAAAACAGCTCAAAAAAGAATTGAAGAGTTGAAAAAACAAGGTAAGACCGTAAAAGTATTTTGTTATGGTAAAAAAGCATTGTCAGGATTAAAGCGTTTTGGAATAACAGATATTGAAGCTTCATATCCTGCAGTGATAAAAAAACACTTAACATACGCAGAAGCTCTTCATTTCTTAAAAGATGTATGGGATAAAAAAGTTCATCACAAAATAGACGTGTGCGAAATTGTGTATAGCGATTTTTTAACAGGTTTATCAAGAACATACCAATCAAAGCAAGTAATACCTTTTGATATAGAGTTAACAAGTGATGATGAAAATATAAACAAAGTAGGGGATGCATACTATGGATATATTCCAGATAAATTGGATTTATTAAAAGAATTATCCAGTATGTATATGCGTACGTCAATGTTTGAAGTTTTAATAAACTCACAAGCATCAGAGCACGCCGCTCGCATGAATTCAATGGACAATGCAACCCGAAATGCAGAAGATATGATTAGTTCATTAACATTCAAATATAACAGTTTAAGACAGTCAGCTATTACAACAGAATTAGTCGAAATAGTAGCTGGTGCAGAAGCAATGTAATATTAGGAGAAGAAAATGGCACCAAGAGCAAAAAAAGAAAAACTTGAAACAATAAATCAAGAAGTAAACAAAGAAATAGAATATAGACTTTCTAATTTACGCAAAAATATAAAGAAAGAACCTGAAGAAAAATTAGGTGAGGTTGCTCAAGTAATGGGAGCTGTTGTTGATGTTAAGTTTAAATCAAACAAAGTCATGCCAGCAATATTGACAGCTCTAGAGTGTGAAGTAAATAATAGAAGACTAGTGCTAGAAGTTGAACAGCATTTAGGAGATAATGTTGTAAGAACAATAGCAATGGATACAACAGATGGTTTAAGCAGAGCTGTAAAAGTATATAATACCAATAAGCCAATAACTATTCCTGTTGGTAAAGAACTTTTAGGTCGTATTATCAATGTAATAGGTGATGAAGTTGATGGAAGAGGTGAAATAAAAACAAAAGACACTTTCCCTATTCATAGAGAGGCTCCAGATTTCGTTGACCAAAAAACCGATCCTGAAATTTTTGTAACCGGTATTAAAGTAATCGATTTGTTGGAACCATACCTAAAAGGTGGAAAGATAGGTCTATTTGGTGGTGCAGGTGTAGGTAAAACTGTGCTTATCATGGAGTTAATCAATAATATCGCTAAAGGTCATGGGGGTTATTCCGTATTTGCAGGTGTTGGTGAGAGAACAAGAGAAGGAAATGACCTATACAATGAGATGATAGAATCAGGGGTTATTGATCTAAAAGGCGATAATTCTAAAACAGTTCTCGTATATGGTCAAATGAATGAACCACCAGGAGCACGTGCTCGTGTTGCTTTAACTGGTTTGACCGAAGCTGAATATTTTAGAGATGTTGAACATCAAGATGTGCTGTTCTTCGTTGATAATATTTTCCGTTTCACACAAGCAGGATCAGAAATATCTGCACTTTTAGGCCGTATTCCATCAGCGGTTGGCTATCAACCAACTTTAGGAACAGATATGGGAGCAATGCAAGAGCGTATTACATCAACTAAAAATGGCTCAATTACATCTGTTCAAGCTGTATATGTTCCTGCAGATGATTTAACCGACCCAGCTCCAGCAACAACCTTTGCCCATCTTGATGCTACAACTGTGTTATCAAGAAAAATTGCAGGTCTTGGTATATACCCTGCCGTTGATCCTCTAGATTCTACAAGTAGAATATTAAATCCTGAAGTTGTCGGAGAAGAGCATTATAAAGTTGCCAGAGGTGTTCAAGAGATATTGCAAAAATATTCATCACTTCAAGATATTATTGCAATTCTTGGTATGGATGAATTATCAGATGAGGATAGAATTGTTGTATCACGTGCAAGAAAAATACAAAAATTCTTATCACAACCATTCTTTGTTGCAGAAGTATTTACAGGAAAATCTGGACGCTTTGTAAAACTAGAAGACACCATAAAAGGCTTCAAAGGTATACTTGAAGGTTTATATGATGATATTCCTGAACAAGCATTTTATATGGTAGGAACTATTGATGAAGTGTTAGAAAAAGCCGAAAGTATGAAAGGAGCCGCTTAAATATTATGGCAAAGGATATAGAACTCAAAATATATATGCCAGAAAAGCTCATTCTATCAGATAAAGTATATAGGGCAGTACTTCCTTTTGATAACAAAACGATAACCGTATTAAAAGGAAGAGCCCCAACCTTAATAGCATTAGAAAGGGGAGTTATCCAAATATTAAATGAGGAAAATAATGTTATTGATGAGTGGTTGGTATCTGGAGGTTGTGCGGATATAAAGCAAGATACTTGCACTATATTAACTGAAGCATGCTTAAACAAAAAAGAGTTAAATTATCAAAAGGCTCAAGAATTAAACAAAGATTTTCCCAACCCATTTTACCATTGGATAGAAGAACTGTTTGAAAAACAAGAAAAATATAAAGCAAAGTAAAACAAAAAAACTACATCTAAAATTGATGTAGTTTTTTTTTTACATGAAAGAGTAGGGGTTAATATCTATATCCACCCTAACATTTGATTTAAATTTCACCATACTCATCCACTTTTTTATCACATCTTGGATATTGATATTTTTATGAGTTTTTAACAATAGACGATATCTATATCGTCCTCTAAGTAAACTTAAAGGTGCAGGTGCAGGACCATATGTATCAATCATATCAGTACGAGGAGCACACTTACCAAGTAAATAAGCTGTTGTTTCTGCGGTTTCATTATTTGTAGAGCTAACAATTATAGCTGCCAGTTTTCCATAAGGAGGCATTTTAAGCATTTGTCTTGAATTTTTTTCAATATCAACAAAAGCCTCTCTATCGTGCTTTATCACCGCATCTAAAACAAGATTTTCAGGATAAAGTGTTTGCAAATAAACAAATCCCTTTTTTTCACTTCTGCCAGCACGTCCTGCAACTTGGGATAAAAGTTGGAAAGTTTGTTCTGTTGAACGTAAATCTGTTCCCATTAAACCAAGATCTGCGTCAATAACTCCAACTAACGTTAAATCAGGGAAGTTATGACCTTTGGCTAAAATTTGAGTTCCAATTAAAATATCAACTTCTTTGTTGGCTGTTTTTCTGATAACTTCAGATATTTCCTTATAATTAGTTGTTATATCGCTTGATAAAATTTCAACTCTTGCCTCAGGAAAACGATTTTTAACTTCCTCTGCAATTCTTTCAACACCTGGACCACAAGCAGTTAACCCATCATCAGAAGAACACTCAGGACAACGTTTAGGAGTATACATTTTAAAACCACAATGATGACAAATAAGCTCTCCAGTAATTCTATGTTCAGCAAGCCACGCAGTACAATGTGGGCATTGTATCCTATGTCCACAATCTCTACATATAAGCAAAGGTGCATATCCTCTACGATTTAAAAACAGCATAGATTGTTCTTTTTTTTCTAAATTATTTTTTAATTCATTAACTAAGGTAGGGGAAATAAAAGAAACACCCCAAGAGCCTTTCTCTGGTTTGTCTTTTTTTATATCAATAATTTTGATTTCTGGAAGTTGGGCTTTAGCGTAACGTTTTCTAAGTTTTACACAATCATATTTACCTTCTTCAACATTAACAATAGTCTCTAAATCAGGTGTTGCCGTAGAAAGTATAATAGGAATTTGCTCTAAATGTGCACGAAGTACTGCCATATCTCTTGCTTGATATGTAACTAAACTTTCTTGTTTAAACGAATGGTCATGACTTTCATCAACAACAATAATTCCTAAATCACAATAAGGAAGATACAATGATGATCTAGCCCCAACAACAACTTTTGCTTTATTTTGAATAACAGCTTTCCACGTTTTTGCTTTTTCTTTAATACTAACTTCCGAGTGCCATATAAAAGGAGTAACACCAAATCTTTTTTCAAAACGCTTAAGCCATTGTGTTGTAAGCGATATTTCAGGAACGAGTACTAATACTTGTTTACCTAAATTTAACGCCTCAGCAATAGCTTCAAAATAAACTTCTGTCTTACCACTTCCTGTTACACCATCTAAAAGAGTTGCCGAAAATCCGTTATTAACTTTTTTAACCAAAATATCAGAAGCCATTTGTTGTTCATCTGTTAACTCTACTTGTTTTAAAAGATTTATAATTTGCTCCTCAGCTTCTTCGTTAACAAGAATTTCTTTTTTATATAAAAAGCCACTTTTAATCATAGCATTGATAACATTACAAGAACAACCAGTTTCTTCAATGATAGCATCTTTTTCTTTTTCAACACCATTATCTAAAAGCCTAAAAATTGCTTTTCTTGCTTCTGTAATTCTAATTCCATCTAAATTTTCGTTTTTTATATTAAGACCATATAATTGTATTTTTTGTTTTGGTAGTTGATTTGTTTTTTGTCCCAAAACCATTTTTAATACTAAACCTTTATAAGATAAATTATAAAGAGCTGTTTTTTCTATAAAAGAAAATAATTTCTTACTTATTTTAGGTAAATCCAAAACATTTTTTATAGGTTTAATTTTTTTTATATCAATATTAGCAGTTTTTCCAATTTTATATATAACGCCAACTAATTCTTCTCTTCCAAATGATACTTCAACTAATTGCCCAATTTCAAGTTCACCATCAAAGCAATAATCAAAAACATCATCAAAAGCTAAAGGAAGAAGTACGCCATAGATTGCCATAAAAACTACTCTCCAATAATAAGGGTATTATCTTTAAGCGTAACTAAAACACCACTTTCATTTGTGTAATTTAGAAGATAATACAAAGGAGCATAAGATGATATATTATCTAAAACTTCATTTTTATTTAAGATAGCATTAATTCCATCTAATTTACTTGCATTTAAATTTGAACTACTACTAACACTTATTTTAATGGCACTGTCAGTTTGAACAACACTTATTTTGCCACCTTTAATAATAACATCAGCCATCATCATAACAGAAGGCATGATAAACTTATAAATTTTAGGAGTAGATATATCAATACTTAATTCAATTTTATAATTAGGATTGCCTATTGTTGATAAATAATTTTCAGTAATACTAAAAAGTTCATCATTAGATTTTACACTAGCATTAGATAGCCCAAAGCAAAGTCTAAAGAATTTCAATCGTTTACTTAAGACATCTGAACTAAAATTTAAGATATTACTAATATCTTCACAATCTTGTTCATCACCTTCATTTAATAATTCCACAGCATTCGCTACAGCTCCAATATTTCCAATTAAATCATGTGATAAACGTGTAGCAATAACTTCAGCCAAAAAAGTGTTATTCATTATATATCCTCATAAATTAAAAAGTATAATATTCAGTATTAGCAAGTCTAGAGTCTTCATTGAACATTCTAGTTGAATCAAGAGACACAAGCAAAGGGTCAACAAGTTCTAATTGTCCAGTTTTAGCTTGTAAATAAGGTTTTTTCCCTCCCATACCCCATTTAATTTCTGTTGTATTGTCAGGTTTTCCATATTTCAAATCAACTCTTTTCCAAAAATCAAAAACTTTAACATTATTAATATAAATATTTTTGGAAGATTTACTATCAGAAAAAGGAATACTACTTTTATAAAAAATTCTATATGATAAATTATCCGTAAAAGATGAGGTGTAAGTAACTTCAATGGATTCTTTTGTGGTATATCTATTATATAATTGTTTTTCTATAAATTGGTGTCCATTACTTTGAGCGATTCTCGTTGCACAAGCATTCAAACGTTCAAACCCGACAATCCCATTAATTCTACATAATTCCTCACTTCTCCATTCGATAAAGTTAGGAATTTCCAAGTTTTCAGATATTTTTCTGTATCCTTGTTTTTTTAAGATTTCTTCGACTTCTTTAGGACTCATTCTAAGTTTTACATTTGATATATCAAAAAAAGCAGCATTTGATTTTGGCTCAACAGTAACTAAATCCGTTTTTTCTGCATCTTTTTCATCTTTCACAGTATCAAGTTTTTCCAAAAACTTTTCTTTCCCATATTTAAAATACCCTTTAAGCCAACTTTCATTAGCACTAGCATCAACATCAATTTCATTTTGCTTTTGTGCTTTTTTCTCATCAGCTTTTCCTGTAATAATATCGGTAAATGAGATGTTACTATCTGTTTGTTCAATGCTACTTTCTTTTTCTTTACTTTTATCATTAGCATCAAACAAATTTATATCCGATTGAGCAATACCACAATCAGGTAAAAATAAAAAACTAAAGCTCAAAAAATAAGCAAATATTAAGTGTTTGTTTTTAATCATTTTAAATATCCTACCAACAACACTATAACAGAAGTTTTTTAAAAATCATCTAATTTTTAGTATTTACAAACCGAAGAAGTGCATTTATAACAAATAAAATAAAAGAAAGGGAATAAAATGGAATATAAAGTAAATGTAATAGGGGCAGGTTTAGCAGGTTCTGAAGCCGCATGGCAATTAGCACAAAGAGGAGTTTTGGTTTCATTATATGATATGAAACCACATAAAATGTCAAAAGCCCATAAAAACACATCTTTTGCAGAGCTTGTTTGCTCAAACTCATTTCGTAGTGATGATTATAATAATAACGCAGTAGGGTTACTACACCATGAAATGCGTCAATTAAATTCTTTAATAATGGAAAGCGCAGATATAAATAAAGTTCCAGCAGGAGGTGCATTGGCGGTAGATAGAGATAGATTTGCAGATTATATAACTCAAAAATTAAAAAATCATCCATTGATAACAATACATGAAGAAGAAATAAAAAAACTTCCCATAAACGATAATGAACTAACAATAGTGTCAACAGGTCCCTTAACATCAGATTCTCTTGCCCAAAGTATATCAGAATTAATAGGAGGTGAAAAACTATCATTCTATGATGCAATCGCTCCTGTTATATATAAAGATAGTATTGATTTTAACAAAGCATGGTATCAATCAAGATACGATAAAGGTGATAAGTTTGACTATATAAATTGCCCTCTAACCAAAGAACAGTATTATGATTTTGTAGAAGAATTACAAAAAGGTGAAAAAGTAGAATTTCATGATTTTGAAAAAGCAACATATTTTGATGGGTGCTTACCAATAGAGGTTATGGCTGAAAGAGGGCGTGATACTTTAATGTATGGTCCAATGAAACCTGTTGGTTTAACTAACCCCAATAGCCCAGAAAAACCATATGCAGTCGTACAACTTCGTCAAGATAATAAAGAAGATACATTAAGAAATATGGTTGGATTTCAAACTAAATTAAAACATAGTGAGCAAACACGTATTTTTCGTAAGATACCAGGGCTAGAGAATGCTGTTTTTGCACGTCTTGGAGGAATACATAAAAACACATTTATAAAATCGCCGATTCTTTTGGATGAGTATTTAAGACTAAAAAGCAATAACAATATAATGTTTGCAGGACAAATAACTGGTACAGAAGGTTATATAGAAAGCGCATCAATAGGTATGCTTGCAGGTTATTTTGCTTCATGTTTAGTAAAAGGTCAGACACCACTACTTCCTCCACGAGAAACAGCCTTTGGGTGTCAATTAGCACATCTTCAAGATGATACAGATATAAAAAATTATCAACCAATGAATATCAATTTTGGATTATTTCCTGAAATAGAGCCTATAATTACTGCAAATGGTAAAAAAAGATATCTTAAAGGAAACGAGAAGAAAAAAGCTATATCCAAAAGAGCTCAAGAAATAATAAAAGGATGGGTAGATGCAATTAAAGTATAATATAAACCAAGCTTTACCTTCATTAAATATATATCTTTATCTTATCAAAAAAGAGGATAGGGCTTTTTTTCTAAATTATCTAAAATGGATATATTTGCTATCCTTAAGAGGATTAAAGCTAAAAAAAACACCAGATACTTTTTTTAATAATATGTATAAGGCAATATATAAAAAAAAATCTAGTAATACATTAATTGGTTATCTTCAACAAGAATTCATCAATAGAAATTTGTCGCTTTCATTATTGCTTGAACCAATAGATGGATTTTCATGGATAGCAAAAAATCGTTATACTCTAGATTATACTAAAGCTTTAACTATGTTTTTACAAATAATTTCACCAATTTCTCGTATGGTGGCTGTATTAAATAATTGTCATCCACCTTTTTATCAACCTTTTTCCAATCTTGTTTTGGCTTATTTTTCTTTATATGTTAAAAACTCTCAAGAAATAATAAAAATATTTAAAAATAACAAAATAAGCATAGATGTTAATGTAATAGATAAACAAATCCCCCATCTTTTTGAAGAAGCAAAATATGCTATTCCTGTATCATCTGGAATTATGTTCAAATTTAAATTGGGTTTTTATGTAGGTTTGTGCCATTATTTGATAAAAAATAATATAAATAAAATAAAAAAAGTAGATTATGTTAACTCATTTTATATGGTTTGTATTATACTCTAACCACAAAAAATAAAAAAATAGCAATAAATCAAATATAAAAGGTAAGGTAATCAAATGAGTTCTATTGGAAGAATAGTAAGAAAAAATCATTCTGCAGTGTTTTGGTGTACAAGGCATTACCCAAAAGCAAAAAGGGAGGCTGTATATACATTATATGCGCTTGTAAAACATTTTGATGATTTAAGCTCAAGCACCTTATCTATAAAGGAAAAAGAAGAGATAATAGATGCATGGAATAGAGAAATATTAAATATATACGATAAAAAAGTTCCACAGACAGATATTGGAAGAAAAATATACAAAAATTGCATGCGTTTCAAAGTTCCCAAAGAATGCCTAAAGACAATATTAGATGGTTTTTCAATGGATTGCCCTAAACCATTATATTGCCCAAAATTAAAAGACTTTAATCAATATTGTCTTGGTGTATCAGAAATGCCAAGTTTCTTAATACTAAAAGTTATAGCAGAATTTGATGAAGACACAACCAAAGCCTTAGGTCAAGCTATAGGTAGAGCAGTAGAAATTACAAATATCTTAAAAAATGTAAAAGAGGATATGTTAAATAATCATGTCTACATTCCAGAAGAATTCTTAAATGAAGCAAATATATCAAAAGAATTATCACCAAAAGAGATTTTAACACATCCAAACTTATATGTAGCTCGTCAAAAATTAGCAGATATTGCAAGAACATCATTTGCTGAAGCTTATCGCTTACTAGAAGAAAACAATAATAAAAACTCAAAGCCAATAGTTTATATGTTAAACTTATATAATCGTTATTTTGAATTAATGGACAATAGAGGTTGGGAAATAATTTCACCTAAACCCATATTAAAACCAATGGATAGAATGCGTCTTTTATTAAAAGCACTATTTTATCATGGAAATTAAGATATTATCCGTTGATAAGTAATTAAAAATCTTTGCTAATTTCATAAGATAGAACTAATCTCTTCATAGAACTAAATGTGGACTAACATTATAGATTAGGGATATAAATTATGAGAAACTTGAACTTATATTGTTTTTTATGTGCAACAACATTACTCGCATCTTCACCAGCATTGGCAAATGAAAATATTGAAACTAAAGATTATTCACTAAAGGCAAACATTAAGCGTATTGCTTTAGAATATATGGAACATAGTGTTACAAATAAAACAGATCCAAATTATCCAGATACATACAATTCAGATGAAAAGAGCAACATTGGTGGAACATTTGATGCAAATATTGTATATGAAAAATCTAATATGGTTTGGACGAATGGTCTTTTTGCAGAATATGCAAAGTCTGAAACCACAGAAGATGGTATAACAACAGAAAGTGAAGATAAAGACGAAATCTTGTTATATACAGACTATACACATAAAATGTGGAATTTAGAGCAAGGAATAGTTGGTCCATTTGCATATTTAGGATATGAAACAGAATTTACTACTTTTGATTTAGGTGGCGAGAGCTACAGAACCAAAATTCTACGTGCAAAAGTTGGTATGAAATTATATGAAGGCAAACACTTCAAACAATTATACATTGCAGCAGTAGAAGAAAATGATATGACTTATGATGATAACAATATGAAAACCGGTGCTGAAATTGGTTATGAATTTAATTATCCAATAAACCCACAAACAACATTTATTTCAGATGGTTATTATCGTAAATTCTTTAGCTACTCAGAAAAAGAGCCAACAGACTTTGAATATAAGTTAGCATTTAATAATCGTATTCAAACAAAGTTAACAGGTGATTTATACCTAGCTCCATTTTATAACTATGAGCTAGCACAAACAAGAGGAGCAAAAAGCTCTAGAGCACAAAGCACATTTGGACTTTCTCTAACGTATAATAAAAGTTTTGACTTATTTTAGGAGTTAATATGAATTTTAAAAATTATATTCCAACAAAAGTTATATTTGGAAGAGGGAGCTTAAATAATTTACATAAAGAAACTCTGCCAGGTAAAAAAGCTTTAATTGTAATAACCTCAGGTCGTTCGGTTATTGATAATGGCTACCTAGCACGCTTGCAAAAAGAGCTAGATATTTCAGGGTGTCAATATGTTGTATATAATAAAATAACTAACAATCCAACACTAGATGAAGTAACAAATGGTGCTGAAATTGCAAGACAGCAAGAATGTGACTTTGTTATTGGATTGGGAGGCGGTTCTCCAATAGATGCTTCAAAATCAATAGCTATTATGGCAACAAATGAAGGAAACTACTGGGATTATATGGTAAAAGGAACAGGTAAAAGAAAGCCGGTAACTCAAAAACCTTTGTCAATAGTTGCAATAACAACAACAGCAGGAACCGGAACCGAAACAGATCCGTGGACTGTTATTAGTAATGAAAGCACAAAAGAAAAATTTGGTTATGGTATAGAGGGAACTTTTCCAGTTTTGGCAATAGTTGACCCAGAATTAATGTTAAGTGTTCCCAAAGATTATACAATGTATCAAGGTTTTGATGCACTTTTTCATAGCCTAGAAGGATATCTTGCTAATATAGCAACACCAATAAGTGACTTATATGCTATAAAGGCTATAGAGCTTGTTGGTAAATATCTTCCACTTGCCATAGAAAATGGTAACGATATAGAGGCAAGAGAAAATATGGCACTTGCAAATACATTATCAGGCATGGTAGAAAGTACCTCAGGTTGCATATCAGAGCACGCTATTGAACATGTATTAAGTGGTGAATATAAAAATTTACCACATGGGGCAGGGCTTATTATGGTAAGTTTAGCCTATTATACCAAAATTGCAGAAAAAGGCTTATCGGATAAAAGACTAATAAATATGGCTAAAGCATTGGGATATGAAAATGCGAGTGTCCCTATGGATTTTGTAAAAGCATTGAAAGATTTGCAAATAAAATGTGGTGCAGATAATTTAAAAATGAGTGATTATGGAGTAGATAAAAATTGTCTCAAAGAGTTTGCAAGCCTTGCTAAAATCCAAAGTCCTGGGTCGTTTGCATTAGATCCTTGCGATTTAACAGTTAAAGACGTTGAAGATATATTTGTATCATCATATAAATAATAAAGGAGATACCTCAAGATGAATTATTTGAGTTTGGAAAAAAAAGTAATAGATTGGTATAAAAGCATACCTCTATCAATAAAAAAAGCTTTTTTAATATCATTTGCTTTAATCAATTTAGCATTTTTGTTCCATACTACAAACTTTATGTTTGGGGATCATGATTGGTTATATGTAAGAGGGCAAACATATTGGAAAGAAGGAACTTTTGAAGGCCGACCTTTGCATTTTGTTTTGCAGTCAATATTATTTTCGGGGCAAATACTTCCCTTGTTAAATAACTTATTTTCTTTTGCAGCTTTGGCTTTAAGTTCTATAATGCTAGCAAAATATTGGAAAATACCTACAACAACATTAAACTACTCATTATTTGCAACATTTATAGCAGTACTTCCATATACATTAGTATGGTTATATTATGCAAAAGATGCGTTAATAAACATAAGTTTACCATTAATAGTAATGACAGCTCTTTGGTCTGCCCAAAAGGGAACATTGTGTAAGTCAAAATTATGGTACACTATATCTGTGTTATTATTTGTATTTGCATTTTCCTCCTATGTTGCGGTAATAAATATGATAGGTATTTGCATCCTTGGCGCAATAATTAATGATTATGTTTACAATAATAACAGTATAATAGGGGCGATTAGAAATAAAATTCCAACAGCAATTGTTGTAATAATATCACTAATTATATTTTTATTATTTATGAAAATGTTTCCGATAACATCTAGCTATAATACTAAAACTATACCATTAGATTTTGTTGTAGATAAATTAAATGAAACATTTAATGTAATGTTCACACAATTTACCGCCATACTTCCATTTATGGATTATGAATACAAAATGTTATTACTAGCTATGAGTGTTATCGGTTTTGCATTATTAATAACAAGTGGTAAAATAGATAAATTCGCACCAATAGTAATATTTGTTTTATTGATATTATTTGCATCAAAGTTTGCATATTTCATAGCAGATGAACGAGGTGAAATATTAGCCGAAATGGAAGATTTCGCCTTTGTTCCAAGATTAGATTTTTATGGAATTGTTTACGTATACGCATTTTTCTTAAGCTCAATACTTATTTTTAATAAAGAAAAGATAAAAAAAGTAGGTGTTATTTTAGTTATGATTATAACATTTATGTCGATGGTAAGAGATGCCTATGCTCTAAAAACATGGAAATTAGGTTTTGATGCAGAAATGAAAGCCCATGAACGCATAGTTTCAAGATTAGAACAGCATAAAGATTTTAACATAAACAGAAAGTATCGTTTATTCCAAGTTGGAACATTATCACTACGTCAAAATTACTATAAAAAAGAAAACAAAGAAAAGGTTGGACTTGACTTATTGGAAACATCTTTTACTCCAATATTTATGTCAAGAATAGTATATAATTTCTATTATCCAAAAGACATTTTTTATGATAATGTTTCTTACCAAAATCTATCAGAAAAAGGTAAGAATTTCATTAAACATGAAGCAACTCCTTGGCCAACATCTAATTCCATTTTCATAGATGGAGATATTGTTATTGTTGTACTAACAGATGAGGCTCTAAATAAATTAAAGAAAGAGCACTAAACAAATAAAAAAAGCACAAGATTTAACTTGTGCTTTTTTTTTATGAGCAAAAATATTATTTTAACATTTTTTGTACATCTTCATAACTTGGAAATTTAGATTTATCACATCCAAGTAATGTATATGTCGGAGTGCTACTAAAGATTGTTTGAGAAACTTTCAATAAATCTTCTTTTGTAATATTTTCAATTTTTTCAACAATTTCATTTGTTGGTATAACTCTATTAAACAACAACATTTGTCTTGCAATAACTTCAGCAGTTGTTGAAGAACTTTCTAAAGACATTAAAAGGCTAGCTTTAATTTGAGTTTTAGCACGTTGTAATTCAATATCTTTAACAGGTTCATTTAATAGTTTTTTTATTTCATCAGAAACAACCGGTAATAACTCATTTAGTTCATTAGGAGTTGTTCCAGCATAAACCCCAAATACTCCAGCATGTTTCAAAGCTTGGTTAAAACTATTAATAGTGTATACTAAACCTCTTTTTTCACGAATTTCTTGGAAAAGACGAGAAGACATCCCACCGCCAAAAATAGTAGAAAGCACAGCATATTTATAATAATCATCATTCATATAAGATGCGCCATTAAAACCTAAAACAAGATGAGTTTGTTCAATATCTTTACATTCAAGTCTAGAACCTCCAACATATTCTTGTTTGTCAGTATTTAAGTTTTGCTTGCAAGGAATATTGCTCATTCTTTCTTCAATCATTTTTACAAAACTATCATGGTCAACATTTCCAACAGCAGCAACAATCATATTTTCAGCAGTATAATGATTTTTCATATACTCAAGCATTCTATCTTTAGTAAAACCTCTAACAGTATCAATCGGTCCTAAAATAGTTCTTCCTGTTGCCTGATTAGGAAAGCAAGCTTCTTGAAAATAATCAAAAACCAAATCATCAGGAGTATCAAGAGATTGTTTTATTTCTTGTACCACAACCTCTTTTTCTTTAATCATTTCATTTTCATCAAATAACGGAGAGGTAATAAAATCACAAATCACATCAGTTGCAAGTTCTAAATCATTTTTTAACATTTTTGCATAAAAACATGTAAAATGTCTAGAAGTATAAGCATTTGTAGAACCGCCAACATTTTCAATGTCTTCAGAAATTTGTAATGAATTTCTTTTTTTAGTTCCCTTAAATACCATATGCTCAATAAAATGAGAAATACCATTATCAACCAAAGATTCTTCAGCAGAGCCTGTATTAACCCAAATGCCAAAAGAAACGCTTTCAATTTGTGGACGAGGAGCACTAATAACTCTTAATCCGCTCTTAAGTATCGACTGTCTTATTTCCATTACATCCTAACCAAAATAAAAAATAATAAAGTTAATCACAATATTAGAACTAATATAGTAAAACAAAAAATAAATCAATATCAAACACGTTTATCACTTTAATTTTTTTTAAATATATATATGTATATATATACTTTATTAAATTTTTTTAGATTAGGAGAAAAAATATGGAAAAAATGCCTCGTTTTGCAGTAGTACTATCAGGATGTGGACGTGCAGATGGTTCTGAAATTCATGAAAGCGTAACAGCTCTTTTAGCAATAGATACAATGGGATGTACATATGATTGCTTTGCTCCAGATATCGAACAGGCAATGGTTGTTAATAATATAACCTCAGAAATTGTAGAAGAAAGGCGTAATGTTCTAGTCGAGTCCGGACGTATAGCAAGAGGTAATATTAAACCTTTATCCGAAATAAATCTAAACGAATATGATTGTATATTATTTCCAGGGGGATTAGGAGCAATAACTAATTGGTGTGATTTTCAAACCAAAGGGATTGCATGTGATGTTGATACATCAATATCAAATGTATTAGAAAATGCGTATAAAAATAATATTGTAATTGGAGCAATGTGTATCGCTCCAGTTGTTGTTGCTAAAGTTTTAGGTAAATATAATATAAAAGTAACAATCGGTAATGATAAACAAGTAGCAGATGTTATAAGAGAAACAAACGCAATACATGAAAATACAGAAGTAACAAAAGCTTGTATTGATACAAAAAATAAAATAGTAACAACCCCAGCTTATATGCTAGCAAATTCTATCTCCGAAGTAGCAAAAGGCGCAAATGCTATGGTAAAAGCAATGATAGAACTAGCAAGACAACATTGACATTAATAAAAAAAAGATACAAAGATATATGAAATATAAACAATAGGGATTAAACACGTTATGGACAAGTACGATTTATTATCTGATAAGGCTTCATGTTTTATGAATCCAAATCAAATAGATGAAAATCTTGAAAAAGCTTTAAAGTTAAGCAAAGATTCTTTGTATATAAAAGATATAATAACAAAAGCTTATGATAAAAAAGGACTATCTCCGATAGAAGCGACCGCATTACTTCTTAATCAAGATGAAAATGTAACATCATCTATACTAGATATTGCTCAAAAATTAAAACAAGAGTTCTACGGAAATCGTATTGTTTTGTTTGCTCCTCTTTATTTAAGTAACTATTGTATAAATTCGTGCACATATTGTCCATATCACATAGATAATAAAACAATGCCACGTAAAAAAATGAGCCAAGAAGAGATAATAAAAGAGGTAATTGCTCTTCAAGATATGGGGCATAAACGTTTGGCTCTAGAACTAGGAGAAGATCCTGTTCATAATCCTATTGAATATGTTTTAGAAAGTATCGATACAATTTATGGTATACGCCATAAATCAGGTGTAATAAGAAGAGTAAATGTAAATATAGCAGCAACAACCATAGAAAATTACAAAAAACTGCATGATGCAAAAATTGGCACATACATACTTTTCCAAGAAACTTATAATAAGAAAAACTATGAACAACTTCATCCCAAAGGTCCAAAGTCTGATTACGCATACCATACAGAAGCTATGGATAGAGCTATAAAAGGTGGATTAGAAGATGTTGGATTAGGAGTCTTATTTGGCTTACATAATTATGCTTATGAATTTATGGGACTATTAATGCACGCCGACCATCTAGAAAAAACATATAAAGCAGGGCCTCACACAATTAGTGTTCCTCGCTTAAAACCAGCAAGTACAATCGATATATCATCTTTTAAAAATGCTCTTCCTGATGATATTTTCTTAAAAATAATAGCATTATTGCGTATTTCTGTCCCTTATACAGGACTTATTATTTCAACAAGAGAAACAAGCCAAATAAGAACAAAAGCTCTAGAGCTTGGTATATCACAAATAAGCGGTGGTTCTAAAACATCTGTTGGTGGGTATAGCTCAAAAATAGAACCAGACAATGCACAATTTGAAATATCAGATAACAGAACATTAGACGAAATAGTGTATTGGTTGATGGAAAACAATCACATACCAAGTTTTTGTACATCTTGCTACGGAAACAATCGCCAAGGTGTAGAATTTATGGATTTATGTAAATCCCAACAAATAGCAAAGTTTTGTACCCCAAATGCTATTTTAACCCTAAAAGAATATCTAGATAACTATGCATCGCCAAAAACAAAACAAAAAGGGGAGGCATTCTTAAAAAAAGAACTCGCAAAGTTAAATATAATAAAGCAA
Organism: Alphaproteobacteria bacterium; assembly: GCA_017465945.1. Taxonomy (GTDB): domain Bacteria; phylum Pseudomonadota; class Alphaproteobacteria; order RF32; family CAG-239; genus CAG-267. The sequence continues at coordinate 89,200 of JAFTVD010000026.1, read as the reverse complement.
AAGGAAATAGAAAATAGAATATCTATTCAAAAAAATACCAATGAAGTAAAATTTTTCTAAATTGATATTTACATATTAAAAAAAGTAAATTTTTTATTGACAAAAATTTTTAGATATAGTAGATTTATGTCGAATAATCTAAAAATTATGTTAAATTAAAAAAATATACATTATGAAATGGTTGAAAAAGATGTGGCAAGTGCTGGTTGCAAGATGCTCTGGTACTTGGATTTACAAGAATTCCCCTTTGTTGGACGAAACGATTGATGTACTGATTGATAAAAAAGAAGAAAATTATCTCTTAAGCTACATCAAAGTGCACAAGTTATCTTCAAAACATATAACCAAAATACTTCAATCAGAAAGAGAGTCTGATTTGATTCAAGCTATTTTGCGCATTTATGTGTTAGATGAAACTCAGCAACAAATTCTTGCCGAGAAAAATAATGTCATTCTTATGGAAACTTATTTATCTCCACAAGGATTTTGGGTGCCCGAAAGAGCACTTTCACCAAAGGCAGAATTTACCTATCTTTCAATGATGATTAAGAGTAGGTCCATGATGGGCATTGAGTTATTCAAAATTTATGTAGATAACCAAAGAAAAACAATCATGACAGATGATATCTTAACATTATGTCTTCAAAATGATTGTTTTGCTTCAAGGTATCTGTTAAAACGTGCCTATTTAAGTGATACCCAAGAGGAGTATTTGATAAACAATGCTTCTTTTGAATTACTTAGAGAGTACGTTGAGAATAAGCAATTCTATCAAGAGCAAGCTCAAGTTTTGTTGGTTGAAAAATATTATTCACTAGCAAAAATTCATCAAGAAGAGTACGGTCTTCGTCCTAAGGCGCAGGTACAATATCAACAAAAAAGACGAGAAGAAATACAAATTCTTCATCCGGAAGGTGTTGTGCCATGACTTAAAATCCCCATTTTTGTGTTTTTACACAAGTTTGGGGATTTTTATTGCTAAAATATTAAAAATCATATATCGTACAACAAAATAAAAAAGGAATGGTTATGGAAAAGTTTAAATTAAAAGAAAGTATTATAGCCGATCGCATAATACTTCTAAAAAGAGAGCATGACCACGATGTAGATATGTGGCCAGCAATAGAAGAGAGTAGGGCCGTTATTCGTGAATATCTTTTTTGGGTTGATGGGACAAAAAACTATGAAGATGTTGTAAAAGCAACAGATATGTTTCATCAAAAATGGGATGAAGATGATGAATGGGCTTATGATATTTATGAGCTAGGCACTCACAAGTTTTTAGGGTGCATAGGAGCTCATTGTATTAGCTTTATGGACCAAAGTGCAGAGCTTGGTTATTGGCTCCGAACAAGCGAGACTAAAAAAGGTTATATGACAGAAGCTGTTTTGGCTCTAGAAAAGGAACTTTTTGAACATGGTATGCACAGAGTTACGATTTGTTGTGATATTAACAACATAAACTCTTCAGGTGTTGCCAAACGTTCGGGGTATAAACTTGAAAGTGTTGCAAAAGAAGCAATGTATCATTACACCGGTCTTCATGATAAAGAAACGTATGTTAAGTTTAGTCCTTACCCAATAAGAAACTTTTAAGAAAAAATAAAAAACCTGCTCTTTTATAGAGCAGGTTTTTTATTGTTCGTTAGTCTTTGATGATTCCTAAGCCATAGTTTTTGACAAGAATTTCTTTGTCAATAAACGCTATGGTTCTTTCACCGTGGAACTTGAATGTACCGCCATAATAACTTACAGTAGCGTATTCTTCAACAACCATGAATTCAATCATTAATACTCTACCAGAAAGAAGGTCGATATACGAATTTTCATCGTCAATAAAGACAACAGGTCTTGGACCATTTCCAATATCAACCACACCAAAACGAAGTTTTGCTTTATCTTCTTTGTAAGCCATCGAAAGAAGGGAACGTGAAATTTGTGGAATTTTTTTCTCTTCCTCAAAATCATTGTGTCCCAAACAAGTGTGTACAACATTTTCTTCGACATCAGCGATATCAAAATCGTTGTGTCCTAAACGTAAATCAGTAGGTGTCATGATTTTAGATTTTTTTGGATTTAACAATTTCATTTCCAAAGTTTTTAACAAGAATTTCTTTGGAAACAACACACTTAGAACGATTTGTGTTAAACACAAAAGCTTGAGCTTCTACATCAATACAAACAACAGCTTTGTAAACACTCTGCTTCAAACCTGCTGCATAAGATGTTTTTTCCCTACGTCCTGAAATCAAGTTGATGTACTCATCTGTTTCTTTAATTGTAACAATAGGAAGAAAATCACACTCACTGTCATCTAAAATGGTTTCCGCAATACCAAAACCAAGACTAGTCCTTTTAACTTCGAATATCTTAGCAAGCACGCCAAGATTAATGAAGTAATTTAACGAAACTTCTTTTTTTGCCATAATAAACAAATTTATAAATTTAACATAAATATATAACTCTAGAGCAGACGATAACATAAAAAAAATAATTATGCAACAATAAAATGACAAATTTGTCTAAAATTGATTTGGAAACAAAAAAAGGCTATGAAAACATAGCCTTTTTATAAATATAAAATGCTAAATCTAGTATGAACGAGCATAGATAACATCTATTGTTGCTTTTCTGCCACTAACAAGACATACGCCTTCAGTGCCACTTTGTTCAAATGGAATAGCTCTAATTGAAATACGCATTTCTTTTAGCTTTTCAATGGTATCATCATCACCAGACCATTTGCCTTTAACAAAAGCAACTTTCGGAGCATTTTTACTATTTTCCAAGAATACATTGGAATTTTTAAAATATACCTCAAATTCTTCAGGTGTTTTAATATCTGTAACGATATTATTTTCCATACGCTCAACAGCTCGTTTTAACATTTCATCTTGAATATCCTTCAATTTATCAGAAATGCTATTAACAAAACTATCAAAATCTTCAAAATTTTTCCAACGTTCTTTATCATTGATATAAATACGATTTCTGAACATTAATGCATTCTTATCTAAGTCTTTAGGACCAACCTCGATAATAATAGGAGCACCTTTTCTAGTCCATTCCCACATTTTATCAATGCTATCTTTTAAACGATTATCAAGTTTTACTCTAACTTTTTCACTAGCAAAAACTTTTGATTTAAGTTCATCTCTTAATTTTTCAGCATAACTTAAAATCTCATTTTCACGAGCCTTATCTTTTAATAAAGGAATAATAACAACTTGATAAGGAGCAAGCTTTGGCGGAACAACCATTCCTTCATCATCACCATGTGTCATAATTAAACCACCAATAAGACGAGTAGATACCCCCCAAGAAGTTGTGTATGCAAACTCTTGCTCATTATTTTGATTAACAAATTTAATGTTTGCAGATTTAGCAAAGTTTTGCCCCAAAAAGTGAGAAGTTCCAGCCTGTAAAGAACGACCATCTTGCATCATAGCTTCAATGCAATATGTATTAACAGCACCAGGAAACTTATCATATTCAGGCTTCTTACCTGTTAATACAGGCATTGCCATATCGTTTTCACATAAATCTTTGTAAACCTCTAGCATTGTTTCAGCTTCTTTTTCAGCTTCATCAAAAGTACTGTGAGCAGTATGTCCTTCTTGCCACAAAAATTCACGAGTTCTCAAAAATAGGCGAGGGCGCATTTCCCATCTAACCACATTCGCCCATTGATTTATCATAACAGGTAAATCTCTATAAGAGTGAACCCATTTAGAAAAAGAATCTGCAATAATTGTTTCAGAAGTAGGGCGAACAATTAGGGGCTCATCAAGCGGACTAGCAGGGACTAACTTGCCGTCAATAGATGCTAATCTCGAATGTGTCACCACAGCCATTTCTTTAGCAAAACCTTCAACATGTTCTGCTTCTTTTTGGAAATAACTTAAAGGGATGAACATCGGGAAATAACAGTTTTCGTGATTTGTTTCCTTAATTTTCTCATCTAATAAACGTTGTAAACGCTCCCAAATTCCATATCCCCAAGGTTTAATAACCATACAACCAGGAGATGATGAAACTTCGGCCATATCAGCGCTTGCAACAACGTTTTGATACCAGTCAGGATAACTGTCTTCTCTAATGTTTTTAAGAGCCATAACCTAATGTCCTTTATAATTAATTGTTTAAACCACCCAAAAGTAAATACTAAAAATTAATCTATGTCAAGAATATAAGTGTATAAAATAAATATTAGCTTTAAGTTTTTGTAATATACATTATATAAGAAATAAAAGTAGAATGATATTAAAAGGAATTTTAGTAATGAAACGTTTATTTGCAGTTATTATCATGGGGTTATGCTTTTTAACCACTTCATGCAAAGAGGAAAGCTCAACCAATCGTGTCTATGTTTTTTCACAACCAGGGTGTGGTCATTGTATAAATGCTCATGAGTATATGGAACGTTATTATAAAAATTATGATATTAAAGAACTCAATATTAGAGAAGGTTCAAATATGAGTCATATGCTTCGTTATGCAAGAAAGTTTAAAGTTCCAGAGCAAACACTAGGCACTCCATTTATCATATTAGGTGATAATTATGTAATGGGTTGGGGGAATGAGCAAATAAAAGAGTTTAATAAATATATGAAGTCGTTCAAACCTAAAAACAATAAATAAAAAAAAGACGCTACCAATAAGGTAGCGTCTTTTTTTAGTCTTTAACTCTCAATTAAGCATTCAATAATCTAATTAATTCAGGATTCTTTGCAGAAAGAACAATGTCTCGTTCAACTTTGTTAAGATCTTTGAAAGTTCCCACAAATTCCTTAATTAAAAGAGGATTAAGAGTTTTAACAATAAAAGCTTTAATGCCTGGAACAAGATAGAATTGATGCATTACTTCTCGTATAAATTCGGCATTTCCACATCGAACAATTGCCTTTTGTGTCAAAGGACCTAAAGATTTAAAGTGTGATATTTTCCTAATAAGCTTCTCATCTTTCATATCAACAATGTAAGCTAAAACATTGTCAGAAAGATGGTGTTTTGAAAGCAAGCTATCAGTAAGTTCAAAATTTCCAATCTTAACAATTTCAATAAGAATATTGTCAGGAAGGAAAGAATATTTGCTCACAATTTCTTTTACGCAAGCTTCGCTTCTTTTTTTCACAATAGAAAAAAGAACCTCATAAGGTAAATAACACCACTTTACAAGTTTAATGACACATTCATCATCACAATTATCGACCACGAAATCTTTTACATGTGGAGATAAATCTCTTTGTTTCTTCAAGAGTTTTAAAGTCCATTCTTTGTTGTTCATCTCCGCAATCAGCCCTTGAGAAGCCCACCCCAAATTGCTTCGGTTAAGCAAAAGATTAATCAAACCAATATCGCCAATTTCAACAATGAGTCTTTCGGCATACCAATCGACATCTTTTCTTTTCAAAAGCTTTTTAATAAAAGCATAATCTTTAATGGCAATACATTCTTTTACCAACTCACGTTGACTATTACTCTCAAGAAGTTTGCTTAATTTCTTCTTGATAGTAATGGGATTGTTGTCATCTAAAAAAAGCTCCTCAAAAGCTCCAGACAACTCTGCATCACCAAATTGTTTAACTTCATTTAATAAACTCTCTTGATTCTCTTTTTCAGAGAAATACTCAAGAACGGACATTCCTCCATTCTCAAACGCCTCTTCACTAAAATTTCTCATGTTTTTTTAGTTTAAATTAATAATCACAAAACAACATAAGCCATAGGTGTAAAATTTAGATAAAGAAATCCTCAATTTATTTAAGAGTCTTAAACATCATAATACACATAAACTTATATTGCTAACTAGAAACATATTTCTTTTTTTGCATCAAGTCAACCCCAAAATATAAATAGTGTAAAATTTGAATTAAAATCTGTGTAAATTCGAAAAAAAATCTTGTTAAAAAAATATATAACAACTATTCTACCCTCAAACTCTTTGTTCGCAAAGAGAATATGTTTGTAATATCAGGGAGATAATGATGAGTGATAAAAATATGAAAATAGTTTTATCTGTGCTAACAGCAATTTTGTTAGTTTTGATAGTATGTTTATTTGCCTTCAAAGGTGGATCAAGTAGAGTAGATTTAAACAAATTAGCATTGCGTATTGGTGAGTTGCGCCAATATAGAACAATGAATAGAGCTGATGTTAATGGTGCGATGGAAAGAGCTTTTTCTCGTGTAGGCTATAATGTTGTTAGCTCAACAGAAGATAACCTATATCCATCAACATCTGAAGATGCTGGTGTAAATATTTATGTTCGTGGTTATAACCCATTTAACGAGCTAAAGACCAATAAAAAAGGCGTTAATGTAGTATACATTCGTGATTTTGATTCATTGCTTCCTGAAGAGCTTGATGCGTACGATGGTATAGCAACATCTTCCCATGATTTCTATAACTATGTAATGAGCACAGGTTATGCTGGTGTGTATTTACCAGAATTTACAGATCCTTCTGTATTTTATCCAGCTCCAAAACCTGAGTTAGAGCGTAACTTGTTGTATGTTGGTGATAATGATCGTCATAGTCCAGCCATCGCAACTGTTCTTCAAACAGATTTACCAGTTGAAATTTTTGGTAGATTCTGGCAAGGCAACATCGATGACAAATACATCAAAGGTGAGTATATTCACGATAATGATTTAGGTTCTTATTTTTCATCAGCAAAAATTAACCTAGTAAATATTTCAGACCGTGAATCTCAAGTTGCTATAATTCCTTCACGTGTATATGATATTGCGGCATCAAAAGGTTTTATGATTGCACCATATAACAAAGAAATAGAAGCAGTATTTGGCGATTCTATTCCAATGTACAAAAATGCAGAAGAATTAAAATCTTTGTATGAACAATACATTAACAATCCAGAAGCTCGTGCAGAAAAAGCAGAAAAAGCATATAGAATTGCAGTAGCAGAATATAATGTTGATGCTTTTGTACAACGCTTAAATGGTTTGGTTGAGTTTTTAATTAATGAGAAAAAACTCTAAATGACAGTAAAAACATCACATAAAGTATCTTTATTTGTGTTGTTGGTTGTAACGGCAGTTGTGCTTTGCACACTGCCGTTTATTTTGTCATCTTTTGATGATATTTATGTGTTTACCAAAAATAAATATCCTTCATCAGAGGAAAGAGGTTTTATTCAAGAGTTAAAAAAAACAGGCTATAAAGTCTATGTAAATAACGAAAAAATAGATAAATCTAAAATTGCAATATGGTTTAAAAGCGCTAACGATATTAGAGGAATAATGGATAAGACTATATTTGAGCACAATTTTGTTTATGCAGAAGAATATTATCCTTATGACTGGGAAAATCTAAAAAAACATCCAATAGTTTTAACTCCTCATCAAAAACTATATGAACATTATATGAGATTAAATATAAAATCAGCAACATTTACCTTAGGGGCAAATTTATCAGAATTTTATCCATTAGCTATGAGTAAAAAATATAATATAGTTTATTATGAACAAAGACAAGCTAATACTTTATTATCAGAATATCTAAAGACCTTTGATAATGTTTATTTTTTGGGTCGTTTTTGGAAGAGCGGTGTTAAAGGTGATGCGTCATCCGAAGATATAGCAAAAAATGATAATAAAATTCTATCACAAGCCAAAATTGTTATTATTGATAATTATGAGACAAATAATATTATTCCAAGAGAAATAATAAATGCAACCGCATCAAGATCGCTTGTTCTTACCCCAAAAAATAATGCAGTTTATGAAATTTATGGAGATAGTTTGGTTTATTATAATAATTTCAATGATATAATGCCTTTAGTTAGTTACTATACTAAAATGACAGATATTGCTACCCAAAAGGCTAATAAAGCATGGCAAATAACCTCAAACAATTTAAGCTCATCAAATTCTGTAAAGCGTTTTAATGAATTATATGAGTGGATAAAAAATAACTAACTAGCTTTTCTTTTTATTATTTCAATAGCATCATACATTTCATCATCAATCAAATAATGTTCAATATCATCATATTCAATAGCTTCCCATGAAATATCATGTTTATCTAACCAACTTTTTGTATATTCTAAAGTCTTGTATTGAACAAATAAATCGGAAGTTCCGTGGAAAAGATAAACATTAGGATATGATTTTATTTCTTTTTCAAGGCTATCTTTTCCGCAAATAGTCCCAGCAAAGCTAAAAGCACCTGCAATTTCATTATCTCTTGTAAGGCTAACATAAATGGCAAGCATTGCACCTTGTGAAAACCCCATAACATAGGTGTTCTTATCTGAGATATTGTATTCTTTTTGAATCTCAGATATTAGTAAATTAACATCTTTTGCAACTTTACTAATTCTAGAACTAGTTTTGTTATACATTTCAATAATTTCATCTGTTGGAGTTTCGATTTTTCTTCTTTTTCTCTCTGGATCAATATCCGTTAAAGCAAACCATTGTTTTTTTAAGTTGTTACGCTCGCAAACCATAGAAGAAGAGGGGACAATAAACAAACAATCTTTAATATGTTGCTTCAAAATATCTATAGATGGCTCTAAATCTTCAACACAGCTATTGTATCCATGTAAAAAAAATACAAGTTTCTTAGGTTTATTGCTGTTGCTATAGCTCTTATAAGAAAAAATACTCATCTCAATCTCCGTTAATATAGCTATAATTATAGCATAAAGGTTGATAAAAGGTTAAATGTAAAAATGTAAATAAAAAAAACAATAAATTTATCTTGACATTTGAAAAATACAGAACTAAAGTAGAACAAAATAAAGTTAATAGGAGGAAATATGTTAACACCTAAACAACATTCATTATTAATGTATATTGATAATTTTATTAAAGAAACAGGGCATTGCCCATCTTTTGAAGAGATGAAAGAGGCTGTTGGCTTAAAGTCTAAATCAGGAATACATGCACTTCTTAACTCTCTAGAAGAAAGAGGATTCGTTCGTAAGCTTGCTCATAAAGCAAGAGCACTAGAAGTTATTAAACTTCCAGAGCAAATGAATAAAACTACTAATATAGCAAATGATAATGAAGAAACAGAATTTTCTTTAATGATACCATTATACGGTAAGATTGCAGCCGGTACACCAATAGAGGCGATTGCTAATCCATCAGAATATATATATATTCCAAAATCATTTTCTTCAAAGTCAGAACTTTATGCTCTAACTATTGAAGGTGAATCAATGATAGAGGCAGGTATTTTTGATGGTGATACAGCTATTATCAGAAGAACAAATAGTGCTAATAACGGACAAATTGTTGTAGCATTAGTTGATAATGAAGAAGCAACTCTTAAGATTCTAGATAAAAAAACAGGCAATGAGGTTTGGTTGCTACCTTGTAATAAAGAGTATGAACCTATCAAAATAACTGCAGACCGCCTAAAAATACAAGGCGTGTTATATGGTATAGTTCGTAAATATAATTAAAGAGGTAAATATGACAACAATAGCGATAATCACAGCTATGGATAGTGAATTTAATGCAATATTATCTTTGTATGATTTTAAAGAAAAAGATGGTGTTATGACAACAAATATTTATAACCATGAAATAAATCTTATAAAATCAGGTATAGGCAAAGTAAATGCCGCAATAGCAACGAGTAAAGCTATAAATAATGGGGCAGATATTGTTATTACAACAGGGCTTGCAGGTGGTATTGATGATAGCTTAAATCAAGGTGATATTGTTCTTGCAAATAAAGTATGTTATCATGATGTTTGGTGTGGTAAGCCTAATCAAAAAGGTCAAGTGCAAGATTTCCCATTATATTACACTCTAGATGAAAAATTAATCCATGCTTTTCAAGATATAGCAAGTAAGCAAGGTTTCAAATGGGGGTTAACAGTAACTGGTGATCAGTTTTTAACAGATGTAAATCGCTTAAAAGAAATTAAGAGCGATTTTTCAGACGCTTTAGCTGTTGATATGGAAAGCTCATCTGTTGCACAAACTTGTTATGTTAATAAAAAATCATTTATATCTTTAAGGATTATAAGTGATGTTGTTGGTAAACCAAATCAAGTAGAACAGTATAATAATTTTTGGCAAAATATGCCAAAGATAGCATCTTCAATGGTAGATGATATACTAAAAGCAATTCCTGAAAATTATTAGGTTATAAATTTCACTCTCTCCAAAAAAATATCCCTTGAGTTAGCGCTCAAGGGATATTTTTTATTTGTTATTATTTACACGTTATCCATTATATCCATGTGATAAAGCATAAAATGAATAAAATACTTTCATTATAACAGCTAAAAACATCAAAATAACAAAATATATTGAAGCAAAACGTACGGATTTATTCTGATATTCTGTGTTTATAAGTTTAGGCATTCCATATTCATTTTCTTTTTTATCTTCTTCAAAGAAAAATGATACGATAAGTGTTTTAATAGAGTAATAAGTATTAATTGTCCAAACAACTAAAATAAACAATGAAAATACAGCAAAAGTTAATGCGTATTGTTCATCAAAAATATCAAAGTTATTATTTAAAGAATAGTACTTAAAACAACCAATAGCTACAAGATATACGATTAAAGAATATACCATTGGTCCAAAAAAACCTTTCCATGCGCATCTTCCTGTGTCATGTAGACGTCTTGCAAACAATGCGATATAAACTAAAAATTCAATTAAAGCAAAACCAATAACCACAGAGCCAATAACTAAAGATGAGGTATAATTTGAAGCAATAAGAAGTCCCCCTAAAATGATAAGAGAAAATATAAGGTTAATTAATTTGAAAGACCAAAACTCATAGCGAGTTGTACGAGCATTGTATGTAAAAATTTTCTTATAAGCATCAACAAAAGCACTAAATGCACAAATGTGGCTACATTCTTGGTTGTGTGTTTCTTCTTTCATAGCTAAAAACTTCTTTGTTTCAGCTTTAAGAGCATTTTCTCTTATTTCATCACGGCGCTTAAGATCGTTAACAGCTTTATTGCCTTTTTCTTCTATTAAATCAGCCTCATGAGCCATTTTAACAGCTTTTTTTGTTTCCTTTGCCACCGCTTTGGCTACTTTTTTTGATTGAGCCTTTGCTGTTTTTTCCTCATTTTTAGCTTTAATTTGTAGCACTTCATCAACTGGGTTATAAGAGGTTGTTTCTTTCTTGCTAGCGGTAACTGATTTTGCTTTAACAATATCTTTTTTAGAAACAGTTACTTTTTTTGAAGCTTCTTTAACTATTTTAGGAGCTTCATCCTTTTTTAAGGGTTTCTTTGCAGATGTAGTTTTCTTTTTAACATCTTTAGTATTTTCACTAGACGATTTTTTAACAACCATGATAACCTCACAAAAAAATTTATAAATCAAACATATAATAATAGAAAGTTTAAAGTTTGCAACCCTAAACAAATATAAATAACAATATTTTATAAAAAAAATTAGATTATTACTTTTGGGGATTTGAATTTTTTAGTTTTTTCATCAAATGTAACTTTTAATACAGATCCATTTTCAAGCCTGATAGTTTTCTTCAAACAAATTTCACAAAATATACGAATAAGCATACCATGAGTTACAAGTAATACGTTTTGTCTTCCATCTTCATAAAGCTTCGTTAATAGCTTCATAAAGCGTTGTTGTACCTCGCCAATGCTCTCTCCATTAGGGTATCTAATATCATGGCGCTCTTTGTTAGTAACATCATTAAAAGCAGGGTAAATATATGGGAATTTTGCAGGTAGATCTGTTTTTTTAACCCCTTCAGCTTTTCCAAAATTCATTTCTCTTAATCTTTTAGTGTAATGAACTGGTAAATCAAGTTTGGCGCTAATTATATCTGCTGTTTTTTTTGCTCTTTTTAAATCACTTGAATATATCGTTTCAATATCAATCCCCTCAAGCTTACTAGCAGTATTTTTTGCTTGTTCAACTCCGGTCTCATTAAGAGGTATATCGTTCCATCCCTGTGAACGATGCTTTACATTCCAATCTGTCTGTCCGTGTCTCATTAAGTATAAAATCACGACGAAAAATTACCTCACAACCTCATTAATAAACAATACAATAAAATCTTAAAAAAAATACAAGAAAAAGCAAGTACAAAATATAAATAATCACAAGTATTTATTTTATTTTCTTCATAGCACAAAAGAAGAAACCATCAGTTTTTGTATTAAGAGGTGATAATTGTAAATATTTTTTGCTTTCAAATGGATAGATATTGATGTCAAGAGTGTCTTTCCATAATTCTTCATGATTAAGAGTAGTAAACTCATCATGATTTTTCAAAAAATCCTCAATTTGCTTTTCATTTTCTTCTTCAAAAACAGAGCATGTCATATAAATAAGCCGTCCGCCAACCTTAGTGTGGCTAGCTCCAAACTCTAATATTTCTTTTTGTGTTTCACATATCTTATTAATTTTTTCAGGTGTTAATCTAAATTTTGCATCAGGACTTCTTCTCCATGTACCACTACCAGAGCAAGGAGCATCAATAATAAACCTTGAATAATCATTATCACTTACTTCATTGATTACTTTTATATTAAGTATATCAAGTCGTTCGGCTCTTTTCTTTATTTTAGAAAGCCTTTCAACGCTAATATCATGAGCATAAATAATTCCTTGGTTATTCAGTTCTGCCCCAATGGCTAAAGATTTTCCGCCAGCTCCAGCACAATAATCAATAATCTTATGATGGGCTTTAACTTGGCAAAGCAAAGAAAGTAATTGCGAACCTTCATCCATAACTTCTATTTCGCCATCTTGATATGTCATGCAGTTGTTAAGGTTTATTCTATCGCAACATCTAAGTCCTAAATGTGAAAAAGGTGTTTTGCTAAAAAAGAGTCCTTCTTTTTTTAATCTATCAATAGCTTTTTCACGGCTTGTGAAATTAACCCTAACATCAAGAGGAGCAGAAGAATTTAACTGCATAATAAGGTTTTTGTTTTCAAATTTATCAAAAAGCCATTTAGGGCATTCATACATAGCATATTCACTAAAATTTTCAAATAAACTAGCTTTTTTAATTATTTCTTTTTCTTCTTTAGATAGCATTTTCGGAGCATATTCTGCTCCATTAAATAAAATTTCTAAATCTAACTCTATAAAGTTTATAGCGCAAAGTAATCTTGAAGTTACGTTTTTGCCAAGCATTTCTGTATATTTTACTCTATTTCTAATTATTTTCCATACATTATCAGAAATAAATCTTCTATCTTTAGAGCCAATATAGCGTCTTTGCTTAAAGTATTTATCTAAAATAATATCACAAGGAAGTTGATTTTTTAGTACTTCATCTAATATTTCAATGATTGCTTGTACTCTACTTGCATCTTTCATAAAACAAAACCTCAATATCAAAATTTGAGTAATTTATAAATTAAAATTAAAGTTTTTCAAGCAATTTTTGTATAAATGTCTAAAAAAATGATTTTTTTATTGCCAAAATATAAAAATTATGATATGGGAACAACGTTGTTAACAAAAGAAAGTAAAATTAATGGATAAAATCTTGGTTTTAAACTCTGGCTCAACCTCTGTTAAATTCCAACTTTTTAATATGGAAAAGGGCTATCACGAAGTTATCACTAAAGGTATGGTTGATAGAATAGGGCTTGCAGGTTCTAAAATTATTGTAAAAGCAGATAATGAACATGACTTTACAATGGAAACCCCAATAAACAATCACAAAGATGCAATAAAGGTAGTATTAGATTATTTATTAAAAAAACATCTAAAAAATACAGATGAACTATCCGCAGTTGGACATCGTATGGGACATGGTGGTGAATATTTTGATAAATCTGTTATCATTGATGAAGATGTTATGGAAAAAATTTATGATACGATTCCATTGATTCCACTTCATGGACCAGCATTTGTTCATGGTTTAGAGGCAGTAACCGAGCTTTTGCCAAATAAAGTTCAAGTTGCAACATTTGATAGTGCATATCATCAAAGTATGAAGAAAAGTGCATATTTGTATGCAATTCCTGAAGAATACTATAAAAATCATAGGATTCGTCGTTATGGATTCCATGGTACATCACATAACTATATATCGCACATAACAAAAGATATATTAGGATTTCAAGGTAAAGTTATTAGCTGTCATCTTGGAGGTGGTGCATCAATTTGTGCTATTGATAAAGGTAAAAGTGTTGATACAACAATGGGATATACTCCATCAGCAGGTATAATCATGTCAACACGTTCAGGCGATATGGATCCATATATTCCTCTTCATATAATGAAAACCCAAAATAAAACCGCTGACGAAGTAAACACAATGTTTAATAAACAAAGTGGTATGTTTGGTCTAACAAATGGGCACTCTGATATGAGAGATATTATTGAAAGTGCAGAAAATGGTGATAAAGACTGTGCTTTTGCAATAGAGGCTTATGTATATAGTTTAGTAAAAACAATAGGTGCATATATTGCAGTTCTTGGCGGAATAGATGCGCTTGTATTCACAGCTGGAATTGGTGAAAATAGTCCGTTAATTCGTCGTAAAGTATGCGAGAGATTGTCATATCTCGGATTAAATCTTGATGAAGAAAAAAATAATTTACGTCCAGCTCCTCAAGAAATAACAACATCTGATAGTAAAGTTAAAGTTTTGGTTATTCCTGCAAATGAAGAATTAATGATTGCAGAAGAAACTTTTGAATTAATATCAGAGCTAAAAGACAAAGAGGCAATGGCTGTATAATCTTTTATTGGTTAGGACTTAATATGTTAAAAGTTTTGATGCCATCTTTAAAAGAGCTAGTAAATAGTGATTATTCATCTATCAAAACAGATGAAACAGAAACTATAATAAATAATGCAATGTTGGGATTGAAATCTACATCATCCCCAACATTGTTGCAAGTTTCTGGGATTCCAGGTGCTGGGAAAAGTACATATTGTACATCAAATTTATTGCCTAATTACCTTTACTTGAGTTTTGATAAGATTATGACATCATTGAAAGGTTACCAGTTAGAATTATTAACAAGTGGTAATGAAATAGCATTTAAAAAGTATGAAATGACAGCTCGCATTATAGGTTATGAATTGTTAAATAGAGCATTGGAGAAAAAATTAAATATAATGTTTGAGCACAGTGGTACAAATTATGCACATTTAGAACTGTTTCAAAATATAAAAAATAAAGGCTATAAAACAGCTATCGATTTTATTGTTTGTGATACTAATTTAGCTATTCAAAGAGCTAAAGAAAGAGCAATAAAGCTAAATCGCCACGTTCCAGAACATTTGATAATAGAACGGGCATCTAAATTTAGCGATTATATGAGTGCATATCAAAAAATAACATCATCAATTAAAGTTTATGACGGTTCAAATAATTTTGCACCATTAAAGAAAATTTAAGAAAGATTGTGCTAAAAAACAATAGTTCTATAACAAGGATGGTGTAAATGAAAAAAACTATACTTATGTTGGGTTGTTCAATGCTAGTGTTATCAAGCTCTTATAGCTATGCTCTAACATCAAATGAACAATTACAAGCAATGAAAGAAATTATCTCTGATACTTTCAAAGAAATAGATACCGATAGGGATGATTGTATAACAAAGGAAGAATATTTAAATTATCAATTTGAGAAATTTCGAGCAAGTATTTTATCTGCAAGTAATTTTGATACCAAATTAGATGAAACAGTATTTGTATCTAGCAATAAAGACAGTAAAGAACAAACAAGTACAGATAAAAAAGAAAGCGCTATAAAAGATGGCATCAATATTATGCAGTCAATGGTAGATTTTAAGTTAGATGAAGAAGAGCTTGAATTACCAAATTTAGATGAAGAAGATATTGATTTACCAAACCTAGATGAAAGTGTAAATAAAACAGAAGATGAAATTACATCAAGCTTAGATATAGACGATATGCCATCACTAGAAACACTAAGCAAAGAAAGTCTAGCATCACCTTTATTAGAAGAAACACTCGAACCAAAAGAAGATACCAATACTACCAAAGAAAATGATAATCCTAAAGATATGAACTTTGTTGTAGATATGCTAAAAAGCAGTCTTCCTAAAAAAATAGATGATATTACAACATGGATAGATGTAAAATATGACAACAATACAATATCATACATATATCAAGCAGATATGGATACATCTACATTTTCCAAAGACGAGCTATTGTTGTTAACAAATAGTATAAAATTAGAATCATGTACTAATGCGTATAAACAAATGTGCCCTAAAATTAAGCCAATATTTATTGACGAGGGGATAAATATGCAAATAAGTTATATTGATAAAAATAAAACAGAGCTAAGCTCATGCGAATTTAACCAAGAAACTTGTAAATAATATTTTTAGAGAGGGAAATATGAACAAGATTAAGTTATTAACTACAGCCGCAATAACCGCAATGTTAAGTTACAATGTTGCTATTGCAAATACAAATTTGGATAATATGCCAGAAGAAGAAATAGCAAGAACTATCGCCTCAATATTAAAGAAAAATCCTAAAATTGCATATGATGCAGTTGTAGAATATGGTAAAATGAAAAAAAATAATGAAAAATATGAAGACAAAGAACTTACCCAATTAGAACAGAAATTAGCTGCTGTATTAAAAGATAATCCAGCCCTAATTGTTGGAGCTCTTCAAATTTATGAACAACAAAAACAACAAGAAGAATTGTTAAAAAGAGCAGAAAGTTACAAAGCTTATGTTGAAGATATAAATAGCGATGAAATCTATGCTGGTAATCCAAATGGTAAATATGTATTAGCAGAGTTTTTTGACTTTTCATGTGGATATTGCAAACAAATGGCACCACATATAAAATCTATAATTGATAAAAACCCAGACCTAAAAGTAGTATTTAAGCCAGTTGCATTTTTATCTAAAAATTCAGAAATAGCAGCACGTGCATCAATCGCAGCCTCAAAGCAAGGAAAATTTCTTGACATGTATTTAGCAATAATGAAAGAAATTCGTCCTAATGAAAAAGCCATCGAAAAAATTGCTGACGATTTAGGTTTGGATATGGAAAAATATAAAAGAGATTATTCTTCAAATGAAACTAATAATCTCATAAAGAAAATAAGAAAAACAGCTGATAACATCAAAATGCAAAGTGTCCCAACTTTAATTCTAAATGGTATGCCTTTATATGCCGTAGAAGAAATGCAAATACAACATGCAATAGATGTATTAAAAGGTGAGCAATAATTTTTCAAAAAAACAAAAAAAACAGCCTCATAAAAGGGCTGTTTTTTTTGTTTATACATAAAGACAAATTTCTATTTTGGGAAACAAAGCATCAGTGTTGCATAGTGCATATCCGATATTTTCAGCTAAATGATTTTTAACGTTGTTTTTCACATATTCAATAGCTTCATCAAGATAATCATCACTTATTGTATTTTCATCAAAGCAAAAGAAAACACTAACTTTTTTTCCATCTTTTGTGTAGAAAAAATCTTTTTTAGAATTAAACTCTACGACCAACCTGCCAAGTTTTACACTAGCAATAGGGGAAGAAGGACTGCCAAGCAATTCATTAACATCATCATCTATAAGTTTTGCAATTTTTTCTCTTTCTGTAACAATGTAAGAAATTTTTTGATTTTTCAAATGCTTGGCGATAATTTCCTCAACATTGTACAAAAATCTATTTCTAACAACCTTTAATGTGTCAGAAAAATTAAACAAAACCACGTAGTTTAGTTTCAACAAATCACCATCGGCGAAAAATACCATTTCCCTATGTTTATTCCAATTAAGAAAGAAACGGAAAAATTGTTTAATTTTGTAAAGTTGCCCCATAATTATACATTTTTTTTTATAAATAATTAAACATAAAAGTAAAAAAAGTATCTACCATCTACCATTTTTAATATTTATTGTCAAGAAGCAAAATCAGTATATTTCTTTTATGTACAAAAAATATTGACTAACAGACAAAAATATGCTATTTTAAAAGGGCAAAAAGTTATTTTAGCAATTATAATGTAAATTATTAACAACTGACATAGGGAAACTTTTGTTATTTGAGAATTTAGAAATATAAGGGTGTGATGTTGGCTTTAACCGGTTGATGTTGCGTTTTCATGTTTCACTTTATTTTGTTTTACTTAGAAGGTACCCAAACTTGTACCGATGCTTTTACGTAAAGAGATGGTCTAAACAAAATAATGTAAAATAAATTTAAGAGTAATCTAAAGTCCTTTGTCCTTTAAAAACATATATACTATGACAACAAATTTTGAGAAAAAGTTTGAAGTATTTAGAAGATGGTCAAACATGACAGCTCTTCCACTGAGTTTTGTTGGTATCTTCGTGCTTGGGTTTATGCATTACTGGTTGTGGATGACACTAGACATTTTTGTGTTTATCCTTTTGGCTAGCATTAACTTCATTTGGTTCGTTCCTACTGGTTCTGTTGGGTATATCATGGTGCTAAACAAGCTAAGCGATAGAACCTTGAAACCAGGTCTCAATTGGATTATTCCTGTTGTTACCGACAAGTATCTTATGGATACAACAGTCATAACAAAGGTATTAACCGACACCAAGAAGATTAAGACCAGAAACGAAGTAAAACTTGAATACACTCTCACTTATCAATTAAAAGAGGAGTATGTATCCGAAGTTTTCAGACAGATGAAGGCAAACTACTGGGATACTCACGTATCTCGTTGGATTGACGCCAAGTTTGACACCATAGTCTCTTGGTTAACATATCCGGAGTTTCAGCTCCGTAAGGACGAAATAGAGGATATGGCTTCCAAGCTTATTGCCGAAGAGGTGGATAAGAAGTGTCGTGAGATGAGTTTAGATTTGGCTAGTGATGTTTATGCGAAACGTTATGATGTCATTAAAACAACACAAAGCTATCCATCTGCAGATGATCCAACTCAAATGGTTACTATGGAGATATCAAGTATTGTTGAAAGACAAGATTTGGTTAACGGAGTTAACTTCTTCAAATTCATTGACCTGAAAATCAATAAGGTTGAGTTTGAAGAAAGCTACGAGCAAGCTCGTAGTAAAGTGGCAGTCGCCAAGGCTCAAACCATTGAAGCAGAAGAGAAGAAAAAGCAACTACTTATTCTTGCCGAGAGTAAGAAGGAAGCTGAAATCTTGAAAGCTCAAGGTGAGGCGGAAGCTCTTCGTTTGAAAGGTGCTTCTGAAAATGAGGTTCGTAAAGTTCTTGGAGAAATTCTCCGTGATCATCCCGAACTTCTTAAAGAAGAACTTGCCAAGCATTATCCCAAGGTACTTGGTGGCAACACCATGGTTAACTTGGATAATCTCTAAGGACAATCCCTATCAATTAGGTTCCCGATGCTTTAAGCATCGAGAACCTTTTTTATTTGCCAATTTTAATAATATCTTTTCCAAATTTTTTTTCTAAATTATCAAGCACTTTGCCAAGTCTATCATCACTTTTTTTAGGTTTATTAAATAAATCATTTTGCACAACATCATCATAAATTAAATTTAATAATGTAATACCCACACTTCGCCAAACAACCACCGGATTATAAAGCTGATTTAGAAGTTTTATTGCAATAGGTATAATTTCTATCTCTTGGTTTGTTGCAATATCAAGTTTAATTTTTTGTGTTATAACTCTAAACCCTTTATCACGAAGCATAACTTCTATCATTTGAGCTTTAGCGTTCTCACTTCTTGCCTTTTTGCATGCTTTTCTAATATGACCAATTAAATCATTTTTTAAAACCTCAATATCTGTTGAAAATTCTTTCAAAGCAGATGTTTGTTGAATAGAAATAGGGGCTTTGTGTTCTTTTTCAACCTTAAATAAAGAAATGCCATTAAGCTCATTTTTCAAATCCATTCCATGTTTATGAAATTCTGCTCTAATCCAGTAATCAGGACGAGATATAAAGTCAAGTGCAGTAAATATACACTCTTGTCGCATTTTTTCGCCTAATTTTTTTCCAACCCCTGAAATATCAGAAATAAGCGTTTGGCTTAACACTTTATTTCTTTTTGCATTTCCGATAACAAATATACCACCACTTGATTTTGCCTTATCACTTGCAAGCTTTGCAAGAGTTTTCGTCGTAGAAATTCCAATAGAAACAGGTATATGTAGCTCTTTATAAAGTATCTCTCTAATCATTTTTGCAGTTTTTATAAAGTTATTACCATATAATAATCTAGTAGAACTCAAATCCATATATGCCTCATCAACAGAG
This sequence comes from Alphaproteobacteria bacterium, assembly GCA_017465945.1. Taxonomy (GTDB): domain Bacteria; phylum Pseudomonadota; class Alphaproteobacteria; order RF32; family CAG-239; genus CAG-267. The sequence goes on along the minus strand of JAFTVD010000026.1, from coordinate 69,021 downwards.
CAAACTTCTACTTCATCGGTAAAACTTTTGAGCTTATTCATAACCTTATTTGATATTTTTTGATATAATTCATGATTAGCTCTAACATATAAAATATCAGGATGACTATGTTTAGCCATAAAATAAGGTTCGCCCATTTTAAGCCCCATCGCTTTAGCCTCTTTTGAGCGAGAAACCACACACCCATCATTATTAGACAACACAGCAACAGCTCTACCTTCAAGTTTAGGATTAAAAGCTCTCTCGGCAGAAACAAAAAAACAGTCGCAATCTATAAGGGCTATATAGCGTTTCATAAAACATTTTCCAAAAACATTTAAAATCTAATACCTAAATAACAATTTTAAACCAATTTGTCAACAGATGTTTTACTTTTGTTCTATGTATTTTATTGAGTAAATAAAAAGATTTTCTTGCTAAAAATAATAAATTAAATAACCTATTAAAAAAATAGGAGAGTAATATGAATCGTATAGCACAATTTGAAAAAGTAAGTTTTAATGAATTTTTGATTTCATGGCAAAAACTATACCCAACAGACAATAAAGAGAGAATAAAAGAAATTTATGATAATATTAAACTTCCAATACGTGCAACCAAAGGTTCAGCAGGTTATGACTTTTTCTCACCAATAGCGTTTAATTTATCATCAAATGAAACAATACTACTTCCAACAGGTGTAAGAATAAAAATAGAAGAGGGGTGGTTTTTGGGCGTTTTTCCAAAATCTGGTCTTGGTTTTAAATATCGTCTTCAATTAGATAATACCACAGGAATAATAGATAGTGATTACTATTATTCAGATAATGAAGGGCATATTTTTGTAAAATTAACTAACGATTCTAAATCACCTAAAATACTCCAAATCAAAGAAACTCAATCAATTTGCCAAGGAATTTTACTCCCCTTTGGTATAACTTATGATGACAAAGTTGAAGATATAAGAAATGGAGGTCTTGGCTCTACCACAAAATAAAAAAAGTCCCTTTTAAAGGGACTTTTTTTAATCTGCTTCAGGAAAAAGTTGAATTACTCTTGATTTACCATCTTTGGAAATGCAACTTATTTCTTCAATTTTAGGAGAAAAGTCAATGTTTCTATGAGCTTTTTTAGGTTTTTCTAAATTTCTCAAATCTTTTGCAAGATGATAGTCGCTTAATGGTTTTGAGGTTTTTTCAACATGAAAACCAATGTCTTTATTGTATTTAACCTCAAACACAATATTTCCAGCCCTTGTTACATCTCCAATATTAAGAGGAAACATATCTATATCACTTGCCGGAAATTTTTTCCAAAGCGAAAAATCATCCCAACAAATAGGAAACCAAATAAATTTTTCGTTACAATTATCTTCAATAGCCCAAACAGCGGTAATAAACTGATGTTTGCTTTTTGAAAAGAGTTCTACCGGATAGATTTGCGGGTGAAATATATCAGGTTCTTTTAGAGACATAAACATATTCATTTCGCTTTCTGTCCACAAACCATTAACTTTTTTAATAGCAACATTACCTGTTTTAGTATAAACTAAATAGTATAATTCACTATTCCAAACAAAGTAACAGTCAGAAGATATACATTTTATTTTACATGCATCTAATTCTTTGAATATGCTCTTATCATCTATATTAAAAGCTGAGACAATAGCAGGATTACGCTTATTTGTTTTATCAATAGCAATCCAAAAAAGAAGAAATTCATCCTCCTTATCATTGACAAAACCAATACTGCAAGGAGCTATAACAATATCGTCTTCAAAGCCAACAGATTCGAAAAATTCAAAGGCTTTGATATTATCATCTATTGGGCAAATTTCTTCATCAACATCCAAAAATTGTTCTTCATTATCTATAAAACCTAACTCTTTTTCCATAATTATTTATTATTAAATTAAACATAAAAATATTAAAACACCTCAAAAATATACAAATATGAAAAAATTGTCAATGTTAAAATACTAGAGTAATTCTGTGGAGAAATATAAAAAAACTATATCTAGCTAAATAAAAACAAGTAAACTAAAAAAAGTTATTATCAAATAGGAATTGGCTATGTTTTTTAATACGAAATTCAAAAAAATACTAGGGATTATGTTATCTCTTGTTTTGCTGTGGTTCGTTGGTTTTATTATTTTTCATCATCATATAAATTCATATTCTTCATCTTTGCAAACATCTCTAAAGCAAGAAAGTACAGAAAATATCCATAAAGAATACATACAAAGCTTATTTGATAAAGAAAATAACGATTTTGTAGCTTATAAAGAATATGACTTAAATAAAAATTTTGATGTTCGCTTGATAGCTCTTTATTTGCCTCAGTTTCACCAATTTAAAGAAAATAATGATTGGCATGGAAGAGGTTTTACTGAGTGGACTAATGTAACAAAATCAAAGCCTCTGTATAAGGGACATTACCAACCAAAGCTTCCAATAGATGTTGGTTTTTACGATTTAAGTCATACAGACATAATGTATCGCCAAATAGAATTAGCTAAAAACTACGGAATATCTGGTTTTGCTTTCTATTATTACTGGTTTTCAGGTAAAAAATTAATGGAAAAACCGGTATACAATTATCTAAATGATAAAAATTTGAATTTTCCATTTTGTATCCATTGGGCTAATGAAAACTGGTCTAAACGTTGGGATGGTGGAAATAGTGAGTTACTTATAGAGCAAACATTTACTAAAGATGATTTTGAAAATTTCTCTAAAGATTTGGTCGAGTTTTTTAAAGATGAGCGATATATAAAAATAAACAATCGTCCACTATTTATCGTATATAGACCAGGGATATTTTCCAAAGAATTATTTGTTGAATTTACAGATTATTTAAGAAATTATACCAAGTCTAAAGGAGTTAATGAACCATATATTATAGCAACAAAACAATTTAATTTTTACGATAACCCAAAAGATTGGGGCCTTGATGCTGTTATGGAGTTTGAAATAGATAACATTCAAGGTTTGCAAGAAAAAGAAATTCAAAGAATAGATGAAACATCAGAAATAGAAGTTTTTAATTGGGAAGAGTTCATCTCATTAGGTAAACAAAAAAAGGACTATAAATATAAAACATTTAGAACCGTTTTCCCAAGGTGGGATAATTCTTCAAGAAAAGCATATACGGGAGCACTTATTTTTGAAGGAACAACCCCTAATGTCTATGGAACATGGCTCCAATACGCAATTAACGAAGCATTAAAAAATAATAAAGATGAACGTATAGTATTTATTAATGCTTGGAATGAATGGGCAGAAGGAGCAATGCTAGAACCAGATATAAAATATGGTTACGCATATTTAGATACAACAAGAAAAGTTTTAGAAAATAATTTTATACCTCATAATATAGATGTTGATATGTCAGGAATTGCTGTACTTACAGGAGGTAGCAATCGTATATCCAAAGCAATAGAATTGTTAAACCAAGGAAAAGGTGAGCGTATGTTAATATCAGGGGTAAGAAGAGGAACAACATTAAATCTAATTACCGCTCGTGAAGATGTAAAATTAGAAAGTGTATTACCAATAGATTTAGGATATAAAGCAAAAGACACCGTAGGTAATGCTAAAGAAATAAAAGAATGGTCCAATAAACATAATATCAATAAAATTTATATTGTTACTTCATACTATCATATTCCAAGGGCAAAACTTGAAATAGAACACATTGTAAAAAATAAAGAAATAAAATACTATCCAACTCCTTCAGATTTTGTATCTAATAAATGGTGGAAGAACATAAAGAGTTTCAAATTTTTGGCATTAGAATATACCAAGTTTTTAATCGTATTTTTTCAATATAAAGTGTTAGGATTATAAAATGAATAAAATAAAATTAATTTTACGTTCAACTGTAGCAAATTTATATTTTTACCCAAGCTTAATGCTCGGCTTTGCAATAGCAATATCTGTTGGAATATTCTCAAGAAAGAAAATGATATCACTTTGGGATAACCATCTTCACCCTATAATATTTAAACCTATGTTAAAATTATGTGGAATAGAAATTGAGGTTAGGGGAAAAGAGTATATAAAACCAGGGTTTATATTTGCTTCAAAACATGAATCCGCATTTGAAACTTATGCCTACACTGGCATAATCAAAAATTCTGTATTTGTCTTAAAAAAAGAATTAACCTATATTCCACTTTTTGGATGGGGGCAAGCTCTTTATGGAATGATACCAATAGATAGAGGTGCAGGGGCAAAAGCAATGAAAGGTATGCTAAAAGAGGCAAAAGATAGGGTGAAAAAGGGGAGAAATATCATAATTTTCCCAGAAGGAACACGTTGTAAACACTTGCAAGTAAAAGGCTATAAATCAGGAATAGTCTTTTTAGCAGAAGGTCTTGATATGCCAATAGTACCTGTTGCACTAAACTCTGATTTATGTTGGTCAAAGGCCTCATTTATTCGCCGTCCAGGTAAAGTTATTTTCGAATTTTTACCGCCAATGCGAGTTTCTGATTATAAAAACAAAAAAGAGTTCATGGAAGCTTTGCAAGATAAAATTGAAACTACTTGCCAAAAAATAGCTTAAAAAAAGGAGGTGTAAAGCCTCCTTTTTTTTACTTGATAATGTCAGTGTTTTGTAGTAAATTAATTATTATGAAAGGGAGATGCTATATGGAAGAAAAAAGTTTTAATAAATTAAATAGAAGTCTACATCAAGAAGTTACATCACTTTGGGATGAATGTTTTGGTGATTTACCCATTACAGCGCAACGCCTAATAAAAGCTCATGGTACAGTTTCTTCTAAAAAAGCATATAAACATGCCAAAAAACGTCCGATAACAATATCCGAACTACAAAAGAGTAAAATTGAAATTTATGAAAGTGATAGATATTTTAAAAAAGGAACCCCACAGCAAGGATTTGCTCAAAGAATGACTGAAAAAATAATAAAAAGATTAATAAATGGAAATAATCAAGCATCAAAACGTTTAAAAGAATTTTTAAAAGGTAAGAAAGTGTTAGTAGGAGTACATAAGCAACTTGCTGATGATGCTGGTTTTGATGGTTATAATCCGTTAACAAAAGAGCTTTATATTGATTTATGTGCTGGGCATTTTTACTATAATCAAAAATTTCCAAACTTATATAATGAAGATGGTTTAGCAAGAACAATAGGGCATGAGTTAGCCCATGCAATAGAACACGAAAATAGAAGTAGCAAAACATCACCAAATCAAATTGGCTACTCTTCAAACGGTTGGGAAGTTGAAAATTTTTGCGATGCTTTTGGTACAGCATTATGTATTGGCGCAGGATATAGTCTAGCTCCATCACTAACTAAGCTAAAAGAATTTGAGGAAAGAGAGTTAGCATCACATAAAGAAGATAACCCTCATCCAACATTAGTTCAACGACGAAAACTTTTAGAGTTGATGATAAAAGCATATGATTATGACAATAATAGTACACCAACTCAATATCCAAGCTCTGTATATGATATTGAATGGAATGCAAGAAAAATAGAACAGAATAAAGAAAAAAATCCTCAATTGACTATTAAAGATCGTTAAAAAAAATCCCTAAAGATTTTTCTTTAGGGATTTTAAACCATAAAATAAACAATTATCCAATAAGCTTTTTCCACCAAGTTTTCTTTTCTTCTTTAGGTTCATCAGCTTTAACTTCAGCCACATTATTCGAAGAATTTTCACTTGTTTCAAAGTTATTGTTTCTATCTTTTTTGTAATTATCTCTACGACGTCCTTTAGAACGAGACTTACGTCTGTTGTCAAATCTACGACGGTGATGACGTCTATTTTCGTTAGATGTTTCTTCTACATCATTTTCATATTCTTCATCATCAAAGTCATCATCTTCAACATCATCTCTACAAGAAGCGTGTTCATATGCAGATGTTGCAGCAACTTGAGTTTTAACTTCTTTAACCACTTTAGAACGTTCTAACTTATAATCAGAAATATTTTTAATAGAGCTATCTGCTGAAATAATAATCTCTATTTCATATTTTTCTTCTAAATCAGCTAAAATTCTTCTCTTATGATTTAGAATATAAATAGCTGTTTCTTGTGGTAGTTTTGCTTCTAAATGATTATAAGCTTTTTTAATACCTTCTTCTTCTAAAGCTCTTAAAACAAGATTTGCTCCAGATTCTGTTGTTCTTTGAACACCTTGTCCTTTACAATAAGGGCAGGTAGTATAATTACTCTCAACAAAAGAAGAGTGCATTCTTTGACGAGAAATTTCTAACAAACCAAATATGCTCATCTTAGCAACTTGTACACGTGAACGATCAGTCTTTAAAGCTTCTTTCATACGTTTTTCAACAGCATGATTATTTGAAGCTTCGTCCATATCTATAAAGTCAACTACAATAAGACCAGCAAGATTGCGAAGTTTTAACTGTCTAGCAATTTCATCAGCAGCCTCAAGGTTAGTTTTTAGAGCAGTTTCTTCAATATCCATTTCATGAGTTGCACGCCCAGAGTTGACGTCTATTGCAACCAAGGCTTCTGTTGGGTTAATAACCAAATATCCACCACTTGCAAGTTGAACAATCGGATTATGTAATTTATCTAATTCTTTTTCAATTTGATAGTGTTGGAATACCGGAATTTCATTGGGCTTACGAGATTTAATTTTCTTGCTCAAATTTGGTGACAATATTTTCGCAAAATCTTTTGCAGCTTTATAAGCCTTATCTCCATCAATAATAATTTCACCAATATCTTTTGTGCACATATCACGAAGAGCGCGCTTAATCAAATCTCCTTCTTCATAAATAATAGAAGGAACATGAGAACAAAGAGCACTATGACGAATATGATTCCAAGTACGAATAAGGTAATTATAATCTCTTATAATGTCTTCACGTTTTTTATCTTCACCAGCTGTTCTGATAATCATAGACATATCATCATTAAGAGGTAATTCTTTCATTAAATCTTTTAAGCGTTTACGATCTGTAGCACTAGTAATTTTTCTAGAAACACCACCAGATTTAATTCTATTAGGCATTAATACACAATAACGTCCAGCCAAAGACAAATAAGTAGTACAAGCAGCCCCTTTATTGCCTCTTTCTTCCTTAACAACTTGAACTAAAACTGTTTGTCCTTCTTTGATAACATCTTGAATAGAAGAACGATGATACAATTTTCTTGCGTAAATAAGCTTTCTTTGAATTTCAAGATAACGTTCAGTATCTTCTGCTTCACACTCTTCATCATCACAATCATTATCATTGTCATAATTTTTTTGTGATTTTTCTATACTGTCAGATTGTTCATCATCAAAATCATCTTCATCATCAACATCTTCAGCAACACATTCACCACCAAGACCGCTAGCATCAGCAGAAACTTTGTATTTGCCTTTTGATCCTCCTCGTCTTCCTAAAAATCTAGTTCCACGGCGACGAGGTTTGCGAGTGTCTTTAGTTTCACTTTCATCATCTGGTTCAGAGGAAAGTTCTTCTTCTACATCAATAGCATCTTCATTATCAACATCTTCTGTTTGCTCATTATTATCATCAATAACTTCACCATCTAAAGCCTCAATATTTGCATTATCTTCATCAACAAACTCTTTATTTGTTTCTTCAATAACACAAGTATCGGCAACTTCAGTATTATCAAATAAAACATCATCTTTAGAGCAATCAAATTCGTTGTTTTCAGAATAATCTTGTTCTTCAGTTTTGTCATTACATGTACAATTCTCATCACAAGAGCAGTTACATTCGCATTCACAATGTCCATTTTCGCTACACTTGCACTGACCATCTTCATCACGACAACTACAATCTTCGCTACAGCAACATTCACTATTTTCTTTTTCTAAAGCTTCCATTGCCATGCGAGCTTCATATTCTATACGTTTTTGTTCACGTTCTAAACGACGACGTTCACGCTCAGCCTGACGTTCTAATTGATATTGGCGTTTACGTTCAATAATTTCATCAACTTCTTTTTCAACTTCTTGCTTAACATCATCAGATATATTATAATAATCAGGATGAATTTCACCAAAAGCTAAAAAACCATGTCTATTACCACCATAATCAATAAAACAAGCTTGTAACGATGGTTCGATTCTAATTACTTTTGCTGTAAAAATATTACCTTTTATCTGTTTTTTAGAACATGTCTCAAATTCTACATCTTCAATTTTATTACCATCAACAATAACAACACGTGTTTCTTCCGGTTGTGTATCATCTATTAACATTCTTTTCATAACTATCTATTTCCTATCTAATAATTATCGTTTTATTTTGTTCAAAACGATACCTGTTCCATTTATTTGTCATTAAAAAGCCTTAAAATCTCTTATTTTTAATTAATTATAACCTTTAAGACCTTAATTATAGATATTGTTTTTTTATTTTTTACTTATTTTTTTAAGATATAGTTCAAGGAGAAAAACTCTATGCTATCAACCACTTAAGAACTCCGTTGCTATTTCCTAAATTGTTAAAAAACAAATATCAAAAGCACTATAAGATATATTTTTTTATATATCAAGTTTTTTCTTAAAATATAATAAGATAATTTTATATTAATGAAGCTTTATTTTAGAAAATAAAACTAAAACCGAAATAACTTCTAATCTACCTAAAACCATAGCAAAAGACAAAACATATTTTATAAAATCACTAAACAAAGAGAAGTTACCGCTAGGTCCTGTTGCATCTGTTAATCCAACTCCAGAGTTTGTAATACAAGCACCCACCGCACCAATAGCTGTTTTAAAATCAATTCCTGCAAAACATATAACAAGAGTTAAAAATATAATAGCTAAAATAAAACTTAAAACCAAAGCAAAAACAGAAGATACAACACTATCATTAATTACCTTATCGCCTGTTTTCATAACACTAACCTGATGAGGTGATAGAGAATTTACAGCATTTTTCTTGAAAAAAGCAGAAATCACTTGCCATCTAAAAATTTTAATTGAACCGGTTGTAGAGCCAGTACATCCTCCATGCATATAAAAAATAAGAAATACAATAAATGCCCAACTTCCCCATAAAACAAAGTTAGAAGAAGTAAGTCCTGTTGTTGTAACTGCGGAAATAACATTAAAAGAAATATATCTAAAAGCCTTAAAATAATCTATATTTGCATAGTTAGCGTAAAATATTGTTAGTGATACAATATAAAAAGCAATTAATTTAAGAAAGGTATTAACCTGTGCATTTGAAATAATATAAGAAAAGCTACGTTTCTTAAATGCAAGTATTATATATGTAATAGGAAGGGCACCAATAATCATAAATATACCAATAATAAATTCTATTTTTGAGCTATCAAAAAAGGCAATAGATGTATTTTTTGTTGAAAAACCACCTGTACCAAGTGTAGACATTGCATGGGTGATTGCGTCAAATTTATTCATTCCTGCCATGTTTAAGGCAAATGCACAAATAAAATTTAATAAAACATATGTAATAATAATATCTTTTGCGATATCTCTAACTTTTGGTAAAAATTTTTCTTCTGTATCAGAGTTTTCTTTGCTAAATAAGTGCATTCCACCAATACCCAAAAAAGGCATTAAAGCCACAGCAAATATAACAATACCAATACCCCCTAAACCATTAAGCATAGCTCTCCATAATAAAATAGATAGAGGTTTGCTTTCTACATCACTTAAAATAGTGGCACCAGTTGCTGTTATTCCTGATGTTGCTTCAAAAAGGGCATCTACATAATAAACAATACCTCCATTATTATATAGAGGAATAGAGCAAACAAGCGGTAATAAAAACCAACACACAACAGTAATTAAATAACCTTGAGTTACTGATATTTTTTCAACTTTTCCATAGTTTGTAAGAAACAAAAGCCCACCAATAAAAATAGAGGCAATTCCACTTTGTATAAAAGTATAGTCAGGCACACCAGTATAATAAAATAGCACAAAGGCCGGAATAAACATCATTATTCCGATAACTAAAATAATAAAACCATTAATCATTAATACAGGTTGCCACATTTTTTCCTCTAAATAAGCTATATATTACCAAGCAATCCACCACCACATAACCATAGATGATAAACTAAACATAAAAATAATAACAGATATGCTATACTTAACAAAGTTTGGTAACTTTTTAGTAAACAAACCAATAACCATCGCAATTAATAATGAAAGTATAGCTACATATCTAAAATCTTGATTACACATATATGGATGTTTTAATCCAAAAGCAATTTGTCCACCAATAATCCCCAAGATTAACAAAACAACAAACCAAACATTAAAATCCTTATAATTTTTTAGCATAAGATATAAAAGTCCAACTAAATATAATCCTAAAATAATTTTATATAGTAAAATATCAAAAACAATGAGCCAAATTATCTTATTTCCTCTATAAGAAAAATCCCATTGTCCAAATAGGGCTGTTTTTGTCATTGTTTCCCATAAGTTTGTTCCAAAATCATTATAATATGTTTTTTCATAAACAAAAGCACTTAAAGGATTAAATCTTTCCCATAGGGTGTATTGTTTTAAGCTTAAATGTTCTTGTGGTGGAACATACCCAAAACCAATATCTAATACAAAATGCTGATAAATAGGCCAAATAGAAATTCCAATCAATATAAGAAATGATGCAACAAATATTTCAATAAATGTATTTTTATTTCTGTTTTTCAATAACTTATAAAGAAAAACTAATCCTGTTGCTCCTAAAACTAAAATTCCCGAAAGTTTAGTCAAAGATGCTAGCGTTGCAAACAATACTATTAACGATAAGCTTTTTCTATCACCATTAATATGGTATAATAAGCTATAATATATTATACTAGCACACATTGGTAATAATAGTGCATCATTATTAATAAATCCGCTAATTGCATTATATGATGGAAACATCGAAACAAAAGAAAGCATAGCTATATAAACAATACCATTTAACCCAATAGTTTTTAGTATTTTGCTACATATTATATAATACCATAACATATAAAATAAAAATACAATTTGCATACCTTCATTAGCCGCTTCAACAGAAAAAGACATCAATGTTCCAAGTCTAATGGCTATAGCCCCAATAAAAAAGTGTAAAATAGGGTGGTAGTCAGAATAGCTAGGCCTTGTAAGTATTGGATTTTCGTTCCAAAACATAAAGTTGTTATCTAAAATGTACTCAATATAGTTATAACAAGATGCAAAATCATACTGAACATCACCAATTCTTGTACAACTGATAAAGTTAAGGTTAAACATAACCGCAATAGCAATAATAAAAACACTCAAATTATAATCATTTTTATTATTACTCATAAATAACATCAATATCATAAACAAGCTAAAAAATATTGGGCAATAAATTTTGGCATTCAAGAAGAAAAATAGCCCAAATAGAATAATTCCCCCACCAAAGCAAATCCTCATTTTTTTTATAGAAAGCTCAAAAGGATTAATATACATCATATAAGCTGTAAAAAGGATAAAATTTGCCTTAAAAACATCAAATCCATACCCAAAAGATAACATAGTTGTTAAAAAAAACAAAAATGTTACCCCTAAAATATTTAAAACAGAAAAACCTTGCCTCATACCCATTCCATATAAAATCATTTAAATTCAAATAACAACCTTTTAAACTTTAAGTCAAGCCTTAACAATAAACAATCCTATAAAATACACGAATAAAAATGCTTGAAATGGAACAATTTTTATGATAAAATAGATTATAAACAGGGTTAAAAGGAGAATAAAATGTCTAAAAATAATATAATTGTAGATAGTAAAAAACTACAAGAAAAAGCAAAAATCCGTCACGTGAAAGATATAACCAAAAGTAAACTTAATCGTTTACGTATAGAATTTTCTAAAAAGTTTTTATCACCTGATTATCAAAAAAATATAACAGAGACTTCAATAAGAAGTTTGCAAAATGAACTAGCACCATTTTTTGATACAGATGAAAAAAAACAAGTATTACAGTCACATATTGATAATTTTGACCATTTTTTACAAACAGGTGATATAAAAACACCTCTAAACTTAAAAGATGAAGAATCTCAATTATTTTGGGGAATGGCTTTAGCTTATTATGCAATTCATCCAGAAATATCAGAAAATTGGGCAGAAAAAAGACATCATTCTCCAAAAATTTCTAAAAGTACAATTTGGAGAAGAATAGAAAAGTCATCATATATGCAACAAGAACTTCAAAAGCATGCTTACATAATCGAATCAGCTCAAGATAATCCTGATACTAAAATAGTATGGGGTGAACATGGCTATCCAAACATTAGTTATTGCTTTATACCAAGCGAAAATATGATTGTTGATGATATGTTGTGGACACTTGTTTGCGGGTTAGATGCTGCAGAAACAGCTGTAAATCATGAAATAGCCCATTCTAAAGGAACTTATGGACTTGAAACCCCAAAAATGGAACAATTATCAAAAGAGCAAGAAAAGCATATGGAAGATATGGATAGATTAGCACAAGCTGATAATAGAGAAGAATGGTTAAAAGTAGCCAAATTAGCAGCAAGAAAACGTGTTGAATACTCATATAGATATAGATTTTTTGATGAGCTAGAAAATATGTATGCAAATCGTTATTCTGTTAATACAGGAGGCGATTATGCTAAAGCAAAACTTAACGAGCTTGAAACAATTATATGCGTTGGCGAGAGATATTTATCACCATTAAGCCTAGAAGATGCAAGAAAAGAAATCGAAGAAACGCCAGAAAAAAGAATTAAACACACCAAAGATTTAGCAAGAAATAGTTTTTTTGCCAATAACGGCATAATATCAGCTCAATCGAAAGACGAATGGCATTCACTTCATTTATACCCAGAGCTTTTAAGTGGTGTAGATAAAGATGGTGTTAAAATGAACGGAGCTGAATGTTTTGACACAATAAGAGAAATTTGTGATAAATTTGAGGCAAAGCAAGCACCTCTTATATTAAGAAGCATAAATGCCAAGTTATATGAAGAACGTATGAAAAAATTAAGCCGTGATCGTTTAGTTTTGGCGGACGAATTTTTTGATATGTTTGTAGCTCCTCATATGGAAGAAATATATAAAAAAGCAGAAAAAGAAGCTGAAAATGCCTTAAATAATCAGCAAGAAGAAACTCAAATATTAGAAGGACAAATGCCTTCAATGCCAAGTATGCCACCAATTATGCCTCCTCAGCAAAATAAAAACGGAGGAAAAGAAAATAAGCAACAATCCGATCAAAATGGTGAAGAAGGAAACGAGCAACAGTCCAGTCAAAATGGCGGTGATGAAAAAGAACAACAATCTGGTCAAAGTGGAGAAGGAAACGAGCAACAGTCCAGTCAAAATGGCGAAGGAAATGAACAACAATCTGGTCAAAGTGGTGAAGAAGGAAACGAACAACAATCTGGTCAAAATGGTGGTGAAGGAAACGAGCAACAATCCGGTCAAAATGGTGAAGAAGGAAATGAGCAACAGTCCAGTCAAAATGGCGAAGAAGGAAACGAGCAAGAATCCGGTCAAAATGGCGAAGGAAATGAGCAACAATCCGGTCAAAATGGTGGAGAAGAAAAAGAACAACAATCCGGTCAAAATGGTGAAGAAGGAAACGAGCAAGAATCCGGTCAAAGTGGTGGAGAAGGAAACGAACAACAATCCGGTCAAAATGGCGAAGGAAATGAACAACAATCTACCCAAAATGGTGAAGGAAACGAGCAACAATCCAGTCAAAATAGCGAAGACGAAAACAAACAACAATCCGCTCAAAATGGTGAGGGAAACAAGCAACAAGCATATCCAGATTCTTCTCAATTTGAATTAGGTAAAGAAACCAAAGAACAAAAGGAATATACTAAAGAAGAAATAAAAGAAATGCTTGAAAAAGCCAAAGCAACCAGAGAATTAGCTAAAGAGGCAGAAGAAACACTAGATGATAGTGAATTATCAAAACTAGATAGAAATCAATCACAACAAAGACCTAAGAAAAACAAAGGTGATAATAGGGGAGATAATGAAGAACAAACCCTAGAAGACTATATTCCTATCAATGATAAGCCAACATTAATAGATATTAATGATATGAGAAAAGAAATAAACTACGATTCGGAAACTAAAAAACTTATAGAAGGTAATTATGATGAGTATCAAAAGTACGTTTCTCAATTTAGGGACGAAATAAATAAAGCAAAGAAACTAATTGGTGATATTATAACCCAAAAGAAATTAGATAGCATAAGAAGAGGGAAATCTAGAACTAAACAAACAATGACAGTTCTTCCAATTCAAGGAGGTTCTAGTATTGATTTAGGACGACATATTGAACTAGAGCAAAAAATAAGAAGAGGCGACCCCAATATTAGAAAAAGAGATTTAGAGCGTTTCAAAACAAATAGAAAGTATTCAGAAGATGAATTAATTAAACAAACAGAGATTGCAGAAACAAATGTAGTTATATTAATCGATGGTTCAGGTTCAATGTGTGGGCAACCATTTGCTAGTGCTTTAGCAATATCTTGTATTTTGTACGAAGCAGCACGTTCATTCAAAGAGGTAAATATTTATGCATATATGATGGGAGAGCCAACACCAACTCTAATAGCTCGTCCCAAATTATCAACCAAAGAAATTGGAGAAAATATAGATGCTGTAAAAAGAGGACAAGGAGGTTGTTGTGATATGTTGATCCCTGCTATAACAAGGGCGCTAAATGATGTTGGTGAGGATATGGGTAAAAAACCACACGCAAAAAGTGGCTTCACACATATATTTTCTGTTACAGATGGTGGTAATAATGACTATGGTGCAATAGATGTTAATACTTGTATCAAAGTTTTATTAGAAAAAAATCCTCAACTAACATTCGATAGCTTCTTTATTGATGGAGGGTGGCAAAATTATACCAAACCATTTATTGAAGAGTTAAAAGCAAGAGGTAATACTCAAGCAGATTACGTAGAGGGAGTATTTGGTGATAAAGATTTAATTGGAGAAAAAATTGTAGAAATGCTAAAAAAACGTCTAAGACATAGTCAAACAACCAAAATAATGACCAATGACGTTAAGAGAAAATTAATAGATGAAACATTAAAATCAATAGATAGAATAAAATCAAGATGATAAAAAAGGTTGAAACGACATAAAAATTATGCTATAATCATAAAATATAAAGGAAACTAAAGGAGATGGAAAATGCCAAAAATTAAACTTTATGAATTAGGAACAGAAGAATTCCCCATTCCAATAATAGATAAAGTTACAGGTAACGTTATATGGGCATCATCTGAAGAAGATAAAATTACAATCCCTTCTATGCGAGATGAAACACCAGAAGAGTTCTACGGTTTTTTTATTAGAAATGTTGTACCAGATCCTGTTATGATGAAGGATATGACAGAAGTATTAATGCGTCTTGACAAAACAAGAACACCTAAAGATAGCAAAAGTTATGCTTATACAGTAATGGGAGCACCTGGTACTGGTAAAACATTTATTACACAAGCTCTTAGTGAATTAGTACACCCTAGAGGTGCTATAATGGTCGATTGTAATAATATTGAAAATCCTGATGAATTATATAAGGTAACAACATTTAGCGTTGATCAAACAAGAAAACAAAGAGTAATCAATGCTTATATCAAGGAAAAACAAAAAAAAGGAGAAGAAATTTCACCACAAACAGTTTTATATCTAAAACAAATGTTTGGTAATAAAAACATTACTCAAGAAACAAGAGATGGAAAGAAAATTTTAGCCATTGATTGGAACGGCATACAAGAAGAATCAGCTTTTATTGAGAAAGTATGTGATGAAGTGATGAAATTAGAAAATATAAAATATGATAAAGATAGTTCAGCTCTTGGTTTTGTCGTATCTAATGGTCCATTACTTAGAGCTTTAGCTGACCCGTTATCTCCAGACTACGGACGTCCTATAATTAGAGATGAAAATAATCGAGCTCCAAAAGTTGATGCATGGTTACAAATTGAAGCCTTTTTTTCAGAACCAGGACGAAAACAATTAAGATTAAAAGGCGAAGATAATAGAGAATTTATTATAGATAGACAAGAAATTCCAGAAATATTCAATTTTTTGTCAACAGCAAATGACGCAACAGAAGAAAACGGAGAAAGTGCAAAAGATCTAACTAATCCAATGATTTCTCGTGCAGGTATGGGAATTGATATTCGTTTACTTTCAGATGCTAGGTTACAAGATTATATTTCAAGAACACTAAAACATTTAACAGGTGTTCCTACATACCATGTATACATGGAAGCTCGTGAGCATTTTGATAAACATCCAGAAGAATTAAGTGAAGAATTAATGCGTATGAGAACTATTGGTTTATCAAAAGAAGAATTAAAGAAAATTCCTGAAGAAGAAAAATTTAATATAAAACATATAGATAGAACCATAAAAGCAGCTATTTATTTTGCATCCATTGTACAATCTGCAGAAGAGCTTATAAATGAAGCTTCTAAAGATGCAACTCTACCTAGTGAGTATTTAAATTACTTGAATGGCAAAGCAATTGTTGATTTAAGATATATATTTAAGCTTCTACAACATTCTAAAATAAGTTATCCTAAGGGCGAAAAAAAGGGAGTAAGCGTATTTTCTAGAACGAAAACACCTAAAAAACATAAAACACAAGAAGAACTTCAAGCTGAAGTTGCAAAGAAAATAGCAGCCCGTTCTAAAAATCAATTATTTGTAAGAGGTATTATGCTGGAAAATGAAATAGTCACTAAACTTCATGAGATATTAATACCCGATACTATAGATGCAATGTTAAAAAAATCAGAAGACAAATCTGGAGATATGGAAAAAATTGAAGGGTATTGGAAAACCCTTACTCAAGTTGCAAAAAGTCATCATTTTGAATTTGCAGGATATGTTGGTGAAGATAGTTTTGCTAATATCTATAACGCCAAAAAAGAAGATTTTCCAGACGTTGCAATAGAAGAGGTAAAAAACACTCTTATTGAATCAATGAAAAAAGAATACGGAGATGATTTAACTCCAGAAGGTGTTTTTGATGACGAAACCCTTGATGAAGCAGTAAAAATGTTAGCACAAACACCAGAAGGAAGCTTCATATTTGTTCCAAATTTAGATATAGCTACAACAATGGAAGAACCTTTCCACATGCTAGAAATTAAGGAAACTCAACCTAATAAGCAAGAAACAAATAGAGAAGAATTGTTAACAACCAAAGATTTCATTAATAGTGTTATGTTAGCGCAACTTCGTGAACATAATATGAAAAAAATGATAAAAGAAAGTGCTTCAAGTCCATATGTAAAACAAATATGTGAAGACAATAGTGTTTCAGACAATATATCAGATATAGTTTTAGGACAACATGAACAATTTTTCACAACTCAAGTTATCATTAATAATGAAGAAGAAAATAAATTAGGTACTGCTCATATAATATATAATAAATCTAGCAAAGGAATGTTAATTCTTGCAGATTTTGAAGTATCTGCAGAAGATAGAAAAAAAATGAAAGATAAAGGTGTTTTATTTGCCAACACTAACGAGTTGATAAAAAGCGATAAATTTCAACTATTAGACGATTATATTGATAATCAAGTTGTTGATACTACAATCAAACAAGATTTAGCTTCAGCCTTAATTTTAAGGATTGAACCTTCGTTTGTAGATGTAACAGTTGGTGATGATTTAGTTGATTTCTTTAAATATATTGCTGAACCTTCAGAAGATACTGGAAATGATGCAGTTGCAATATCTTTAACTAAAAAAGACTATAAACCACAATTAGAGCTAAATGCAATGAAAGATAAGGGGAGATAATATGATGAAAAAAACATTTACTAAAGACGAGATAGAAACAATAGTATTGCAGACAATACTTGCTCGCCCATATAAGGAAATAAATGGTTATCGTATTTATCCTGTAAATAAAGAAGGAGAGGAGAGGGTAATCAAAGGGCTTTTAGGAAGTAAAGAGGTTGCAGATTTAATAGAACTTGAAGAAGCAATAAATGAACCAGAAGTTGCGCAAGTATATATCCCAAAATATGCATCAATTACATCTAAAGGTTTAAAAGCTGTATTAAAGCGAACTTCATTAAAGAAAAACATTTATTGCACATTTGATGTAAAAGAATAAAAAAAGTCGGGAAAACCCGACTTTTTTGATAAGAAATTTAGCTAAAAATAAATCCTCTTTGTTTGTTAAATTCTTTAATGAAATCTTCTTGAAGGAAAATATTGTAATACAAATAGTGCGAAAAAAGCTTTCTAAACGAAGCATAATCCTCATCAAATTCAAAAAAGAAATGAGTACTAAAAGCATACAATTTAACAAACATTGAACCAGACATACTTCCCTCATAATTAGATGAAAGTTTGCTCCAATCTATATTTAGCGAGTTAACAGCCAAAAGCTCTAAATAGTTGATGTCGCCTTCGAAAAGCTCAAACAATGTCTTTACGCATTCTAACTTTGTATCATCTTTAAAATTAAATACAAAGTTACTACTAATACAAAGGAACTTAACCAAATTTTCATGCAACAAACGAATGATTTTTTCTGACATGTATGGCCAAGCAAAAACCACAGAGCCAACATCATAAAGTTGAGGTAAAACCATAAGTTTGATGAAAAAATCGATGACCATATCATCATAAGTTTCAAAAAACTTAGTAGCAATCTTCAAAGATGGAACCCTGATATTACTTAAGGTAAACTCATGAAGTTCTGTATTACTATTAAACCCTTTGTAACATTCAATGTATTGAGTACAACTTTTATTACTCAGCAACCATGCACGAGCTCTTGAGTTTTCTTGAAGAAAAGAAAGTATTTCTTCAGCTTCTTTTGAAGTGAGGTTCTTAGAATCATCTAAGAGTAACTCTTTAACTTTTTCATAATTCATAGGCAATAATAATTAAAATTTCTACCAAATATTAGCATATAAACTATAAATGTCAAGCAAATATAGACAAAATGAAAAATTAATGACAAAAATACTTGATTTTTATTTTTTTAAATATACGATACGCTTTGAAAAGTTATTATTGTTTAATTAAAAAATTATATTGTTTATTTTTATAAAATTTATTTCTTAGTTTGTGATTTGTAAATAAAAGTTAAACCATAAAATACAAAAAAATATGAAAACAAAATCAAAAGTAAGTTTTATGTATATCATGGTAATATACATATTATCGGTGTTTTTGTATGGATGTTCAGAGGAAAATTATGAGTTTTCATCTATCTCTCCATCACTTTCAAATACAACAATCCACTCATGTCAGTGGAGTATGACAGAAAAGAACGACACAACTATTTTATTGTGCATTCAAAATGCAAGATTAGAAAATGATGATGAAAATTTTTCGTCTGTTGTAACAATAAAGTTATACAAACAAAAGGATACGATATATTTTAATAAAGATATGTCCCCAACTCCTAGTTTTAAAGACAAAAAGTCTACAACAAATAACGAAGCTTTATCACCAAGCCTAACAAAGCACACAATAAAAAAGACGTTCTTGTTTGATGATGATGAAGTAATTCATCTTGATGCAACATATTATAGCCAAACTGTAGAAAAAGATGGTCAAATTATTCCTTTGCCCTATGTTTCCATATCATCTGCTGATTTTAATAATGTAACAATATCAAAAGATAAAAATAACGATAACCAATATCTAGCAACACTAGAATTTATCGTTAATTGGGAAGAAAAGATAAAAGGAAAAAAAGGCCAAGAAAAAGCTTACATTGAGTACTCTAAAGTAAAAATCAATACAAATGATGAATTGTTAAAAACATCTTATAATCAAGGTTATGACTGGATAGACAATCAAACACTTAGTTTGTTTGTTGAAAAAGTTGACACATGGAGCATTTCTGGAGAAAAAAGACATAAATATGCTTCTCCATCTTTAGATGTTAGACTTTTAAGTTCAGAATATAAAACCTTAGATGTTACAAATTTTGATTTTACAAAAGAGCTTACAGAAGAAACAACACATACTGATTTGATAGAAAAAGATAATTGGACAATATCCAAAGATATTATCACAAAAAAGTTATTGTATACCAACCAAAAAGAAACTTTTAGTGATACCTTTAGCTATCCTTATTATGATGTGTCTTTTGAGCTTGATGAAAAAGTTTTTTCGTTTGATTTAGGAATAAAATTTAGTGTAGATAACAATATATCTACAACAAGTGATACTCATAAATCAAATACATCTACCGCTCAGCTCGAAGTTGCTTCAAAACAGTTTGAAAAAAAGGTGGTAACCGTCTTAAAATTAATACAAGATGATACTCCACCTTCAGATGACAATGATGATACTTCAAAAGATGATGATAAGGAAAATGATGATGAAAACATCCCCCCTCATGGCAGAATTATAACACATTACATAAGTGCTATCTATGATGTAGCAAATTCAACAACCAAAAAGTGTGTGGTTGTTCGCTATGAAGAAGGATATGATTGGGGAGTTTGTGAATATGAGGAAAGTTTTCCTTCTTCATTTACATATACCCAAACAGGATATTCAGGGTTTAATTCCGTTGCTCAAAGTTCAAAAACTTCACCTTTTAGACTAGCAAGAGTAGTTGAGAAATCAAATGCTATTTATTGGTATCAAGAAAACAATAAACTAATTTCAGCAATAGATTTCTTAAGCTGTAAGGAAATAGGGTGGAAACATATAAAAAATGGCAAGTATTGCTCACTAATGGATGGCTATCAAGAAGATTTTACCAATAATTCTTATACCCTAACATTAACTGCAAGCGATGGAACATCTAAAACTTTCAAATCATCAAAAAGAAAATAATCAAAAGACTCCTCTGTTTAAACAGGGGAGTTTTTTTATTCTAATATTGTTGACAATCAAATATTAGATTGTTATTTTCTCATAAGGATTTATGAAAAAGGAGTATTATACATGACATCAATAATTGATAATCTTAAAGTAAAATCACAATATTTTATACCTAAAACCTTTTTATCAAGAGCAATAGGTGTACTTGCATCAAAACAAATGGGTGGATTTACTACATTTTTGATAAAAAATTTTGCAAAATATTATGATGTAAATATGGAAGAAGCAAAAATTAAAGATGTTACAAAATACAAAACATTTAATGATTTTTTTACTCGTGAATTAAAAAAAGGCGCTCGTCCAATAATCTCAGATGAAAAAGCAATAACTAATCCTGCAGATGGAACAATAAGTCAATTTGGTGATATATATAAAGATGCAATATTGCAAGCCAAAGGACGTTATTATAGTTTAGAGGCACTATTAGGAGGTAATCCAAAAGATGCCAAAGTATTTGAAAATGGTAATTTTATCACAACATATTTATCACCAAAAGACTATCATAGAGTTCATATGCCCTATACTGGTAAATTAGAAAAAATGATTTTTATTCCAGGTGATTTGTTTTCTGTAAATCCTTTAACAGCCCAAAATGTAGATAACCTTTTTGCCAGAAATGAAAGAGTTGTATGTTTCTTTAATAATGAAAAAATTGGTAAATTTGCCGTTGTAATGGTTGGAGCAACTATTGTTGCAAGTATTGAAACTGTTTTTGCAGGAGTTGTTGCACCAAAATGTGGAAGAGAAATTACAATATATGATTATTCAAAAGATAATATCGTAATCAAAAAAGGTGATGAACTTGGTCGCTTTAAACTTGGAAGTACTACAATTTGCGTT
The DNA here is from genome assembly GCA_017465945.1 of Alphaproteobacteria bacterium. Lineage (GTDB taxonomy): Bacteria > Pseudomonadota > Alphaproteobacteria > RF32 > CAG-239 > CAG-267. The sequence goes on along the minus strand of JAFTVD010000026.1, from coordinate 47,334 downwards.
TTTGAGCCTAAAAAAGTAGAGTTTGCTAAAGGTTTGTCTATTGATACAAAAGTAAAAATGGGTACCAAATTAGGCGAGATAAAAGCCAAATAACCAACAAAATTGTTGATATTTCAAGATGATTTGTTGAAAGATATGCCTTGTTTTATATACCATAAAACAAGATAAATTCTTTGTTTTATTAAAAAAGAGGTATAAATGACACCTAAAAGAATAGTTCATTGTGCAAATTTTAATACTATCCGCCTAAAAGGGTGCTATATGGCATCAATGGGATATAAATTAACACAAGGTTTAATTCGTCTTAATCATCAAGTATTGTGTTATAGTGATAGAGATATAGCCAAAGCTTTTGGTTTTTTGGGGCACAAAAACTTTTTAGGAAATCGTAAAGCTAATGAAAATTTCTATAAATATTGCATTAACCTAAAACCAGATGTAATTATTTTAGGTCATGCAGATACAATCTCAATAGAAACCTTAAAAAAAATAAAAGAGGAATTAAAAGATGTAAAAATTATTCAGTGGAATGTTGATCCTGTTAATCCTATTGAGCCGTCTTGTATAAATAATATAAAAAATATCAAAAGCAAATTAGAGGTTGTTGATTACACCTTTATAACCACAGCAGATAGTCGTTTATTAAGTGTATTAGACTTAGAAAAAAATAAGGTGTTCTTTATTCCAAACCCAGTAGATGCTTCAATAGAAACAGCAAAAGTTTATGAAAATCCAAATCCAAAATATGATTTATTCTTTGCAGCCTCTCCAAATTCTAAACGAGACTTGGAAGGTAAACTTATAACCTCTAAAGAATTAACAGAGATAATAACAAATAATGTAAAATCAAATAAATTACTCTTTCCTAGATTAAATTCCCCATCACTTGATGGTATAAGTTATTTAGAAGGTCTAGCAAATTCTGCAATGGTATTAAATATTTCAAGATTAAGCAGTGATTATTTATACTCATCAGATAGAATGGCTCATGCCATGGGGCAGGGGTGTTTAACTTTTGTTGATAGAAAAACAGGTTTTGGTGATATTTTTACAGAAGATGAAATTGCTTTTTATGAAACAAAAGACGAATTAATTGATAAGATAAATTATTATATAGAAAATCCTAAACAACGTCAGATTGTGGCTCAAAATGGATATAAAAAATATCATGAATTATTTAATGAAACAAAAGTTGCAAAATATCTAATGTCAGTAATAGATGGAAGTTTTAACGAAAAAGACTATCCATATAAAACATTAATAAAATAATAAGGGTATATTATATATTAAGGAAAAATAGATGAAAAACGAAAAAATACTAGTGATAAAGCATGGTGCATTTGGTGATTTTATTCACCAATTAGAGCTAATGAAAAGTATAAGAAAAGCTCATAAAACAGCTGATATAACTCTAGTAACAGCTAAAGCACAAGAAAAATTAGCCTTGTCATCTGGTTATTTTGATAATATTGTGATAGATAATCGCACATATAAAGTTTCTGACTGGTATAGAATCATAAAAAAAACAATAGTAGATGGAAATTTTGATATAATTTATAATCTTCAAGGCTCAAAAAGAGTGGTGAAAAAATATTTACCACTAGCAAGATTTCTTTCAAATCATAATTTAGTTATAAGATATCCAAGAAAAGATGAAGATTCTAATTTTAAAGAAGTTATTTTCTATAAAAAATATCCTTTTAGTATGGGAAAAAAAGAAACTAAACCATATAACCTAGAAATAGAAGCAGAAGATTTAAGTTTTTGCAAATTATCCAAAGATATCGAAAATATTTTACCACAAAATCCTTTTGTCCTTCTAATTCCAGGGTGTTCAATGGGGCATGATTATAAACGTTGGTCTCCTCAAAACTATGGAAATTTAGCCAAACAATTAGATAATGATGGAATAAAAACTGTAATCATAGGAACAAGTGCAGAAAAAGAAAATATTGAAAAAATAATAGATATATGCCCAAGTGCAATAAGCTTAATGGATAAAACTTTGATGACAGACTTACCTCCAATTGGTAAAAAAGCTCTCGTTTCTGTAGGTAATGATACAGGACCAACACATTTTGTTAGTATATCTAAAGCAAATGTAATTGCGCTCTTTGGGCCCCAAACTGCTCATGCTCAGGATAAAAGTCCCAATGTTGTTAATTTTGTTGGCAAAACATCAATTAACGATATAAGTGTAGATGAAGTAAAGAAAGCTTGTATGAAATACAAAAATAACTTGTAAAAATAAAAAACGATAATTAAATTAAAACCATAATTAAATCAAAAGGGTAAAATAAATGAATACAAAAGCTAGTACACTTGCTGAAACTGCAATAAAAATGTTAGGCGATCGCTGGAAAATGCAGATTATTGAATGTTTAATGGATGGTACAAAACGTTTTGGTGAGCTAAAAAAAGAACTAGGTGATATCACTCAAAAGGTTCTAACTTCAAACTTAAGAATGTTAGAAGAAAATGGAATATTAGTTCGTCATGTTTATGCCCAAATTCCTCCACGTGTAGATTATACACTAACTGCAATTGGTTATAACCTAAAACCTGTAATCGATTCTATGGTTGCTTGGGCAGAAGAATATCGTGAAACTATAATAAAAGAGTTTCAAGAAGTAAGTAATTTCAATGATATAAAAGTATTAGCTTAAATTTTAAATAAAACCAAAAGAATAATATACTTGTTTTATTAGATATTTTGTTTTTTAGAGCGTAAAACACCATCTAAAGACAAGAAACGTTTTGCATTTTTTTCTAAAAATTTAAAATCAGGCTCAAGAGCAAAAAGTTTTGCCATAACATATTTGTAAAAGTCAAAAGTACAATATGGGTTTTTAATATTTTTCTTCACATATTTCCAGTTTGCAGATAACGCTTTTTCATAAATCTTTGAGATACTTTTCTTATCTAAATCTCTAGAGTGATCAAGTAGCATATAATAGTGAGCAAAAAATCTATCATTATCAAGTTGAACCGTATTCTTACTCAAGTTATTGGTTTCTTTGGGAACCAAAACAACATTTGCATTCATTTTTATCGCCCCATTTGCAATTCGAGCAACTCTTAATGGTATAGTTTCATCTTGAATAAATACCCGCTCATCAGCACCATCTACTTTTTGCAATACATCTATTTTTATAAGTTGTCCCATACGAGTAAATCTGCCATTTAACACAGCATTTAACGCATTTGGATTATAATTGTATTCGAAATCGTCACAAACAACTTCGTTTGTAAGCTCTAAAGGTTCTTTTCCCGTTTTAACAAAACAACCATAAACCATATCCGCATTGTGTTTATCAGCAAGTTCAATCATCTTTTTAGTAGAATTAAGAGGTAAAATATCATCACTATCAAGCATTCTAACCCATTTACCTCTAGCAAGCCTAATACCTTGATTAACCGTCATACTGATACCATCATTTTTATCTTTAGCAACAATAGTTACGTTTTTAATATCTTTGGTTTTATTTCTAATTATTTCAACAGATTTATCTTTAGAAACATCATCAACAAAAATAAATTCAGGGTTTTTAAGCCCTCTTTGATTAAGAAGAGCATCTAATACTGCAGGTAAATAATATTCTTTGTTATATACAGACATAACAAAAGAAACATCAATATCACAAACATCACTCATTATCATATGCTCCTAAATCATTTTCAATAGCTAGAAGATTACATCTTTAATAAAAAAATTCAAGCTAAAATTTTGTAACACTTACTTCTTTTCCATCTTTATATTTTACAATTTCTGTAAGCTTTCCTTTTTTGTTAAACAATTTGGCATTACCATTTAGTTTACCTTTTTTACACTTTGCTAAAACTTTAGGCTTTCCATTATCATAATAACTTTCTGTAACACCATTACATTTACCATTTTGAAATTGTGAATAAGAAATTAATTTACTATTTTTGTTATAAAATCTTTGAGGTCCATTTTGTTTATCTTTATTATAAGTCAACGAATATTTTACAGCTCCTGTATCATAATATTCCTCAAATATGCCGTTTTTCTTTCCTCTTTTATAACTTTCTTTTCTAAGTAAATCACCATTTTCATAATAAAAGATTCTGCTTCCGTCTAACTTATCTTTTCTATAATAAGAAACTTCTTTTTCACTACCACTATCATAATATTCAACAAATTTACCATGTAGCATACCATTAAAATATTGAACATTATATATTATCTTTCCTTTATTATTATATGCAAGATAAAGTCCGCTCATTTTGCCATCAACATAATGTATTTCTTCTTTTAAGCGCATTGTGTCAGAATATTTGTGGTAAACACCAGTAATAGGTTGATGATTAGCATCAACTTTTATTCCGTTTTCATCATACGATGTTTTATCTGTATATAAAGTAGTTAACTGCCCAACATGACAGCCCGTTAAAAAAAGCATAAATAAACAAACTATTTTTGATTTCATCTTTAACATCCTTTCACACACAAAAAATATATAAAAAATAATTAATAATTAGTAAAACAAACAAAATAGATGAAATAATTAAAAATATTAATTGATTTGCAAAATCTAAATTTTTCTTCATATGATAAATTATAAGAAAATAAGATATAGGGAGATAAATATGAAAAAAGGAAAAGATTTTACTCTAGGGCAATATGTGATATTAAAAAAAGAAGACCAATTAGAAGTTGGAGATAATGTTAGAATTGCAGATTTTTGCCGTATATCATCACCTTGTAAAATTGGTTCAAATTGTGAAATAGCTCCAGGTACATATATAGCAGGTGGAGGTTTGGGACATTATTTTGAGATGGGTGAATATTCAAGCTTATCATCAGGAGTAAGGGTTTGGCTTAGTACCAATGATTATGTAAACGAATTAGTTGCTCATAATGTTCCCTATGTTAAAGAAATAAAAGGAAGTGTTATATTAGGTAAATATACAGGTGTTGGATGTAACTCTGTGATAATGCCTTCAAATAATATTCCAGAAGGTGTAACTATCGGTGCTTTAAGTTTTGTTCCAAGTAATTTTGAGTTTGAGCCTTGGACAGTATATGCAGGTCGTCCAATTAAAAAAATCAAAAAAAGAAATAAAGAAAATATCTTAAAAACATTATCAATGTTAAATAAAGGAGAATAGCCATGTGTGGAATCGTAGGATACATTGGAACAGGAGCCGTTGCCGATATATTGCTAAATGGGTTAAAAAATTTAGAATATAGAGGTTACGATTCTGCAGGCCTTGCCTTAAATGATAATGATAAAATATCTGTGTATAAAGCCGAAGGTAAATTATTTAATCTAACAAATATAATAAACAATAAAGAAATATCAAAAGAAACTTACAAAGGAATAGGGCATATTCGTTGGGCAACACATGGAAAGCCAACAATAAATAATGCACATCCTCATATATCAAATGATGAAAAATTAGTATTAGTCCACAATGGAATAATAGAAAACTATCAAGAATTAAAAGAAAAACTTGAAAAAGAAGGTTTTATCTTTCATTCATCAACAGACACAGAAACAGCAGTACACTTAATAGATAAAGAATATAAAATTTGTAATAACCTAGAACAAGCAGTACTAAAAGCTGTAAAACAATTAAAAGGAGCATTTGCTTTTTGTATAATGCACCAAGATGAACCAAATAAAATTATAGCTGTAAGAAATCATGCCCCCTTAATACTAGGATTAGGGGACAATGGCAATTTCATAGCAAGTGATATTCCTGCCATCATAGGTGTAGCTAAAGATGTAATATATCTAGATGATAAAGAAATCGCTGTTGTAGAGGATAAAAATTTAACCATAAAAGACTTTGATGGTATCATCAAAATAAAACAAAAAGAACCTCTTAACATAGAAGAAGAAAGTATTTCTAAAAGAGGATACGAGCATTTTATGTTAAAAGAAATTTCAGAGCAACCAGATATAATAAGAAAACTCTTATCAATTAATATGCCAGACTTTAATCAACCAATAACTTTTGGCTCATGTGATATATATAATCTAATAAAAGGAATAGAAAAAATAGAGATAATCGCATGTGGAACATCTCTTCATGCATCAAAAGTTGCCAAATCTATGATAGAAAGATTAGCACGTATTCCTGTTGAAGTAACACCTGCAAGTGAGTATATCTATAAAACAAATTTAACAAACGAAAAAACACTAAGTATTGGTATTTCTCAATCAGGAGAAACAGCTGACACAATAACAGCTGTTCGCCAAGCAAAAGAAGCAGGAGCAAAAATTTTAACCATAACTAACAGACCAAATTCTAATATTGTAAGATATTCAGATGCCATCATTCCACTTCATGCAGGAATCGAGGTAAGTGTAGCTGCAACCAAATCTTATACAGCCCAAGTTATGGTGTTAAGTTTGTTTGCTATATCTTTAGCCGAAATAAAAGATAAAATAACCAAAGATTATGCCTTAAAATTAAAAGAAGAATTAAAATCATTGCCAACTAAAATGGAAGAAGTATTGAACAATAATACAGAATATAAAAATATAGCCTCATCATATCTTGATACAAAAAACTTTATCTATATGGCAAGAGGAATAAATCTAGCAACAGCTTATGAGGGGGCATTAAAATTAAAAGAAATAAGCTATATCAACGCATCAGGTTATGCCGCCGGAGAACTAAAGCATGGCCCAATAGCTCTATTAGATGAAAATATGCCAGTACTAGCTATACTTGTGCCAAATACATCAACATACAGCAAAGTTCTATCAAATTGTGAGGAAGCACATGCTCGTCATGCACCAATAATAGCTGTAACATCAAAAGATGCAGAACTTCCAACTAATATATTTAAGCATATAATAAGATTGCCAGAAATATCAGAAGTATTATCTCCGATATTATATGCTCTACCAATGCAAATGTTGGCATATTACATAGCTTCATTGTTAGGCAGAGAGGTCGATCAACCAAGAAACCTAGCCAAATCTGTAACAGTAGAATGAAATTATAATAAAGGCTCTACATATTGTTTAATAAAACGATATAATGTAGACCTACCAACGCCTAAAGAGCGTGCAATTTGAGCTTTTGTTGTGTGGTCTTTTATTAATGTGGCTATTTCAACTTCTTTTCCTTTAAGAGAAGAATAAGAAAATCCAAAAGGTCTACCTAAATGTTTTCCTTCGGTCTTAAGTCTGTTCAAACATTCTTTCGTTCTTTGTGAAATAAGTTGTCTTTCTATTTCTGCAGATAGTCCGAAAGCAAATGCAAGAACTTTTGATTGTATATCAGCTCCTAACTTATATTTTTCTTTTAGAGTCCAAACTTGACATTCGATATCTAGACAATGCTGTAAAATAGCCATAACTTGCATAAGATTACGCCCAAGGCGAGAGAGTTCAGTTGCAATTAAAATATCATTTTTTTTCAACACACTAAGCAAAGAACCAAGTTTTCTTTTGTTAAGACTAGATGTGGCGGAAATTTTTTCTTCAATCCATTTATCAATAACAAGATTATTCTGTTTTGCAAATTGCTCAATTTCAAAATGCTGATTCTCAAGAGATTGTGTATCAGTACTAACTCTTACATAACCATATATCATATGTTACTCCTTTTAACAATTACACAAAAGTAACAGCTAATATACAGAAGGTGTATCGTTTAGTTCACCGTTTAGTTGATATAATAGTATCTGATATAATATTTCATTTTTATTTGCAAGTAAAAATTTTGCACAATCTACCAATTAGATGTAAGATATTGATTTTACACATCTGGATATTATCTGATAACAAAAATAAAAGTACAGCCATAAAAAGTGTCCATAAACGGTGATATATGAACACTTAAAATAAAGTAAATAGGACTATTATGAGCTTGTATTACGGACTTATAACTAAAAACAACATCAAAAAAGATGTAACATCACTAATTGAGTATGCAAATACCCAAAATATAGAATATCAAGACATAATAACAAATAAATTACAAGAGCTAGAAAATTTAACTAATCTTCCTCAAAAACCGACAATAGTAATAGCAAATGTATTAACACTTGGGCAAAATTATAAAAGTATATTAGAAAATATAAAGAAAATATCACATCAAAGCATAAAATTGATATTAATAAAAGAAAACATAATAATCACCCCAAATATATCATTTTTAGAAACATTAGATATAGTCTATAAATTATATCACAGTATAAATTCAATTAAAAACAAAGCGATACAAGAAGGATTAAAAAACAAAGGACTTACAAGAGGACGTCCCACAGGTTCAAGACAAAATAGTCATATACTAACCTCAAAAAAAGAAGTTATCATAAATCGTTTAACATTAAATATTCCCAAAGCTCAAATAGCAAAAGAATTAGGAGTAGGGCGAACCACTTTATATCTTTTTATAAAAGAACACCAATTAACACGGGGGATAAATGGTAAAAGTTAGCATTATTGTCCCTATTTATAACGTGGAAAAATATTTAAGTAGATGTTTAGAAAGTATAATCAATCAAACTCTACCTGAGATAGAAATTATCTGTATAAATGATGGTTCAAAAGATAATTCTTTAGCAATATTAGAAGAATACGCATTAAAGGACAATAGAATAAAAGTTATAAATATGCCACAAAACAAAGGGCAGTCTGTAGCTAGAAACAAAGGTCTAGAGATAGCCAAAGGTGAATATATAATGTTTGTAGACAGTGATGATTATATTCATCCACAATCAGCCGATATATTATATAACATAGCTAAAAAAGAAAATGTAGATATAGTCTCAACCACCAAAGTAAATAACATAGGAGAAACAAAACACAGCGATATTGAGACCTATAATATTGAAGACTTAAAATATAAAGAACATAACTCTCCTATAGATAATATTCTAAAAACAAAACTATCACAATCTATAATATGGGATAAAATATATAAAAGAGAGCTCATAAAAAATAAACCATTCATTGAAGGTATATATTTTGAAGATTGGTGCTGGATAATATGTTTATTCTCCAGCTTAAAGAAATATTTATCACTAGATATAGCACTATATAATTATAATACAACAAATACCTCCACAATGCGTAGCTCATTTAGTTCAAAAAAGATAAACGATTTTGTAATTGGAATAAAAAACGTATTTCAGCACTATCAAAAACAAGAAAATATTCATTTATGGCGAAAAGTTCAAAAACAAAGAATATCAAAAACCATAAAATTGATGATAAATAAAACCTATAAAGAATACAAAAACACCTCATCTAAAGAACTCTTAAAAACACTTATTAAGGAGCTAACATTCTTACATCATGATAAAATATTCTTTTATCACGATATCCCCTTACATCCTCTAATAAGATATTTAGAACTTAAAATGATTTATAAAAGGAACAGATAATGCAAGATAAACCTAAAATATCAGTTATTATTCCAATATATAATGGCGAACAATATTTGACAAAGTGTTTGGAAAGCGTAATAAATCAAACACTTAAAGATATAGAAATAATTTGCATAAATGATGGCTCAACTGATAATTCATTAAGTGTACTACAAGAGTATGCTTCAAAAGATGATAGAATAATTATTATAAATAAAGAAAATGAAGGGCAAGGGATTGCAAGAAACAAAGGGATTGAAATAGCTAAAGGTGAATATATAGGTTTTGTAGATCCTGATGATTGGATTGATATTAATATGTATGAAAAAATGTATAGCCAAGCTATATTATTAAGTTCAGAGATAGTTGTTTGCAATTTAATAAAATATCAAGAATACAATAATAAATTAACTAAATTTCATTTTCATTCTAAAGCAAAGAATTCAAGACAACTAATCAATATGGATATAGAAACAGAAAAAAATATAGAAAAAAATATTTATAACAAAACATTATTAATATCACCCTGTTATTCCTGGAATAGGATTTATAAAAGAACATTATTAGTAAATAATAACATCTATTTTTCTAAATTAAAATGTTATGAAGATTGCATATTTATTCTTAAAAGTAATTTGTTTGCTAAAAATATCTCTTTTATTAAAAATGAATTCTATTATTATAGATTACGAGATACTTCTACATTAAGAGCATATAACAATAGACATAAAGATTTATTTATAACAATAAAAGAATTACGAGATTTTTTAATGCAACAAAAAAATAATTTAAATCAAAATTTAGATTTTTTTTCAGTCATGAATGTATATTATACATATAATAATTATGATAAAAAATCTCGTAAAATATTATTAAAAGAAGCAAGTCAATATCTATCAACTAGAAATTTACTGGATATTAATTTAAAAATATTAAAAGATAAATATAAAGAAATAAAAAAATATCTAAAAATTTTTTTTAATATAAAAAATACAGGAGATAAACGTCACAAGATAATAACATTTTTAGGGGTAAAGCTAAAAGTTAAAAATATAAAAGGGGTATGGAAAAAAGAAGAAAAATGGTTCAAGAAAATTATAAAAAATCAAAAGAAATATCCTAAAGATACATATTTATTATTTGATTGTTTATCAGATAAAAACACAGAATGTATAGACGCATACTCATTATTTACATACATGAAAGAGCATGGATATAAAACGTATTATATTTTGTTAAAAGATAATGTCTTATATAACAAACTCAAAGAAAGTAATAAACTAGATAATGTAATTATTATAAACCATCCTCCCAAAAAAGCACCTGATGAATTTATGGAAACAATATATGACATATTGTTAAGAACAAAATGCATATTGACTTCTTTTGGAGATGGTACAAATTCAGCAGAAAGATTTTTTAGAGAAAATAAATATTGGGAATATATATTTATTCAACATGGTGAAATTTATTTAAAAGAATGTATTATGAAAAATAAATATTTATCTCCTAAAAAATTTGATAAATTTTTAATATCATCTGATAAAGAATGCCAAATTTTTAAACAGTACGGTTGGCCTGATTATAAATTGATAAAAGTTGGAATACCTCGTTGGGATTTGTTAAGTAAAGATATTCAAAATAATGAAAAAAGCATATTATTTATGTTTACATATAGAAGATTAAATCAACACCAATTTGATTTATCTTTGTATAAAAAGAATTTATTATCTTTATTAAATAATAAAGATTTACAAGAATACTTAAAATCAAAAGACATAAAAATATATTTTGCTCCACATCATGCTTTAAAATTTGTTTCAGGAGTAAATTTTAATATAAATAACACAAATATAAATATTATAAATACTCAAGAAATATCAAAATATATTAAACAATGTTCAATGCTGGTTACAGATTTTTCTTCAATTGTATTTGATTTTATGTTTCAAGATAAACCAGTAATCTGTTATGGATTAGATTTAAATGACGAAATGCTAGAAAAGTTAGAAGCAGAAGATTTGAAATTATTAAAAATAAAACAAGAAAATTTTCCGAATATCTTATTTGATGAAGAACGTGTTATAAATAAAATCAAACACTATGTAGAAAACGACTTTAATGTAGAAGAAGAAAATTTAAAAAAATACCAAAAATTTTTTTATACAAAAGAAAATATAAGAGAGAAACTAACGAAAGAACTCGAAAAAATATGTGATAACTGCACTATTGAAAAATAAATATCCTTTCTTATATCTATCTAAAAAGGAGGGGATATGCAAGATGCTTTATATACTTTTACTAATGGACTATACGTTGTAGGAGCATGTAATCAACCTTATTTTGCAGGAGCATTGGTTGATGCCGTAACTCAAATTTCAGCAGAACCACCAATGATTATGCTATCAATGATGAACCATTCTCATACAAAATCTTGTATAGATAAAACAAATGAGTTTTCATTAAGTGTGTTGCCTGATGATATAGATCCTTTTGTTGTGGCAAATTTTGGTTTTCAATCAAGCTTTAACATCAAAAAATGGGAACAAGTAGATTATACTACACACCATAACCTGCCATATATAAAAGATTCACTAGCCCAAATAAGATTAAGAGTTGTAGATAAAATCATATACCCTCATAACACTCTTTTTATTGCTGAAGTTATTGAGACTTATGAAACAAAACAAGGAAATCCTTTAACATATAAATATTATAGAGAACACCTAAAGCCAATTTGCGAGGCAAGTTTTGATAATAAATCAGCATGTAAGCTAGAAAATGCCCCTCATGAAAAAGGGATGAAACCATTAAATCTACACAAAACATGGACTTGTAGTCTTTGTATGTATGAATATAACGGAGATATAGCTTTTGAAGATTTACCCCAAGATTGGCGCTGCCCATTTTGTGGTGTTGGAAAGGAAATGTTTGAACTTAGATAGTAAAAATATATAAAATACTCGTTGACAAACAATAATTTTCGTTCCACCATAATAACATAATACATCTAATAATAAAAGAGGTGGAAAATGGAAAAGGTAAAAGTATGCGTTGTAACAGGAGCAGCCGGACAAATAGGGCAAAAAGTATTGTTAAGCTTAGTCAAATCAGGTAAAAAAGTGCTTGCTCTTGGTGAAATTGAAGATGTTTTCACCCCATCAGTATTAAATACTCACCATATCAAGATAAATACAGCGCTTCCTGTTACTAATAAATCTTTTGCAAAGCATGATGTACAATTTTGTTTTGGTGATTTAAGTGATATATCATTTTTAGCTTCAATTTTTTCATCAGCCGATAATAATAACATAGAAATAGAATACGTAATTCATCTTTCTGCCAATAAAGAAATTCAAAAAACATCACCCAAAGCATATCATCCAGCTTTTAGCGATACTGTAAATTTAATAGAAGTAACAAGAGCATATTGGCAAGCTAATTCTGATGTATTTAAAGGTTTCTTTTTTGCCTCAGATTCTTCAAACAAAGGTAATGATTCTATTGTTAAAATGCTTAAAAACGTAGCTGATAAACATGGTTTTCCAGTTGAAATATATGAAAAACCAGATGTTGAAACTTTAGGATATGACTATCAAGGAAAAACTCCACTATCAAGCCTTTATCGTCTAGTTACACCACTAAAAATAAAGTTTCCAACAACAAAAACATCTTCCCAAACATCTGTTAATAGCTCTAAAAAGTATGTAAATTCCCTTATCGCATCAATTTCACATATGCTAGAAGATTAACATACCATAATGAATAAATAAATGGTATAAAAATATTAAACCATTCTTGACATAATATTATTAAAAACTCTAACATACACTGGACTTTGTATTGTATAGGGAATAATGATGAAATTGAGAACAAGATTTTTATTAAGTATTGTATCAATAGGTATAGTGTTTGTTGGTGTAGAATATGCAGTTGAAAAAATAAAAACAAATTCTAGCACACAAACACCTGAAGTTGTAGATTTTTCTTTTGAAAAATTACAAACAAGAGCTAAAGAGTTAGCTCAAAAAGATTACACTCCGTCGAAAATAATTGATAATATTAAGTTATCAAACCTAGATTATGACCAATATCGAGATATACGCTTTAATCAAAATGAAAAAATATTCAAAAAATCAAATAATTTCAATATGCAGTTATTCCATATCGGTGGCTTGTTTAAGTCGCATGTAAAACTTTATTTATTAAACAAAAATAAAGCAGAGCTTATAACATATAATGATAAATATTTTGATTTTGGTAAAAATAACCTGTCAGATGACGATAAAAAAGATGGAGGATATGCAGGATTTAGATTACATTATCCACTAAATAGCCTAAAAGTAAAAGATGAGCTAATATCTTTCCTTGGGGCTAGCTATTTTAGAGCCTTGGGATTTGGGCATAAATATGGAATATCATCAAGAGGATTAGCAATAGATACCGCCACTATGAAAGGCGAAGAATTTCCATCATTTACAGAATTTTATATCGAAGAACCTAAAAGAAATGCCAAAACAATTAAAGTATATGCACTGCTTGAAAGTAAAAGCCTAACAGGTGCATATAGTTTTACAATAAAACCAGGAAAATCAACAATTATAGATGTAGATAGCGTCTTATATTTTAGAGAAAAAGTAGAAAAATTAGGTATCGCACCATTAACATCAATGTTCTTGTATGGTGAAAATAATAGATATAGTTTTGATGATTATCGTCCCGAAGTTCACGATAGTGATGGTTTGTTAAGCCTAAATCAAAAAGGTGAATGGTTGTGGAGACCTCTTGATAATGCAAAATATTTGCGCATAAGCTCATTTATGGATGAAAATCCTAAAGGTTTTGGTTTAATGCAAAGAGATAGAAATGTTGACCATTATCTTGATTTTGAAGCAAATTATCATGAAAGACCAAGTGTTTGGATTGAGCCTTTAAACAATTGGGGTAAAGGCGTTGTTCAATTAGTTGAAATTCCTTCAAAATCAGAAGTGAACGATAATGTTGTTGCATATTTTGTACCAAATGAAGAAATAAAATTAGATACAAAATACCAATATCAGTATAGACTATATTTTTCAAACGATGTACCTGAAAATAAAACAACATTAGCAAAAATTATAGCTACATATACAGGAATAGGTGGTGTTTCTGGAGTTATCGGTAATACCTCACGTAAATTTGTTGTTGAATTTAGCTCACCTAATTTACGTCGTATGTTTGGAAATAATGAATTAGAATTAGATGTTAGCTCAACCGAAGGAGAAATAGAAAACTCATACATAAAATACAATACATCATCTAAAGGTGTAGTTGCTTATATGGATTATATCCCTAATGGTAAAACATCTGAATTGCGTATTGCTTTAAGAGAAAAAAGCACTAAAAACGTAATTTCAGAAATTTGGACATATCAATATCTACCATGATAAAAGAAATAAATATGATAGAAAATTATAAAAAAACACCGCCAGAAAAACCTGTATCAATGCCAACTCAAGCAATACAGCCTTTAAGTCTAAAGAAAATTTGGTGGATGTTAAGACATAAGGACCGCTTAAAAAAGCAAACTCAATGGTTTGATAAAGAATATATGTATACCATGAGAAGGCGTCGTTATTTATTGTTAATGTTAGTCGTTATTACAACAATGCTAGCTACAATAAAATGGATGGAATATATGCCATCAAATTTATCTATTGTCTCCGAATTTGTTGTTGTAACATTATTTGTTTTAACGTTTGGGTGGATTGCAATATATTTTTACGCAAGTTTATTAGGGTTCATTCATACACTATTTTACAAAGAAGATACAAAAAGCATATCAATTCTATTAAAAGATATAAAAACAAAAAAAATAGATATTAATAAATTAGGCAAAACAGCAATCCTTATGCCTGTATATAACGAGGATATTCTAAAGGTTTTAGCCAGAATTTTAGCTATATCAGAAGATCTTATAAAAGAAAATATAGCCTCAATATATGATATCTACATATTAAGCGATACAACAAATAAAGAAATATTAAAACAAGAAGAAGAAACATGGTTAAAAGCAAAACAATTAATTGAGCCAAATATTAATTTATATTATCGCCATAGAATAAAAAATACAGCCCGTAAATCTGGAAATATTGAAGATTTCTTGAAACGTTGGGGAAGTCTATATGATTATATGCTAGTATTAGATGCAGATAGTTTAATGACAGCAGATACCATATATAAAATGACATATATGATGGCAAAAACTCCTCACGCAGGAATAATTCAAGCCCCGCCACAAATGATAAATGCAAAAAGCACGTTTTCACGAATGCAACAATTTTCTGGTGCTTTAGTAGGACCTGTTGTTTCGTATGGGCTATCTTTTTGGCAAGGTGGTAACAGCAATTATTGGGGACATAATGCAATCATTAGAACAAAAGCTTTTATTGAAAGTTGTGGTCTTCCAAAGTTAAAAGGTGATGGTCCATTTGGCGGTTTTATCTTATCGCATGATTTTGTAGAAGCAGCTCTAATTGCAAGAAGAGGGTGGTCTGCATGGTTAGTGCCAAACTTAAAAGGAAGTTATGAAGAGTGTCCGCCATCAATAATCGATTTTGCTATTCGAGATAGACGTTGGTGTCAAGGAAACCTCCAACATATAAAAGTTTTATTTTCAAGAAACTTAAATCCAATAAGCAGAATTCATTTCATAACCGGAATTATGTCATATTTATCCTCTCCATTGTGGCTATTGTTTTTAATTTCCGGATTATTAATGGTTGTATCTAAAATAATTTTTCCTCCAGTATATTTTGGTCAAACATACTCGCTATTTCCATCATGGCCAATATTTGATAAATATGGAACAATAACTTTATTTATAATATCAATGCTAATGCTGATATTGCCTAAATTTTTTGGCTTGATTTTGTATATAAAAAATAATGGCAAAAAATATATCTTTGACGGTTTAAAAAGTATTTTTGCAGAAATAATCTTATCAACACTTGTAGCCCCGATTATGATGATTTTTCAAAGTAAGTTTGTTTTTGATATATTAAGAGGGAAAAGTGTTGGTTGGAATGCACAAAACCGAGATGAAGGAACAAGTTGGAAAACCGCATGGAATGTCCATAAAAATCATTTGTTGTTAGGTTTAATAACGTGGATTTTGGTTTATAAATATGCAAATTCATTATTTTGGTGGATATCTCCTGTAACCATAGGGTTGATATTATCAATGCCAATATCAGTATTTACTTCTAAAACAAATATTGGATTATGGCTAAAAAAACATAATTACTTCTCAATAAAGGAAGAAAATCAAGTTCCTTTAATAATTACAAATACATTAAAATGGGAAGAAAAATTAAACTCATTGCTCTAAACTAAATAAAATCAATAATAAAATAAACGTAAAAAATATAATGCAATTATCATTAATTTTGAATTTTTTATTATTAAGTAAATCTGCAAAAATAGGAGATATTAATAACATAGCCACAACATAGCTAGGATTAAAAGCTAATCTTAAAGCCATGCTTTTAGCAGTAATTAATATTGTGCTAAAAATAATAAGCCAAATCAATGAAGATATTTTAATATTTTTTCTCTCATTTTTGATAGTTTTTTGACTATACTTAATATAGCAAAAAAAATTATAAATTCCGCTTATAAAACAAGAAATAACTAAATAATGAATTATCCCATCATGAATATTTTTCGTATAAAGGGTAATATATCTTGTTGAAATACTCATAAATGCAAGAGCAAATACTGCTGGATAAAGATATTTTTCCGCCTTACTATTAATATGAACATTCATCATAGCCCAATAAGAAATAGAAATTCCCGACAAAATAAAGCAAATAGAAATAAATTTTACTTTTTCAAAAAGAAGTTGCTTTAAGTCATTAAATTCTATAATCCACCAACAAATTAGAGTAACTAAAACACTAGTTGCTAAAAATCCAGATGTACTATGTACGCCGTATTTAGATGAGGCAAAAAATATATGACTATCATAAAAGCCAATAAGTATTCCTTGAATAATAAGCAAAATTAATTGTTCTACGTCAATATTAAGGTTTGTTGTAAATAAAAAAGGAAGAGATATAAGAGAAATTCCAAAACCTCGAATGATTCCAAGAAAATATGCGTTATAATGGTATTTTGAATTATAACCAAAATAAATTGCATTAAAAATAGCATATATTAAACTATAAATAACCCATGCCATAAATAAATCCTATAAAATAAAAATATATTTATTCATGAAAAAACAACAATTAAAGTTTTTTTCAAAAAAATGATAAAAAAATTTTATCTTATACTATTTTTTAACTATAATATGTATAAGATACCAAAGAAGAAAGGTTATATAATTGTTTTAGGTACAGGCTTTATGAATACATTAAATAATTTCTTAGAAAAAATTAAAAAATCAGGTCTATTTATAGTATTAACAATCTTTTCGTTTTACTTTACCTTAAATGCTATAAAAGGAGATAGAGGCATATTTAAGTATATGTATCTAAAAAATAAAGTAGAAATTGCAACAAAAGAAAAAGCCAAATATCAGGCAATAAAACGTGATTTGGAATATAAAGTTTCAATGCTATCAGAAGATTCGCTTGATCTTGATTATTTAGAAGAAAGAGCTCGCATAGTTCTAAATATGGTTGATAGTGATGAGTATATAATTTTAGATAAAGATATTGATAAACGCTAAATTTTAATTGTTTTTTATAATTTTGTCTGTTATAAGACCATAAAGTAGCGCTATTTTGCATTACAAAATGCGCTTGTTGTGTTTATTATATGGAAACTATAGTTGATAAAAAGATATAAAAAAAGAGCTGTAAGGCGAAATATTAATACCTACCAACAAACAGAAAATACTAAATTATTTTCTGAAAAGGAATTTATTATCCGTTCTAATGGTCGTATGAAGGTATTTAAGATTTCCTCAAGACTACAATGGTGTGTGTTTACTGCTATGACGATTGTAGGGTTGTGGAGCGCTTACTCATATCAAATGTATAGTGTTTCAGATGAAATCATTTCATATCAAGAACAAAAATTAGATGAAACAAGAGATGCCTATGTTGACTTAATGAGTGATTTTGTTACAGTTCATAAAAACATTACAGGTCTTGTAGAAAATATAGGCCATAAAGAAGATAATACCGCCTCAGATATTGATGCTTACCTAAAAAAAGCTCAAGTTATTGAAGAAAAAATAAAAAAGATATCAGCTAAAGAGCGTTGGATCGATGAAAATGAGCTAGGTGAAAAAAATGCTCTAAAAGATGCTCTTATACGTCGAGATGTTGCAATAGAAGAAAATAAGTTATTAGAAGAAAAAGTAAAACATCTAGAAAATATAATTATTTCTCTTCAATCATTTGAAATGGATATATTAAAAAAGATAGAAGAATTATCAGGTAAAGAAGTAGATAAAATAAAAACCTCAATTTCCACAGTCAACCAAGAATTAAAGAAAAGAGGTAAATATTTTAATCCTCTAGCAAACTCTAAAAAAGATAATAAAGGTGGAGTATATGTTCCAGATAGTATTGCGTTAAGTAGCAATGAAAACCTAGCACAACAAGTAAATAAAACATTTAGCCTAATAGATGATGTTACCTATTATAATGAAGCAATGAAAAAAATTCCTTTAGGAAAACCTGTGTGGTCTTATTGGTTGTCATCTCCATTTGGTAAGCGTTCAGACCCATTTAACTCTAAATCAGCAAGACACAAAGGTGTAGATTTAGCATCAAATAAAGGAAATAAGGTAAAAACTATGGCAGATGGCATAGTCACCAAATCAGGCTGGGGTAATGGTTATGGTAAAATTGTTGAAATAGACCATGGTAATGGGTTTAAGACTAAATATGCTCATCTTAATGCAATATACGTAAAAAAAGGAGCAACAGTTACAAACGGACAAGCAATAGGAGAGGTGGGCTCAACAGGACGTTCAACAGGTCCACACTTACATTATGAGATTTTATATGATGGAATTCCTGTAGATCCAATGGTGTTTATAAAAGCAAAATAAGGAGGCTTAAATGCGAAAATTTAGGAAAATGTTGTTTTTAAAATTAGCAAGAATAATTCGAGGTGAAAAAAATGTTGTTCCATGTATCATCAGTACAGGAACAAAAATAATCGGTAACATCACAGATGGTGATATTATTCATATAGATGGAAAATTAGAAGGTGATGTATGCTGTAGAGAACTTGTTATTGGCCCAACAGGAAGCTTAACAGGTAAAATAACAGCTAAAAGTCTAGAATTATTCGGAGAATTAAATGGCTCACTTGTTGTAGATAATTTGTTTATATCTTCAACAGCCAAATTTATAGGAGATTCTACATATAAAACAATAGCAATAGAGCCAGGAGCTATATTGGTTGGTAGTTGTAATTCTCGTGAAAATGTTGAAAATTAATTACATTATTAATAGGTTGTAAAGCATGAAAAACACAATAGTTGCACTAGTGTATGATTTTGATGAAACATTATCAACAACATATATGCAAGATTATGTATTAATACCAGAATTAGGTATGACACCAAAAACTTTTTGGAAAAAAGCTAATCAATGGTCCCAAGATAATGGAGTTGACCAAATAACAGGTAGTATGTACTATTTCATGAAAACAGCCAAAGAAAAAGGTGTTAGATTAACAAGAGAGAATTTTCAATATTGTGGAACACTTGTAAAATATTACAAAGGTGTGGAAACATGGTTTGAAAGAATAAATGAATATGGTAAAAAATTAGGCCTAAAAATTGAGCATTATATTATATCATCAGGCTATGAAGAAATATTAAAAGGAGCAAGTATTTGTAAATATTGCAAAGATGTTTATGGGTGTAGCTACGCATTTGGCGAAGATGGAACACCTGTATGGCCAGCAAGAGTGATAAACTATTCCACCAAAGTTCAATGTTTATCTAAAATAAATAAAGGCTTAGGTAAACTAGACGATAAGCTTGTAAATGAATATATGGAAGACGCTAAACGTAGAATTCCATTTTCTAGAATTATTTACTTTGGAGATGGAATGACAGATATTCCATCAATGAAACTTGTAAACACTCGTGGAGGAAATGCAATAGCAGTTTATAAACCTAAAAGTAACCATAAAGAAAAAGCTATTAAATTATTAAAAGATGAGCGTGTTAACTTTGCTTTGCCTGCGGATTATTCAGAAGGTACACCTCTTGATACTGTAGTAAAAACAATATTAGAAAAACTATCTAAAGAAAGAAATCTTGAAATATTAAAAAAGAACGAGGAAAAGAAAAAACTACATGGATAACGCCACAAAAGACGATAATTATTATATGCAAATAGCCTTAAACGAGGCTAAAAAAGCATTTAAGAAAGATGAAGTCCCTGTTGGTGCTGTGTTAGTCTCAAATGATGGTCAAATTTTAGCCAAGGCATATAATACCTCCGAATATGGAAAATCTGCATTAGAACACGCAGAAATAAAGGTGATGACCAACGCATCAAAAAAAATAAATCAATCAAGATTATGGGATGCCACACTATATGTAACCCTAGAGCCATGCACAATGTGTGCAACAGCTATTTCAATGATGAGAATAAAAAAACTTGTATTTGGCGCTCAAAATACTAAAGGCGGAGCCGTTGTAAATGGGGTTAAATTTTTTGACACGCCATATTGTTTTCATAAGCCAGAAATATTAAGCGGTATATATGAAGAAGAATGTTCATCATTACTAACATCCTTTTTTAAGCAAAAAAGAAACAAATAACCCTAAATTTAATACAAAAAAAAATATTGACATTAAATAATAATTTTGTCAATATGTGCATCCGATAAATATTTTTATAAACCCTAAATTTTTATGTTATGCAGTTAAAAATCAGACCAAACTCACCTTACAAAGGTGACAATCTCTATGAGATTGAATGTTTTTCCAATGGTTCGTTTAATCTTAAGGTAGAAAATAGCGACAAAAAGTATATCTACTTATGTGACCCCAAAGGTAAAACAAAAGAACAAAAGTATCAAGCTGAGACCGGTGTTTTGTTATCAGATGGTTGCTACATTCTTCAAGGAGAGCCTGCTAAAAACAATTTTCCCAACAACGAAATTGTCTTTAGAGGTGTTAATCCTAAAGGAACTCTCTATACCAAAGAAGGTTATGTTATAACCGAAGGGTTTGAAGAGTTCAAGGTATTTGAAAATGGCTGGTATATGTTAATTTTCAAAGAAAACAAGCAACTATTCAAGGCTAATCACTCACTTGTTGCTGAGAAATTTATTGATTGCGAAGTATTTGGTAACGATTGCTACGCTGTGCGTACAAATAGCAAGCTTTATCAAACAGGTACATGGGATATTCATTTTATTGAAGACCCAAAAACCTTCAATGCGCAAAACGTTGTAAAATTTTTAGGAAATGCTCTCTATTTGGTAAAGGGCACTGACGATACATATACTCTTTATAACTTAGAGAAAGAAGTATGTGCTCAAGATATTGTTGCTTACAAAGAGCTTGCAGACAATAAATTTTCCTTGAATTTTTCAACCGGTAGCTCTGTAATGTGTAATCAATCAGGAGAACGTATTTCCGCCATTATTGAAGGGAATGCAGTAT
Organism: Alphaproteobacteria bacterium; assembly: GCA_017465945.1. Classification (GTDB taxonomy): domain Bacteria; phylum Pseudomonadota; class Alphaproteobacteria; order RF32; family CAG-239; genus CAG-267. Next base: position 25,345 of record JAFTVD010000026.1, on the reverse strand, counting down.
TTCTTCCTGACGGTACATTTCTTTCCTATGATGGAAAAATGTTAAGTGGCCGTTACAGAAGTGATGGCATCTTGATAAATGAGTATGTACTCAATTACGAAGTGGCAAAACATTACTATTTGGTAGTAAAGAACTCAAATACAGAACTCTTTGACAAAAACACAAACAAAGTTGAAGACAACTGTTTTATCGTAGAACAAAGGGATAATTTTATCCTTCTCGAGCAAAAAAAGAAGTATGTTCTCTACAATCAAAATGGTAAGGTTTTTGAAAACGCAATCTAAACAACAAAAAAATAGCTATTCTTCAAGGATAGCTATTTTTTGTTATAATAAAAAGGTAAAAGTAATTTGTAGTTAACACAAATAAAAAAAGCCACCTATTAAGGTGGCCAAACTTTTGGTTGCGAGGGAAGGATTTGAACCAACGACCTTCAGGTTATGAGCCTGACGAGCTACCGGGCTGCTCTACCTCGCGATAAATAAAACTTATCAACAGCGCTATATATATGCCACAAAAAAATAATTGTCAATAATATTTTTTAATATTTTGCATTTTTTTTGATTTTGGTAGAAAATACACTCATTATAAATCATTTGCATTATAAGGTGTTTTACATGGTTGAAGAAAATAGAAATCCCAAACGAAAATTAGGTATAATCTGTGGCGGAGGAGACCTTCCATATAAAGTAATAGAGATATGTAAAAAATATAATCGCCCTTATTTTGCACTGGCAATAAAAGATAATGCAAATGAGACATTTTTTACTAAAGATGTTCCACATATTTGGATAAGAATAGGGCAAGCAGGAACAGGCTTTAAGACCTTTAAGGATGAAGGCGTAAAAGAGATTGTTTTAATAGGAACAATAAAACGCCCATCATTTGCAGATTTAATTCCAGATTTAAGAACAGCATCATTTTTTGCTAAACTAGGAACAAAGGCTTTAGGTGATGATGGAATTTTACGAGCTTTAGTTAAAGAAATAGAAAATGAGGGAATGAAAGTTGTTGGCATCCAAGAAGTTGTACCAAACTTACTTGCCCCATATGGTGTTTTAACCAAAACAGAACCATCAAAAGAAGATGAAGAAGATATAAGAAGAGGTGTGGAAGTTGCATTCAATCTAGGAAAGCTTGATGTTGGTCAATCAGTTGTTGTACAGCAAGGTTTAGTTTTAGGAGTTGAGGGAATAGAGGGGACAGATAAATTAATAATAAGGTGTAATGATTATAAGCGCAAAGGAAAAGCTCCTATTTTAGTGAAATTAAGAAAACCTGAACAGGATATGCGAATAGATTTGCCAACCATTGGGGTTAAAACTATAGAAAATGCTCACAACTCAGGCTTTAGTGGAATAGCTATTCATGAGGGAAATACTTTAATTGTAAATCAAGAAGAAGTAGTTAAACTAGCAAACAAATATAAAATGTTTATAAAATCAATCAACCCAGCGGAGTATGACATATGCTAATATATCTAATCGCAGGAGAACCTTCAGGAGATATGTTAGGCGCTCGTCTTATGCGTGCCCTAAAAGAACAAAATCCTGAAATAAAATTCAAAGGTGTTGGTGGTGATAATATGCAAAAAGAGGGACTAACATCACTCTTTAACATCACAGATCTTGCAATTATGGGACTAGTTGAGGTTATTCCAAGTATTCCCAAAGTATTAAGACATATAAGAAATACAATCAACGACATAATAGAAAAAAAACCAGATATAGTTATTACAATAGATAGTTGGAGTTTTTCTGCTCGTATACATAAAGCTTTAAGAAAAAAGAACATAAAAACAAAGCAAATGCACTATGTAGCACCCCAAGTGTGGGCATGGAAAAAAAGAAGAGCTAAAACTATGTATAAATACATAGATCATTTGCTAACACTTTTCCCTAATGAGCCTCAATACTTTACACCTTATAAGCTTAAAACAGACTTTGTTGGACATCCTGCAATAGAAAGTTCTATGCTATCGGTTGATACAAAAAATTTTAAACAAAAATACAATATTCCAGAAAATAAAGACATTGCTTTAATACTTCCAGGCTCTCGTCATAATGAAGTGGTAAATCTATTACCAACATTTTTAGAAACTATTTCTTTGTTAAAAAAGAAATATGACAATCTATTTTTTGTATTACCAACAGTTTCTACCGTAGAAAATAGGGTAAGAAATATAGTAAAAGAATATTCATCAGACGTGTTAATTATAAATACTCAACAAGAACGTTATCAAGCATCACGTCTTGCAAAATTTGCAATAGCCGCATCAGGTACAGTTGCATTAGAGCTTGCTATAATAAATGTACCACATTTAGTATGTTATAGAGTACCACGTTTAACTGCTTGGGTTGCCAAACATTTTACTAATATAAAATATATAAATCTAACTAACATATTATTAAATAAACCAATAGTACCAGAACTCCTTCAAGATGATTGTAATAAAGAAACAATATCAAATATTGTTGATGATTTGCTAAATACAAAATCATTGTTATATAAAAAAGAACAAACAGGTTTTGCAGATTTACGACAAAATTTAGGCTTTGGCGTATTAAATCCAAGTAAAAACGCAGCAAATATAATATTAGATATTATAAAGGATATAAAATAACCTATGTGGTGGATAAAAAAGCAACTTTTAAGAATAAAACTATACGCAACCGAGTGTTATTACCAAGAGGCAGAGAGCCTAATTGTTTGGTATGCAATAAGTTTTGCAATAGGAGCTGCTTTTTATTTTTCAATTCCTTATGAGTTACCTACTTGGCTAGTTATAACATATTTAGAAGTTGTTTTACTTATGTTATACATATATCGCAATTCATATATGAAATTTAAAACCTTAACATATCTTTTGTTATTTATGTTAGGTCTATGTGTTGCTAAAGCTGATGCTATTTATAAGTCTATGCAAATCGAAAACAATTTAGCTCAAACCAGTTATTTAAATGGCAAAATTAAAGTATTAGATTATAATTCAAACAACCGACAAAGAATACTTTTAACCAATGTAAATAATTTTGAAAAAGAATTAAAAGGTGATTTTAAGATAAGCTTAATGGGAAAAACAGATTGGTTAGAAGAGGGGAAATGCGTTGAATTAGTCGCAAAACTTCCAAAATCATTTACTCCTAATCCCTTAAGTAATTATAATCAAGAACGAGAAAATTTTTATAAATCAATCTCCGCAACAGGATATTCAATAAGCCCCATATTTGAAAAAGATTGTAAGATAAAGCCACCATTCTATCAAGAAATAATCTCAAAAATACGAGCTAATATAAAAAATATAATTGATAAAAATTTTACACCTCAAACAGGTGCTATTGTCAAAGCAATATCAATCGGTGATAGAACAAGTATTACTCCAGTATTAAATGATACATATAGAACATCAGGTCTTGCTCATTTTCTATCAATATCAGGAATGCACATGAGTATTATCGCAATTCTTATATTTTTTATAATTCGCTTGTTGTTGTTCCCAATAGGCAATGGTAGATACGATTTAAGAAAACCAGCAGCCATAATATCGATTATCGCAACATTTATTTACTTTTTAATTTCAGGACAAAGTATCTCATGTATTAGAGCCTTTGTAATGACATCACTAATTTTATTAGGAGTAATGTTAAATAGACGAGCAATATCACTACGTCTTTGGTCTTTTGCTCTATTTATAGTCGTAATATTAACCCCAAATGCAGTTGTAAGCCCAGGGTTTATAATGTCATTTTCTGCAACTCTTGGACTAATCTCTTATTACGAACAAAATTCATCTAAAATACATAATTGGCTAGATAAACAAAGTTTATTATCCAAAATTTCAACATATTTGATAGGAGTTATCATAACAGATTTGGTAGCAAGCCTTATGACATTACCTTATAGTCTATACTATTTTAATCAAATAGCAGTGTATACAACTTTGGGTAATATGTTAGCAGGGCCAATTATTGCTTTATGGGTTATGCCTGCGCTATTGTTATTTTTACTAACCATTCCTTTTGGCGGTTCTAAATTAGTAAATAATCTTTTGGAAAATGCAATTAATACAATAAACAACATAACATCATACGTGTCAAATTTACCTGGAGCAAAAATAGGAGAAAACATCACCCCACTAACAGATATGGGAATTTTCATCTTAACATTAGGCTTATTATGGTTATGTATATGGCAACAAAAATGGAGAATATGGGGTGTGATAGGGATTATACTTGGATTAAGCACTATATTGATAAATCCAACACCTGATTTTGTTTTTGATAAGGATGGCACAACCTACGCATATAGAAACAAACAAGGAAATCTTGTTGCAAGTAAGTGGCATAAAAATAATTTCTTAGAAAAAATGTGGACTAAAAACAATATAAAAGGTGAATATACACCTCTTAGCAAAGATGATATAAAATGCCAAGAAGTTAGCTGTATCTACAAAAATAGAATAAAGTTTGGACAAGGTTTTGTTATGTTAGATGATAAAAACATTAACCTAAAAGATGGCGGTTATATCAACCTACAAACAGGTGTACACTATTTTCAAAAAGAGAATAATCGTATATGGAATAAGTAATAACTATTTTTTGTCATTCTTTACTTTTATGATTATTTCATTTAACTTATTAGCAAATATATCAGCTGTAAAGTTTTTCAAAGTAATTTCTCTTGCTCTATTTGCTTTTTCTATACGTTCACTTTCATTTTTAGGATCAAGATAGTATTTTACGAGTTCAATCAATTCTTCTTTTGATTTCCACATAGGAATACTATCACCATATATATCTTCAATCTCTTTCATGTAATCGGAAATAACTAAACTACCAGAAGCTGACGCATCATATATTCTGTTGCTAATAACTCCATAATCTTTCATCCCATCTCTTGTGTCATTTAATACAATTTTTGCTGAACTATAGTATTTTCTTAAAATTCTGTTATCTAAATATTCGCCCTTTGAAATTCCATCGGGATACCCAGGACCATATATTGTAATAGGTAAACCTGCCTCATATACATATTTCCATGCTTTTCTATAAAAAGAATTCATCCCTACAAAAAGAACGTCATTTTGCAATTCTTTATGAAAGTCTGGATAGAATTTATCAGTATTTGTAAATTGAGGAATGAAATACACATTATTATATCCCAAGTCTTTTAATTTATCAGATAAAATTTTAGATGAAGTAATAAACGCATTAATTGTATCTTTGATTATAGATACATCTCTATTGATATACTCATCAATATCAGATACATATTCTCTTTCTTCATCTTGCTCAAACTGAGGATAAGCAACATATACAATGTTATAATTACCAATATAGTCACCTTTACTTATAGGTAAAAAACCTCTAATCAAAATATTAATATCAGCCTTATATTTAAGAAGAGAATTAAAAAATGTTATACTAGATGTGTATCCTTTTTCCATTAAATTATTTACGATATCTTTTGCAAGCCAAAAGTCACCACTGCCAACGTGTCCAACAGAAACACCAACATCCATATTTATACTATTATCATCAGGTAAAATATCTAATTCTATATTATTTTCCAAAACGTTCTTTATGCGTTTTACAGCTGCATCTGCACTATAATATTTCCTAACCAAATTATATGCACTATTAATTCTATCCTTAACTTCTTTACTATCAGTAAAATTATCTAAAATAATATTTAAATCATCCTCTTCCATATAAAAACTAATAGCATCATTAAAAAGATTTATATTTTCTACATTTGTAGGCCAATTCCAATGTGTAAAAAGAGGTATTTTATTTTCTGCAAATTTAAAAAACATAGGATGTAAATCAAGTGAATTTTTAACAAAAGCTGTATCAACTGCAAAAATTGCCTTTAATGAAGATAAATCATTATTAATTTCTTCTACATTATCTAAAGAATACATTTTAAATTTTATATTTCTTTTACTAAGCGCATCAACGACAAATGGCGGATTACCTATAACCCCAACTAAAGATTTATCACTATTATTTTGAGCTATATTATCACTAAAATTCCCCATTGGTAAATAAAAGGCATCAATTTTATTAGCTTTAAGAAAATTAATCAACAATGGGGTACTTGCAAAAATATACTTATATTTATTAATTTCATCTAAGTGTAAACCACCTCTACTACCTAATAACAAAATAGGAACCGTTCCATCATTGCGAGGAGACGTAACTTTATTGTCGTCAATAAAATTAGCAACATAAATAGTAAATTTTTCCTCTTTTTTAATTCTACTTTCATTTAATTTATCTACTAAATAAGTAAAATTTTCTCTTAGTTTTAGAGGTGTATTTTTAGCTAGCAAAAAATATGCACCATTAGTAAGGTAAAAATATATCCCACTACCAATACAAAATAAAATAAAAACTAAAATATACCAATAATAATACTTTTTCATTAATTAGCCTCTTGAATATCGCTGTTAGGAAGCTTTGATTGATTATATGATTTTATAACATCATTAACTATTTTAATCATATCTTCTTCTAAAACAGCTTTTCCATCTAATGTTTTTAATATACTCATAACTTGTCCTTGAGCTTCTTTTATTTGATTAACATCTAGGGAATTAGCTTCACCTTGTACAACAACCATTTCTAAAATATTATCAATCGTCGCTTTATTAGTAGTCTGACGCTTCCAATCATCAAAATTAGTTATAGATATACCTAAAATCACAAATAAAGAAACAATAGAAAGCACCATAAATTTCCTAATAATTAGTATATTGCTTTCACCATATATCTCATCACTTTCATTAGCAGCGCCAAAAAGCCCCTCTGAAATATCTGTTTCAATAAGTAATAGCTTAACAATCATAGCTCCCCATAACAACAATAATATAATTGAATATATACCAATAAATAAAGAGCTTAATCCTATTATTACGCCAGATAACAAATAAATAGATGCCTTTTTATTAATATCATGAAATCTACGTACCATAACACCAATTGTAGGAATAAGTGTAGCTAAATAATAGTAATAAACAAGCATAGGCATATCAACATATATTGATAAACCATATAATGGGAAAAATACAATTCCACTTGCAACCATAAATCCCCAAAACTCTAATCTACTTGCTCGTCCATGAAAATTAAGATATTTCTCAGTTATGCCACGAAGATAATAATCAAAAGCATCCCCCCAAGCAGTTCTCATATCTTCTTTACTAATACGAGGTTTCTTTGGTTTTATTTCTCTTTTTTCATCAGTACTTGGCTTTTCACTAGATAAAATATCTTTATCTTTCATCAACATCTTTCTTACTCCTTTTCCCTTCAATCTTTAATTTTTTTAATGTAACAATCTCATCTGATTTAATATTTTTAGATTTAGATACTAAATAACTATAAAAGAAATCATACATTTTAAAATACAATATCGACATAAAAACCAATATCATAGCACGAGCAAATGAGGCTATAAAAACATTAACATAAGTTAATAAAAACATTGTGATGATAAGTAATATCAACGAAATAGCAGTAACAAATGTGATATGTAATATATTTCCTTTTGTTTTAGCATATGCCATCAATAAAGAACGATTCTTGCCAGTAATTTCCGATACAAATGAAAATGATGGAATAATAAAAAAGACATTAAATAACAAAAATATACAAATATATTTTAATATGATTCCAAGAGAATTATTAAACAATGTATTTAGAATATTTTCGCTTATAGCAACACTTTTAGCAAAATAAATAAAACAATTAATCGCAATAGTTGCACCCAAAAGTGCCACTAAAAACAAACCAATAGCAGATATAAAACGAAGAGATGAAGCAATAAATACTTTCTTATCTAACAATATCTGGTGTTTATAATAACATCCAGTTGCAAAGTAAAAAAACAAATAAATATAAATAGCTGAAACTAAATATAACGCAGATGAACCAAACATCAAAGGCAACAAACTACCTAAAAAATAAAAAATTGTCAGAAAGAAAAAGGCTAACAGATGCTCAGACACATAGCGGTACGCATTTCTGTAAACTTTCCAAACTGACAATTTTTCTTTCATTATAAACCTTTATTCCTTTGATTTATTCATATGTTCAGTTAACCAATGGATATTATATTGTCCATCAATAAACTCATTTTGCGAAATAATATCCTCATGCAAAGGTATAGTAGTCTTAACACCCATGATAATAAATTCTTCAAGAGCTCTGCGAAGACGCATTAAACATGCATTACGAGTTTTAGCATGTACAATAAGCTTTGCAATCATACTATCATAATATGGAGGAATACTGTACCCAGAGTAAATTTCGGAATCAACTCTTATTCCTAAACCACCAGGAGCGTGCCATTCAGCAATCTTACCAGGACATGGTGCAAATGTTTCAGGATCTTCCGCATTAATACGACACTCAATAGCATGACCTCTAAATTGAATATCATCTTGAGTATAACCAAGTTGCGCTCCGCTTGCGATTCTAATTTGTTCACGAACCAAATCTATTCCAGAAATAGCTTCAGTAATAGGGTGTTCAACTTGCAAACGTGTATTCATCTCTAAGAAATAGAAGCGACCATCTTCATACATAAATTCTAATGTACCAGCATTTTGATAACCAATTTTTCTTATAGCATTACAAACAATATCGCCAATTTCTTTACGTTGCTCTTGGTTTAATGCTGGAGAAGGGCATTCCTCAATAACTTTTTGGTGATTTCTTTGAATTGAGCAATCACGTTCGCCAAGATGAACCACATTACCATATTTGTCTGCCAAAATTTGCATTTCGATATGACGAGGACGTTGTAAATATTTTTCCATATACACAACATCAGAAGGGAAAGCTGCCTTTGCTTCGGCTTTAGCCATAGTGAAAGCCTCTGCAATTTCATCATCAGAATATGCAACCTTCATACCTTTACCGCCACCACCATCTTTAGCTTTAATGATAACAGGATAACCAATCTTATTAGCCCATTCTTTAGCATCTTCAACACTTTCTAACGCACTAGAACCTGGAGTAATAGGAAGTCCTGCCTCAATCGCAGCCTTACGAGCAGTAATTTTATCACCAAGCAAGCGCATTTGTTCAGCAGTTGGTCCAATAAAAGTAATTCCATGCTTTTCCACCATTTCAGCAAAATCAGCATTTTCAGACAAGAACCCAAAACCTGGGTGAATAGCATCAGCCCCAGTAATTAATGCAGCCGAAATAATCGCAGGCTTATTAAGATACGATTCGCTTGATCTAGCAGGTCCAATACAAACAGCTTCATCTGCGAGTCTTACGTGCATAGCATTAGCATCAGCTTCAGAGTGTACAGCAACGGTTCTAATTCCCATTTCTCTACAAGCTCTATGAATTCTTAATGCAACTTCACCACGATTGGCTATTAAAACTTTTTCAAACATTAGATTAATCCTTATTTATTATATTTATATAAGTCTATTACTCAATAATAACCAAAGGTTCACCATATTCAACTGGGTCACCAGCTTCAACTAAAATTTTAACAACCTTACCACCCTTATGAGCTTTAACAGGGTTAAATGTTTTCATAGCTTCAACCAAACAAACAGTATCACCTTCTGATACACTATCACCAACTTTTACATAGTTTGGAGATTTTGGATCTGCCGATAAATAAACAACACCAACCATAGGTGATTTAACAGCATTAGGACTATTAGTATAATCAACTTCGCCACTTGGTGCTTCACTAACAACAGATGGCTCAGTTTGTACTTGAGGTGCAACACTAACGTTTGCAACAGGTGCAGGAGCGTAAGAAACATTAGAAACAACACCACCTAAGTTTCTAACTAATGAAATTCTGCAACCTTCATCTTCGTACTCTAATTCTGTTAAATTTGTTTTATCTAAGATTTCAGCCAGTCTGCTTATTACTTTTGTATCCAATTGGTTAGACATAGTTATCCTCTCATTAAAAATTAAATTCTCATAACCTTTAAGGCAATTCTCATAAATTTACAAGCATTTTCTTCTATCTCTCCCCAATAATGCACAAAATTAGTGTTTTTTGCTGATATTTTATTAACTATTTTACCTTAATATGACGGAAAAGTAATCTATTGAGAGGTAAAAATGAGGGATATTGTTAGCGTATTAGAAAATTATAATATCAAAGGAGAAGTTGTTAATCAAATAGAGGGACCTTTATTAGATATTATAGAATTCTCACCTATTGCTGGAACAAAATTAAAAAATATAACAAACTCACTTGAAGATATACGAAGAGAGCTTTGTGTTACATCACTAATGGTTACCCCAAGCCCAACATCATCAACTTTATTATTCCAATTTCCTAAAAAAAGCTTTGATATTATCGATTTTAATCAGATTATCAATTCTAAAGATTTTAAAGACCTAAATAAAAAATATGCTTTACCTATAAATTTAGGTGTAGATATCAAAGGCTCACCAATTTTTGATGACCTATCAAAAATGCCTCATCTATTGGTAGGTGGAACAACAGGTTCTGGAAAATCTGTAGGTTTAAATACATTCATCTTATCGCTTATTAGCTCAAAATTACCTTCAGAGTTAAAATTAGTCTTAATAGATCCTAAAAAAATAGAATTTTCTATATATAATAATCAAAAATATCTTTATTGTCCGGTAATAACAGAAACAAATGATGCCGTAAACATCTTAAATCATTTAACAACCATTATGGATGAACGCTATGAGTTATTTAGTAAAAATTTATGTAAAAACATAAAAGACTATAATCAAAAGTCATCAAAACCAATGCCTTATATTGTATGTATAATAGATGAATTTGCCGACTTAATAACTACAAACCCAATGGTAGAAAAAGATGTAATTAGGTTAGCTCAAAAAGCAAGAGCATCTGGTATTCATTTAATTTTAGCAACCCAGCGTCCATCAGTTGATATTGTAACTGGAGTCCTAAAAGCAAATTTCCCAACAAGACTTGCATATAAAGTTGCATCAAATGCCGATTCTAGAACAATTCTAGATGAACCAGGTGCAGAAAACTTAATAGGAAGAGGGGATTGCTTATATTTATCATCAAAAGGAGAGCTAATAAGAATACACGGAGCGTTCATTGAAGATGATAAAATAACCGAAATTTTATCACCATATTCATGTAAAATACCACCTCTAAAGCTTGAAAACAATAATAATGATACTCAAAAAGAAAAATCCCCTCAAAAAGAAGTAAAAAAAGAAACATTTATAGAAAAATTTGCTCGTTTTTGGTCAAAATTAAAACAAAAAGATAAAGACCTAATCATCAGAGGGATAAAATACATTTTTACTTTTATTATGGGATTGATTGGAAGTAATCATAAAAAAAGACGCTAAAAGAGTTGAAAATGTCTCTAAAATATGGTATACTCTACCATATGGAGATATTAATGGAAAACGGCACAATAAAATATGATAAATTAGAAGATTTGCCCTCTTTACCAAAAGATTGGGTGCGTCTTGTGCATCGTTGTAGAGCTATTTCACTTGGACGAAATATTGTTAATAATATCAAAGAAAACGGACTTATTTTTAATAGAGAAGCATCTAAAACCATCCCATCACAAAGAGGCGGAACATACCCATCTCCTGGCTACATGGTTTCAGCCTATAATGAAGAATTATTTTGGAAAAACGTAGAAAAAGATGATTTCTTTATATTTGATGATGCTAAATATGCAGATACACAAATAGTATTTGATATGCCAATAGACCAATATTGCTTTCTAGAAAAATTTGGAAGAACCGTTATTGGTAAAATAGATAGTAAATACATTGTAGGTGTAATCCCAAATTATAACGGATATAATAAAAAACTAACTCTTCCTGTTGCTGAAGTTTTAAGAGCAAAAGAAATCTCTATAAATAATCCACCTGCACCAATTACACCTCCTACAAATGATGAGTTATTTGCAATATTACAGAAAAGATTTGCAACCATCACCAAAGAGCGAGTGATACATAGTATAAAAGAGGAAAAAGAAAACCTTTTATATGAAATAAATGAGAGTTTAACTGCGAAAAAACAGCCAATTATACCTCAAATACATCAAAAACAAGAAAGATAATTTATTAATATTCATTACCTAATTCAAATTCATTATCATCTGTACTATCAAGCATTGGGGTTCCATCATCTCCAATAACTCGTTGGTTATTATTAAAGTCAAAATCAGGTTTTAATGCTTCAATTATTACTACTTTATCATCTAATGAGGCAGGTTTTCCTGTCTTATGATTAACTCTAACAAACTTAATTCCTTTAGGAACTCTAAAGTCAAGGTTTGGTTTATCCTTTAGAGCCTCATTTATAAAATCATAAAAAATAGGTAACGCAGCCTGTGCCCCCGTTTCTACTTTTCCTAATGTACGAGGTTCATCAAACCCAACATATATACCAACAACCATATCAGGTGAAAAACCGATAAACCATGCATCTTTGTTTTCATTAGTAGTACCTGTTTTTCCAGCTAAATTACGTTTTAATGAATTAAGTCTAGCCCCTGTTCCTCTTTGAGCAACACCTTGCAAAATAGAAACCATTTGATAAGCCGTCAATTCATCTAAAACACGTTCTCTATCATCACTAATAAGCGGAACATCAGTATTTTCATCAAAATGAGCAACTTTGCACCCCAAACAATGGCTATCATTGTTTTTATATAAACTTTTACCATATCTATCTTGTATTTGCTCAATAAGATAAGGGCTAACTTTCATGCCCCCATTAACAAATACAGAGTAGGCGGTAACCATATCAATAAGTCTTGTATCAGCAGCACCTAATGACATAGATAATAAATGAGGCAAATTATCCATAACCCCTAAACGACTAGCCATTTGTGATACTTTATCCATTCCAATATCTTGAGCAAGCCTTACAGTCATTAGGTTTTTAGATTTTTCAATACCTTGTCTTAATGTTGTTAAGCCAGAAAACTCTTTAGAATAGTTTGATGGTTTCCATAAAGGAAGTCCCACACCTTGGTCTAAAACAAAAGGAGCATCTAAAATCAAATCAGTTGGAGAATATCCAAGCTCAAGAGCTGTAACATAAACAAATGGTTTAAATGTAGAACCTGTTTGGCGATAAGCTTGAGTAGCACGATTAAACTGAGATTTATCAAAAGAAAAACCACCAACCATTGCAAGTATTTTACCATTATGAGGGCTCATAACAACCATAGCACCCTCAACATCAGGAACTTGACGAAGCTCAAACACTCCATCTTTTATTTCCTCAGTATATATAACATCTCCTTTAGCTAGAACATCGCTAACTTTTTTAGGGGCATCACTAATTCGTTGGTCTTTTAAGTTTTTTCTTGCCCATAAAATAGATTTTAGGCTTATTTTCCCTTGTTTTCCATCAATATTTTCAACAACAGCCTCGTTGTTAGAAACACTTAAAACAACACTTTTTTTCCAATTATCTAAATTTCCTTTAGGAAGTTCTGTTTTTTTCAATTCTTCTTTGTAATTTCCATTAAGCGAAATATTTAGTCCAAGATTTCTATATCCATGACGTCTATCATAAGCAATTAAACCATTCTTAAATGTTTTGGTAGCTAGTTCTTGTAATACTGGATCAACAGTTGTTCTAACCATTAAACCACCTTCAAAAACAGCATCCTCTCCTAAACTTTTAACAATTAAACGTCTTACTTCATCACTAAAGTATTCACTATCTTTTAAATAACCAAATTCTTTATCTTTAACCACCAAAGGCTTATCTTTTGCAATTTTGGCTTCTTCATCAGAAACATATCCGTCTTCTCTCATACGATCAATAACCCAATTTCTTCTTGCAATCGCCGCATCATAACGCTTTTTAGGGTTATAGTTATTAGGACCTTTAGGAAGAGCCGCTAAATATGCCGCTTCCTCTAAATTAAGTTCGTCTAAAGATTTATCGAAGTAGTTTAATGCTGCCGCAGCCACACCATAAGCTCTATTACCAAGATAAATTTCGTTCAAATATAATTCAAGTACATGCTCTTTCGTATAAGCTTTACTCATGCGATAAGCTAAAATTGCCTCTTTGATTTTTCTTGTTAAAGAACGTTCAGATGAAAGTAAAAAGTTTTTAGCCACTTGCTGTGTAATAGTTGAAGCACCAATAAAACGTCTTCCTTGAGCATAATTTTTCACATTTGTAATAACAGCTCTTGCAATACCAATAAAATCAATTCCAGGATGAGAATAAAAGTGTTTATCTTCTGCAGCAATAAAAGCTTGTTTAACTCTTTGAGGAATTTTAGCTTCAGGAACAAAAATACGCTTTTCAACCGCATATTCCATCATCACTCTACCATCACCAGCATATAGTCTAGTTGTAACAGGTGGCTCATAATTTGCAAGTTTTGTATAGTCAGGTATATCAAATCCTTGGCTTTTAAACCAAATAAAAATACCAGCAATCAAGATTACGCCAGCTAAAAGCGCAAAACTAATCAAATTCAAAAAGAGTTTATACATCAAAAAATCCTACACATACTACAAAAATTCTCCTAAATATAACTTTTACAAATAATCAACGCAACTTCATTTTTTTCATTATACCCAAAAATAACATATTTCCAATATAATAAAAAGGCTCATCTTTTTTTGATGAGCCCATTAAATAAAAATAAAACTTAAAATTACTTGCCAAAAGCTTTTTTCATATTTTCAACTTCAGCTTTTGTTGCTTCTTTTTCTTTTTTTAGAGCATCAGCTTTAGCTTTTAGATTACTTTTAGCATCTTCAGCCTCTTTTTTTAAGCCTTCTTTTTTAGCCTTTAATTCATTACGTCTTTTTTCCATTTTAGCTTTTCTTTCAGCACGTCTTTTTTCTATTTTAGCTTTTCTTTCAGCCTTTTTATCTTCAATAGATTGAGCTTTATTATTAATATCTGTTGTAACTTTATTTGCAGCACTAGCTAAATCAAACGCATTTGCACTAAAAGAAAATAAAAAAAAAAATAAAAATAAATAAACTTTTTTCATATCAGTTCTCCTATGTTTTCAAAGTAAACAAAGACTAACAAAAAACAAAAAATAAGCAAGATAATAAAATTACTTATACCAAAATTAACCAGATATTAATTGTGAAATGATACATTAATAAGCACAATATCGCAAAAAAGGAGCAAAATATGGCAAAATCTGTAAGTCAAAAAAAATCCCCATCAAAAAAGTCTACATCATCTAAAAAGATAGTAGTAAAAGATAAAAATAAAGCTAAAAAACTAAATGAAACATTCTTTTATGATAGAAAAAAGTTAATATTGTTGGCAGTATTTAATGTATTTTTAGTGTTTGTAATCTGGAATATAACATCTTGTTTGCTAGCCAAAGGTTTAATTACAACAAGTTTCGAGATTGCTCTTCATATCTTGGTTATGTCTTTAGCATTACTAGCTCTTGCTGGTTCATTGTTTGTTGCAATTCATCCTTTAAGATTAGCATTAGTTACAGATAACGAAATAACCATAGACCACAATGTTGCATTAAAATGGAAGGATATAGAAGTAGCAAAAGAATTTAAGGCTTCATACATCTATACACAACAAGCAATTGCATTGCATGTAAAAGAGGGTGTAACTCATAAATTAACATTTATGCAAAAAATGTGTAAAAATAACGTATTTACACCTTTTTCAATTCCTCTTTATGCAATGACACCAAAAGATGCTCAAAAAATAAGAAAAATTATTAAACAAAAGTGTAAATACGAAAATACCATCAAATAAAATAGGGCGGTTATCCGCCCTTTAATTTATGATAAATCTTTAGAAACACGTTCAAGGACACCTTGAATTTTACTAATAAGAATTCCAAAATTAGTAATTTTTACCTTTGAACTCTTGCATTTTTCAATTCTTCTGCAAACATCATTTCTTGTTAACATACATCCACCACAATGAATAACAAGAGCATACTCACTCAAATCATCTCTAAAATCTAGTCCAGATACAAAATCAAATACCAATTCTTTTTTTGTATATTTCTTTACTAAATTAGGAATTTTTACCCTACCAATATCCTTGCAAGTAACACGATGGGAACAGCCTTCTGCAATCAAAATTTTATCACCGTCTTTAAGTTTATCAATAAATAAAGCACCTTCAAGAAATTTCTTAAAATCACCTTTATTTCTTGCAAACAATGTAGAAAAGGTCGTAACTTTAATATCCTTATCCAAAATTTCAACCACTTCCTTAATTACTTGAGAATCAACAATAACAAAATCAGGTTTGTTTTTTAATTTAGCTAAAGTACTTTTTAATTCTGTTTCTCTACATGTTACAACAATAGCATTATTATCCAATAATTCTCTTAATACTTGCACCTGTGGCAATATAATTCTTCCTTTTGGCGCTCCATCATCAATAGGTGTAACCATGACGACAACATCATTTTTTTTAACCAAATCAGAAACAAGAGGCAATTCTTTGATGTTTTTTTTAAGTATTTTAATCATCAAATCAATTAACACATTAATATTGTCTCCCGTTAAGGCAGAAACTAATACTTCATTTTTCTTCAAAACAATATCATTTCGAACATCACTAAAATTATATACCACAACATAGTCAATATTTCTTTTCTTAAGTTCTTCTATTTCAGCTTTAATTGTTTCATTAAGACCATCTTTTCCAACAACAACCAACACAAGCTCTGCTCGATTAATGATACGTTTTGTGGCTTTAAGTCTTTTTTCACCAAGTTCAGAACAATCATCAAACCCAGCTGTGTCAAAAAAGCTAACCGCCCCAAAACCTGTTAATTCATAATTTTTACTAACACTATCAGTTGTCGTTCCTTTAATAGCAGATACAATAGCCACATCTTGCCCAACAATTTTGTTTAATAGTGTTGATTTCCCTGAATTTGTATTACCTATAATCGCAATAATAGGTCTCATTCCAGAACTAGGCATAATATTGTGTGTCATATATCCTCCTTTATTTAATAAAGTCCATAACAGCCTTATTAAAGTTTATATCATTTAAATTACTTGGCAAAACTAAACCATTATTATGACGTTTAGTGAATAATATGTATAAAGGTGCATTGTTTTTATTATATCTATCCAGCCAATACTGGCTAATTTTATTATCAACATTTGCATTAACAAAAATTATACTCATACCATTCTTTAGAAGTTTATTAAGCTTAAACCTATTATAAAGAGCCTCTATTGACCAATCAGTTTCAACAGCAACTAAAACCGGCATATCCTTATCATTTTGTTGTTTTATAACCTCAATAGCCTTATCAACACTTGGATTGGGAAAATCTTTTTTAGCAAAATATAAAACACTAAATGATGTTAAAACATAAACACCTAAAAGTAAAACCAATGTATTATATTGTATTTTTCTAAATACAGCCTCTTTTTTATCTTTATTTCGAAGCTTACCACATTTACTTTGAATATACATAGGATAATGATACCATATCCATCCAATTATTCCGAGTGCAAAAGTTAATATCAAACAAACCACCATTCCTAAGCAATTATACAAAATCCAAAAAATAAATGCTACATGAAAAAGAATATACATTAAATTAAAGTTCTTTAATTCCAAAGAAAACCTTATATTTTTCTTATAAAACACAAAACCAAATAATGAAACACTCATCATTCCAGCCAAAAACATTCCAATTATATTAATTTTATTACTCATTAAAATTTTAGAAGACGTAATATTTTCTATAAAATTTTCATAAAAAGGTGTCAAAATACCTAAATATACAATCAATAGACCGCTAAAAAATCCATATTTTATAAACTTCTTTAACGGCCTAAACAAAATAAAATCAAAATTAAAAACAATCGAATATAATAAAGATGCTAATACAAAACAATTAGCAACAAGTAACCAAGGATTTAAATATATTTGACCTAAATTATTTCCCGTAAACAAAATTGAAAATAATGTTATACCAACTATTGTTCCTAAAACATATCTAGCAAAAATCTTATATCTATCATCTCTGTTAGCAATAAGTTTAGTAAATAATAAAAATAAATAAAATCCACCACTCATAAAAACAACCAATACCCCTAAAAGATAACTCTTAAATGGTGTTATAAACTGTTTTATATCAAATTTTTCTACTTTTATTTCAGGTAAAATAGTGTTTCTCATCACATCAAAATCATCAAGTAAAACACTAATACCTACATCATTATTTAAGATTTCAGCATTTTCCCCCACAACATCAAAACTAGCTATAATCTCATCTTCGTTTATTTGATATCTTGGGTTTAAAAAATTAGTTTTATACCCATCTTCCACCATAACAGCAACATTACTAACTTTTTTATCTGTTTTTATAACAACATCTAAAACCTTTTTATCTTTATCATAAAAAGCATTTGCTATTTTCGCATACCTTATTGAACTAGAAGGTAAATGAGTGTGAGCTTGTGTTACATAATTATTATATAAAGACACTCTTTCATCTAAACTTGGTTTAAGACGAATTTTGTGCTCTGTTTTTACTATTTTACAATTATTTGCTATATCACATAGCTCAAAATAAAAATCACCAGCAACCATTAATGCTTTAGTAACATCTTTTCGCTTAACACTAAATGGAAAATTAACCACACCATGCAATAAACGACTTGCCTTATTGTTTTTTTGTACCCCAAGAGGTAAGGGCATAAAAAATTGATAATCTTTAACATTGTAATCTTCTACCCCTTCTTCTTTTAAGATAAATCTAGGTTTTGTTGTTTTATTTAAGAAATCGCCATTAATATAAAATCCTTTTGGAACATTAACCTCTAAAACTCCTAAAACTTCTTCTTTATCACCTAATAAAGATGTATCAAACAATATTCTAGCACTTAAATTATTCTCACCAATATAAGCTTTTTCAAAAGAACCATCATTAATTTTAGGCATTTTTTTCAGTGCTTTTACAATATTTGGAATATTAAACTCAAATATAGCAAGGGTAAGCTCATCAACATCAGGAGGAGGTGTATAGTTTTTATCCATCATCCTAACAGGTTCCCCAAGTTCTCCTCTATCATATTCTATATACTTATATGGTTTATTATAAATTTTATATTCTTGATCCGATGTTTGTTTTGTTAAATCGACATATTCTTTTGCATATTCACCTTCTTTTGCTATAATTGGAGCATCTTTAGGAAAAATATTTTTTGCATTTACATGATATCTTAATTTGTTAACAGATTTCACATAAAATCTTTTTACAATAACAAAAGCCTTAAGAATATCTGCAAAATACTTAAGTTTTTCAATATCTGTATCTGGATAAACAGCTTCCAAAAAAGGTGTTAAATCACCATCTATCTTATCACCCTCATAAATTTTATCTGCTAAATATGGTAAAATAAGTATTGTTGCTATTTTTTTGTTTGACCTAATTAGAGGTTGTTTTTTAGTAACTCTACCTTTATCTAAATTTTTTATTTTATATACTTCTTCAATCTTATTTCCAACATCATTAAAATCGCCTTTAGTCTCCTCTGAAGCCAAACAGGAAACTGAGTTGAAAATAAAAAAAATAGTTCCTATATATATAATAAGCTTTTTCATCATATTTTATAATTGAATTAAAAAAATGTTAAGATATGATAGAATATATAACACAAATATCAAATGTAAATAAACTTTTATAGGAAAGACACAAGTTACAATGCTAAAAAATAAAAAAACATCTAAAACTAATATGGATAACAATAATGATTGCCTTGTTGGTAAATGCCTTGTTTATATAGGTGAAAGTGAAAACGAAACATTTGACCATTCTGTTGTATATATTACAGAATCAACCCCATCAGGCACCAAAGGTATCATAATAAATAAATTATTATTTGGCACAGCAAGTATTGAGTGTAAGAAAAATAAATCAGAAGATGAAACATCCTTTAAAAACGTTTATGAAGATTTATACCAAGGAGGACCAGAAAATCCTGCTCATGGTTTTGTATTATTTCCAACAGATGATACCACCACCTCTGATCCAAATGCAAAAATTCAAGGCAACATTGCTATATCAACATCTTTTGGTGTCTTACAAGAAATCTTAGATGGAATAGGACCAGATAAGAAAATTATCGCCATGGGCCATTGCAAATGGGATAAAGGTGAATTAGAATGGGAAATATTTAATAACAAGTGGCTAATTATTGATACCAATACAGACTTAATGTTTGATACCAAATTTGAAGAAAAATGGGAAAAAGCCAAATCCTTAAGCTCTATTGATATGAAAGCATACATCAAACAAAGCGGTACAGCTTAAAATACTACCGCTTTATTTCTAAAATTGTTCCATAGTAAACACTAATAAAGTTATATTCTTCGTTTGTGAAATTTTCTTGTACAACTTTATTGCGTTCATCTTTTAATAAGTCAAGTTGTCTATATGTAAACATGTTTGCTCGTTTTTCTTCAACTTCAATATTAAGTAAGTCAATAGATTCATCAATTCTAAGAACACGATCATAAATTTTCGTCATTTCAAACATTTTCTTTACACGAGATAAAAAGGCAAGACTATCCCAATTCATATCATATAATTTCTTTTCTAATTTAATCGGACAAGGACTAGGAAAATCACTATTTGCAAATTTTACCAACTCATCATAAGATTTTCTATCTTTTTTAATTTCTTGCACCGTCAATAGTAAGTGCATAAATTCTAAATTATTAAATTCATAACTAATAGGCGTAATAACAAAATGTGGTTTATCTAAATCACTTAAATCTTTTCTTAAAACAAATAAGCCTGCTACAAGATAAATAAATAAACTAACCCCAATAGCAATACCAACAGGCTTTAATAGTTTTTTCTTTGCAACCTTTAAAAACTTCTTTTTTTTATTAATTTTTCGAGCCATAGCCATAGTCCTTATACTTAACATAAAATGAGTATATCAAAAAAACAGCTTTAAAGCAATAAAAATATCATTTTTCTTTGTTTTTTGTATAAACTTTTGCAACTGCCCTCAATGTTTTAAGGTATTTTTCTTTATTTTTTATCTCAAATACATCATCAAACACATTATCAACTAGCCATTTAACCTCAACTTTTTTATCAACTTCACTTGGTAAGAAATGACGGCAAAATGCAATGCGTGTTGCTTTTAGATTATCAATATTATAACCAATCTTGTCTAATAATTCGACTTCATCTATTGATTTATCTAAACTTCTTAAATCATACCATAATCCAAAACCGTGATTTGCTAATGTTTTCCATGGAAAGCCAATCCCAGGATCAGGCTTTCCGTCTGGTGCAATATCACTATGTCCTAATATGTTTTCTTTTCTTATTCCATAACAAACCACCAAATAATCAAGCAAATTTAATAAACTTCTAATTTGTTTGTTTGTATAGTCGCTTTTTAGTTGTCCAAGCGTAGGTGCTTCAAGTTCAATTCCAATAGAATATTCATTAAGTGATTTATCTAAAGATTTATCCCAAGAGCTAATTCCTGCATGATAAGCAACGTTATCAACGCTCAAATTTTCGATAATTTTCCCATCTCTACCAATAATAAAGTGCGCACTTAACCCTAACTGGTCTAGTTGTTTAACTTGCTCATAAGGAGATTTTGTAGAACAATGAATAATTATATATTTAATTTCCCCATAGCGAACTCTAAAATGCTTACTATGCTCAATAATTAACTCAATTTCTTTCATATTTTCCTCACTTTTACTTAAATTTAACAAAAGATACTTAAAAAAAACTTTACAAATAAAGAGATTTACGTACAATCACCAAAATAAAAGGAGATTAAATATGCGTGCAGAATTTTATAATATAATAAAAGAAATAAAAGAAAGCTCTGAAACATTACGGAGGTTTCTTTGACTACGATAATGCTAAAATTCGCCAAGAAGAATTAGCACATTTAACATCGATGCCAACTCTTTGGGATAATCAAGAAGAGGCACTAAAACTAACATCAGAAAAAAATATCTTAGATGAAAACATCTCTTTTTATGAAAATTTAATCGATTCGCTTGCAAGCGATGAAGAAATGATAGAGCTAGCAGAACTAGAAAATGATGAAGATATGCTAAAAGATATATATTCTCATCTAGAAAACTTAAAATCAGATGCAAAACAAAAAGAACTTTTATCCCTGCTTTCTGGAGAGTTTGATAAAAATGATACCTATCTAGAAGTTCATTCGGGCTCAGGTGGTACAGAAGCTCAAGATTGGGCAGAAATGCTCCTTAGAATGTATTCTCGCTGGGCCGAAAAGCATAACTACAAAGTTTCATATATTGAGGAAACAGAAGGTGATGTCGCAGGACTTAAATCTGCAACAATTAAAATCACAGGCCTTAATGCCTATGGTTGGTTAAAAGGTGAGGGTGGTGTTCATCGTTTAGTTCGTATATCTCCTTTTGATAGTAACGCCAGACGTCACACAAGTTTTGCCTCAATAAATGTTTATCCAGTTGTTGATGATAAAATAAATATAGAAATAAACCCAGCCGATATAAAAATGGATACATATCGCTCATCAGGAGCAGGAGGGCAACATGTTAACAAGACCGAATCGGCAGTTCGCTTAACTCATATCCCATCAGGAGTCGTTGTATCTTGCCAAACAGAACGATCACAATTTGCCAATCGTGAACATGCAATGAATATGTTAAAGGCTAAACTTTATGAAATTGAGCAACGAAAAAAAGAGCAAGCTTCCGAACAACAATGGGAAGAACAAGGTGATAATGGTTGGGGGTATCAAATTAGAAGCTATGTTTTACAGCCATATAAAATGATAAAAGATTTAAGAACTGGGGCAGAAACATCTGATGATAGAGCTGTATTAGATGGTGAAATAGATTTATTCCTATCATCTTATCTCTCATCTAAAAGCAACAAATAAAGCGTCATTTATTTTTTTAATGTTCTTTGCTTAATTTTTTTAATTGTTTTTCAAGTTCCTCAATTCTCTTTTCATAAGGGTCAATAGTTGAACCACTAATACCATATGCTACAAATGATTGATTTTTAGTATCCATTGCTTTATGAGCTGCAACACCAATAACTGTTGTATTTGCTTTTACATTTTTAACAACAGTAGCGTTTGCCCCAATTTTTGCATTCTCTCCAACCTCAATAGGCCCCAAAACTAGAGCTCCAGCACCAATAACAACATTATCTCTTATTGTAGGATGTCTTTTTTCACCTTTTTTGCTATTAATAGAAGAAGTACCACCTAATGTTACCCCATGATACATCGTAACATTATCGCCAATAATAGTTGTTTCGCCAATAACAACGCCCATACCATGATCAATAAAGAAATTTTTACCGATTTTAGCACCAGGATGTATTTCAACTCCAGTAAAAAATCTCCCAATTTGTGAAATTAACTTCGCCGTTAACCTCCAGTTTAACCTCCAAAACTTATGAGAAAGCCTATAAAATAATATGCCATGATATCCAGGACTACATAAAAAAGCCTCCAATCTATTTGAAGTTGCAGGATCTTTTTTGATAATCGTATCAAGTTCAGATAAAAATTGCTTGAAATTTGAATTCATTTTTGTTATAACTCCCATAATTGTTAAATCCAAATTAAGGATTACTAATCTAAAATAAGATAAAATTAAATGTAATCAAGGTAAAAAAGAGTTATACAAATGGTAGAAGTAATTATAAATGGACACGCAGGAAGACTAGAAGGTCGTTATCACAAAGCAAAACGTGATGATGCACCTGTAGCATTAATCTTACATCCACATCCACAATATGGTGGAACAATGAATAACAAAGTAGCATACGCTTTGTTTACATGCTTTAAGGATTTAGGCTTTTCAGTACTTCGTTTTAATTTTAGAGGAGTAGGTCGCTCACAAGGAGAGTTTGAAGATGGCCCAGGTGAATTATCTGATGCTACAATGGCTTTAGACTGGTTACAAGCAAATCATCCAGATGCTCGCCAATGTTGGATAGCTGGCTATTCTTTCGGTGCATGGATTGGCTTACAATTATTAATGCGTCGCCCAGATATTAATAACTTCATTGCAGTTGCTCCTCCAGCAAATGAAAAAGATTTTAGTTTCTTAGCTCCATGTCCAACATCAGGCCTTATGATTCAAGGCGGACTTGATGATATTGTAGAAGCAAAATTAGTAGAGCAATTAGCAACAAGACTAAATACTCAACGCCATGTAGATGTTGATTTTGCGCTCATCGAAGAGGGCGATCACATGTTAAATGGTCATTTAGTAGATTTGTATAAAATTGTAGGCAACTATGTAATAGGAGCATTATCTAAAAAAGCTCCAGCTAAAAAACGAAGAGGTCGCCGTAAAAAATCAGAAATTCAAGAAGCATTAATGTTAGCAGGTCAAAATCAAGAACAAGATGATGATATGCTTGATGATGATACAGAAGACTATGATGATGACTATGATGATGATTTTGATAATGATGATATGCTAGATGACGATAGCGAAGATTAAAAAAGCAAAACCCCGTTTAAGCGGGGTTTTGTTTTATCTATTTTTTATCTTATCAATAAGTGTTAATACAAAATCCTCCAAATATGCCTTATAAAGTATATACACACTTAAAAACAAAATAGAATAACCAAAAACAACTAAAATAATAGGAAGCATTGTTAAAAAAAGAAACAAACCACCTAAAATAAATAAACCAAGCACTAAACATCCAAGAGTATTTTCTCGTTGCATTTGTTTAATTTGTTTTTTTAAATCCTTATCATCTGGATCAGGATAAATATATTCAATTTCCATCATAACTCCTATAAATAACTTACAAATATTATTTAGGAATTAAATCATAAAAAATCAAGCAATAAAAAAATATATAGCGAAAAACAAAAGGTTAGCTCTAAAAAACAAAAAAAACAAAAAAATAGCTTTACAAATAAAAAATAAGAGGTATAAATATCCTCAGTCAAGCACTCGTAGCTCAACTGGATAGAGCATCTGACTACGGATCAGAAGGTTGTGAGTTCGAACCCCGCCGAGTGCGCCACTTACTATAGCTTTAAACTCCTTAGCGGGAGTTTTTTTTTATGCTAAAAACAAAATAGGGTGAGAACTCACAATGTGAGTTTGAAACTTCTCTAAACGTTGCGATAAACAAAGTTTGAAGCAACGTTTAGTTGTTCGCCGAAAAAAGAAGGCAAAGCCTTCGTAGCAAGGCACTACAAATAAAATTTTATCTTAGATTTATAGTGAAGATATTTTTCATTTTATACAATAAAAAAACTCCCAAAATAGGGAGCTTTAAAAGTGGTGGCCAGAGAGGGGATCGAACCCCCGACACGAGGATTTTCAGTCCTCTGCTCTA